>NZ_JBSHFH010000091.1:0-17930 GCF_053617235.1 Streptomyces sp. NPDC055749 | reverse complement strand
GGTCCGGACCCAACAGGTCCGGACCGGCGGGCCCGCCGCTCGTGCACCCCGCTCGTTCCCCGCCCGTGAAGACGAGAACAGAGACCACCATGCGCCCCGCACGCCTGCCCGTCCTCACCACCGTCGTGGCCCTGCTGGCTCTGCTCGCCGTAGGGTTTACGCGCCCCGCCCCCGCCGCCGCGCACGACGCGACCACGGCCGCCTACGTCGATGTCGAGGGCGCAGGAGCCCAGGTGGCGGCGACGCTCGATCTCGAATACGACCTGCTGATGAAGTCGGCCTGGCTCTACGCCGAGGCGTACGAGGCGAAGGACCGCGCCACACAGCTGCGGCAGCTGAAGCTCAACGCCGACGCGGTGAACGAGTACGTCACCGAGCGCTTCGCCGTCACCCGCGACGGCAAGGCGTGCACACCCGACCGCGCCCGTGACGCCGACGTCCGCACCCGCGGCACCCGGCCCTTCGCCGTCCTGACCCTGTCCTACGACTGTCCGGGCGGCGCCGGCGGCGCGTACACGATCTCCAGCGCCCTGTTCCCGGACAGCGAGACGTTCGTCCACAGCACCGAGACGATCGTCCACTACGACATCGAGGGGCAGCGCGGCTCCCAGATCCTGACGGCCGCCGAACCCACCCTGGAAACCACCGGGCACGAGGAGTCGCACCAGATCGGGGAGTTCTTCCTGCTCGGCACCGAACACCTGCTGTTCGGCCTCGACCACATCCTCTTCCTGCTGTTGCTCCTCATGGGCGCGCGCAGTCTGCGCGACATCGTGCTCACCGCGACCGCGTTCACCGCCGCGCACAGCGTCACGTTCATGCTGGCGGCAACGGGTGTCGTGGACGTCCCCGGATCGGTCGTCGAGCCGGTGATCGCCGCTTCCATCGCCGCCGTGGCCATAGCCAACGTCGCCCTGCGGGACCGGCAGGGCAACGAGCGCTGGCGGCTGCCGGCCGTCTTCCTTTTCGGCCTCGTCCACGGCCTGGGCTTCGCGGGCGCGCTCGGGATCGAGGAGGGCTGGTCGTGGGAGCTGCTGCTGTCGCTGCTGAGCTTCAACGTCGGCATCGAGGCGGTACAACTCGGCATCATCGCCGTCGTGTTCCCGCTCCTGGTCCTGCTGCGCCGCACCCCCGCCCACCGCTGGGTGCTGCCAGCGCTCACGGCGCCCATCGCGATCGTCGGCCTCTACTGGTTCTGGGACCGGTTGCCGCTCGCGGTCTGATCCGGCCGTATCTGATCATTCTCTCCACTTGCGGACTTTCCGTTGCGTATTCTGCACCGCGCAATCCGCTGGGCCGAGTTCGTCGTCCGCGTCATCTCCTCCCGCATGGTGCGCTGTTCGAGAAGGCAGAGAATGAGACATCTTTCGAGACCGATGACCCTGATCGCCGCACCGGCCGTCGCCGCGGCACTGCTCGTCGGCCCCGCCCCGGCCGCTTCCGCGGGTCCGGCGCAGCCTGTGTACGGCGAGTTGGTGCGGAACGGCACCTTCGACGCACTCACCGCCCCTTGGTGGGGCACGGAGAAGGCCCCCATCGCCTCCGTCGACGGGGCGATGCGGATCACGCTCGCCGGGACCGGTGCGGGTGGCAACCTCTGGGACGCCGTGGTCGGCCAGAACGACATCAATCTGCGGCAGGGAGCCACGTACACGCTCTCGTTCGACGCGAAGGCGTCCGTGCCGGGCAGGATCAGGTCGACGGTTCAGCTCGGTACCGCACCGTACCCGGCCTCGCTGGCCGAGGACGTCGAACTGACGACCGGTACACAGCACTTCAGCTGGACATTCACCTCGACCCTGGAGACCGGCGACGGACACGTCGACTTCCAGGTCGGCGGGCTTCCCGAGCAGAGCGTCATCACGCTGGACAACGTCTCGCTGACCACGTCCACCGCGCGCGAGGGTTTCTACACCGACCCGGCGAACAACGCGGCGAAGTGGGCGCAGAGCACCACGGACCCCCGCGCCGCGAAGATCGGTGCGGCGATCGGCGACCACAACAGCGCCAAGTGGTTCGGGAACTGGGACGCCGACGGCAACCCGGGCACCGGCATCCGGACCGAGGTCGGCAACTACGTCGCTGCCGCCGCGGCCAAGGGGAAGCTTCCGGTCCTGGTGGCGTACAACATTCCCGGCCGTGACTGCGGCGGCGCCTCATCGGGCGGTTCGGAGGACGCCGCCCGCTACAAGCTGTGGATCGACGAGTTCGCCCAGGGCATCGCGGGCCGCCCGGCCGTCGTGATTCTGGAACCCGACGCCGTCGCCCAGTCCTCCGACCCCGCGTGCATCTCGGGCGAGGCGCTCGAAGCCCGCTTCGACATGCTCTGGTACGCCAACCAGCACCTCGCCGCACAGGGCCCGTTCACGAAGACGTACCTCGACGCGGGCAACGCGACCTGGACCCTGGGGCCGGACCTCGGTGACAACGGAGGCATCGGCCTGGAGCGCATGGCCTACCTGCTGAATCGTTCAGGCGTCTCCATGGCCAGGGGTGTGTCGATCGGCGTCGCGAACTTCGACGCCACCGACATCTCCAACCAGTACGGAGCCCGGCTGGCCACCCGGCTCAAGAACGACTTCGGTATCGATACCCGCTGGGTCGTCGACACGGGGCGAAACGGCAACGGTGGGTACGTCACCCCCGGTGTCCCGTCGAGCGGCCACGTCGGATTCTGTAATCCTCCCGGCCGCAAGCTGGGCGTGACCTCGCGCGCAGGAACGGGCGGCGCCGAATACCTCCTGTGGATCAAGAACCCCGGTGACTCCGACGGCGACTCCCCCCAGTGCCCCGCGGGCTCCCCGCCCGCCGGGTCGTTCTCACCGGACCTCGCGGAAGCGCTCATCGACGGCAGCTGACGGCCTCCGGTCGTCAGGTGGGGGACGACGCCCGAAAAGCGTCGTCCCCCGGCTCCTCGTCAGCTGCCGACGTAGGCAGCGAGGTGCTCGCCGGTCAGGGTCGTGCGGGCGGCTACGAGGTCGGCGGGCGTGCCCTCGAAGACGACACTGCCGCCGTCGTGACCGGCGCCGGGGCCGAGGTCGATGATCCAGTCGGCGTGCGCCATGACCGCCTGGTGGTGCTCGACGACGATGACCGACTTACCGGAGTCCACGAGCCGGTCGAGCAGGCCCAGCAACTGTTCGACGTCGGCGAGGTGCAGACCGGTGGTCGGCTCGTCGAGGATGTACACCCCGCCCTTCTCTCCCATGTGGGTGGCCAGCTTGAGCCGCTGCCGCTCGCCGCCGGACAGCGTGGTGAGCGGCTGCCCGAGGCTGAGGTAGCCGAGACCGACATCGGCGAGGCGTTCCAGGATGCGGTGCGCGGCCGGGATGTGCGCCTCGCCCGAGGCGAAGAACTCCTCGGCCTCGGTCACGGACATCGCGAGGACCTCGCTGATGTCACGGCCGCCGAGCAGGTATTCGAGGACCGATGCGTCGAACCGCTTCCCCTCGCACTCCTCGCAGGGGGTGGCGACACCGGCCATCATCGCCAGGTCGGTGTAGATGACGCCGGCGCCGTTGCACGCCGGGCAGGCGCCCTCCGAGTTGGCGCTGAACAGTGCGGGCTTCACGCCGTTGGCCTTCGCGAAGGCCTTGCGGATCGGGTCGAGCAGTCCGGTGTACGTCGCCGGGTTGCTCCGTCGCGAACCCTTGATCGCGGCCTGGTCGATCGACACCACGTCCTCACCGGTGGGGATCGACCCGTGCACGAGCGAGCTCTTGCCCGAGCCCGCCACGCCGGTGACCACGCAGAGCACCCCGAGCGGGATGTCGACGTCGACGTCCCGCAGGTTGTTGGCGGTGGCGCCGCGGATCTCCAGCGAACCGGTGGACTTGCGCACCCCCTCCTTGACGGTCGTCCGGTCGTCGAAATGGCGGCCGGTGACGGTGCCGCTGGTCCGCAGCCCCTCGACGGTGCCCTCGAAGCAGACGGCGCCGCCTCCCGTACCCGCGCCGGGACCGAGGTCCACGACGTGGTCGGCGATCACGATCGTCTCCGGCTTGTGCTCCACGACGAGCACCGTGTTGCCCTTGTCGCGCAGCCGCAGCAGCAGGTCGTTCATCCGCTGGATGTCATGGGGGTGCAGACCGATGGTGGGCTCGTCGAACACGTACGTGACATCGGTGAGCGAGGAACCGAGGTGGCGGACCATCTTGACGCGCTGCGCCTCGCCGCCCGACAGCGTGCCCGCGGGCCGGTCGAGCGAGAGGTAGCCGAGGCCGATCTCCACGAACGAGTCGAGGGTGCCCTGCAGCGCGGTGAGCAGCGGAGCCACCGACGGCTCGTCGAGGCCACTGACCCAGCCGGCCAGGTCGCGGATCTCCATCGCGCAGGCGTCGGCGATGCTGATCTTCTTGATCTTCGACGACCTGGCCGCCTCGCTGAGCCTGGTGCCGTCGCAGTCGGGGCATGTGGTGAAGGTGACCGCCCGCTCCACGAAGGCCCGGATGTGCGGCTGCATCGCCTCCTTGTCCTTGGACAGGAACGACTTCTGGATCTTGGGGATCAGTCCCTCGTAGGTGAGGTTGACGCCGTTGACCTTGACCTTGACCGGCTCTCCGTACAGGAAGTCCCGCAGTTCCTTCTTGGTGTACTTGCGGATCGGCTTGTCCGGGTCCACGAAGCCGGACTGGGCGTAGACCTGCACGGTCCACTGGCTGTCCGACTTCCAGCCGGGGATGGTGAACGCGCCCTCGGCGAGCGACTTGGAGTCGTCGTAGAGCTGGCTGAGGTCGATGTCGGAGACCGAGCCCCGCCCTTCGCAGGCCGTACACATGCCGCCGGTGCGGTTGTAGGTCGCCTTGACGGTCTTGGTCTTCGCGCCACCGCGTTCGACGGTGATCCCGCCACTCGCCCGGACCGAGGCGGTGTTGAAGGAGTACGCGCTGGGCGAGCCGATGTGCGGCTTCCCGAGGCGGCTGAACAGGATGCGCAGCATCGCGTTGGCATCGGTGGCCGTGCCGACCGTGGAGCGGGGGTCGGCACCCATCCGCTGCTGGTCGACGGTGATCGCGGTCGTCAGCCCTTCGAGCACATCGACCTCGGGCCGCGCCAGCGTCGGCATGAAGCCCTGCACGAAGGCGCTGTAGGTCTCATTGATCAGCCGCTGCGACTCCGCGGCGATCGTGCCGAACACCAGCGAGCTCTTGCCCGACCCCGAGACACCGGTGAACACCGTCAGCCGGCGCTTCGGGATCTCGATGCTGACGTCCTTGAGGTTGTTCACACGCGCGCCGTGCACGCGGATCAGGTCGTGGCTGTCGGGAGCGTGGAGCGCAGGCGACTGTGTGCCCGTCCGCTTGGCCGTACTCATCGTGTCTCCATCTGTTACGCGGGCCGCGTTCGGGCAAACCGACTGCGCGCCCGGTCCATGGCAGTCACGCTAGTCGCGGCGCGGGGGCCGCGCTTCTCGATTCCTGATCGTCCTGTCACCGGCGGACGGGCCGTTGTCAGTGCTCGGTGGAATGCTGTCCGCATGGACGAGCTCATGCGGCAGCGCCGGGTGTACGGCGCCGACCACGACGACCCGGACCCCGGCCCGAAGCCGGGTCACGACTACCGGGAGCTGGTCGGCGGTCCTCTCGACGGCCTGCTCCTGGACGTGACCGGGTGGACCGACGCGGCGCTGTGCGAGGGGGCGGCCCTGATCACGGAGATCGGGGCCTACGGGCCCGGCGGGCGGGCCGAGTACCGGAGCAGACAGACCGACCCGCTGAAGTGGGACTGGTGCGGTGACACCCGGTGACCGGAGATCCGGCGTACGTCGGATGGCTGGCGGGCGCGCGGTGAGGGAAAATCGGGGCACGGTGAACGAGATGTCCCTTAGTGCCGAGGATTGGTGATGATCATGGCGGACGAGATCGGTAACCGAGTCCATGAGATGCGCGAGAAGGCCGAGCAGCTGTCCAATGCCGCCGAGCACGCGTCGGACGACAAGGAGAGCCGACGGCTCAAGGAGAAGGCCGCCCGGCTGCGCAGCCAGAGCGAACAGCTCAGCTCGATGGCGGCCGGGGACATCTACCCGAGCGACTAGAGCATCCCGCCCGCCCGCGAGCGGTCCGGCCGCCGCCGCGGCGACGACCGGTCCGTCCCGCGGTCCGTTACGCGGTGAGTTTGCCGATCACCTCTCCGGCCGCGCGCTCCCCTTCTGTCGCGCCGCCCTCCATGAATCCCTGGAAGTCGTAGCTGCAGTGCTCGCCGCCGATGTGGATGTTGCCCTGCGGAGTCCCCTCGTAGCCTGCGTAGCGGTGCAGATAGCCGACGGGCCAGTACGAGTACGCACCCAGGGCGTACGGGTTGCGGTGCCAGGCCGACAGTTGTGCCTTACCGGTCCAGGCGGCCTTCGTACCGGGGAAGAACGCGTCGATGCCGGTGAGACGACGCGTGGCGAGGTCACGGACGTACGGGTCGGATTCGGTGGCGAAGGGGGTCGCGGGCGTCAGCTCCCTGGCCAGCCGGCCGCTGCCGTACTGGATGAGGATGCCTCCGCTGCCCGGCTGGATCTTGGTGGTGTCCCAGGTCTGCTGTACGTCGCTGTCCGTGAAGCAGTCACCCGCGCTGATCCCGTGCCAGGCACCCGTGCCGAGCCACGGCCGTGAGGTGAACTGCATATTGAGTTTAGTGCAGTTGCCCATCCGGGCATCACGCAGCAGATTCGTCATGCGCGGGTCGAAGCCCGCCGCAGACCGGTCCAGACCCTGCAGCACGGGCAGCGGGACACACAGGATCGTGTGGTCGGCGACGACGGTCGTCACCGTGCCGGAATCGGTGAACGTGAGGGTCTGGCTGCCGTTGCTGTTGGCCCGCAGGGCCGTCAGCTGCTTGCCCATGCGCAGGGTCCCCGCGGGCAGGCACTGCGCGATGGCGTTCGGGAGCTGATCGTTGCCGCCCCTGATGTGGTAGCGCTCGTTGGACAGGCCCCAGATGTTGAACCTGCCCGGATTGGTCTGGTAGCCCATGAGCAGGACCAGGGCGAGCGCGGACTGATCCGTGGTGTCCGCGCCGTACTCGACGTTGTACGCGACGTCGATGAAGCGGCCGAGCGGGGAGGCGTGGCCGCCGGGGACACGTGAGTCGATCCACTCGTGGATCGACATGTTGTCGAGGGCGGTGCCGGTGGGAGTGGTCTGGTTCCACCGCACCTCGCCCGATTCCTGCAGATCGCGGCGCAGCGACTGGTAGACCGCCTTGAAGTCCTCGTCGGCCTGGCTCCGCGGGTAGTAGGTCCCGTTGAACCAGAGGACCTCCTCGGCGCCGTTCGGCCCGCCACCGAGGAAGTCCTCGGTGGCAAGGCCGAACCTGCGGCACAGTTCGAGGATCTTCTTGTGGCTGGTGTCGATCAGCTCGCCGCCGATCTCCGAGGTCTGGCCGTTCGCCCAGTGGCCGCGCTGCGTCCACATCCGTCCGCCGACCCTGCCCCGGTCTGCCTCGTACAGGGTGCAGTTCAGACCGGCGTCCTTGAGGGTGAGCGCGGCGGTGAGACCGGCTATGCCCGCGCCGACCACGGCGATGACGGGCGCCTGACCTCCCGTCACCGGCTGTGCGGCGGCGGGCCGTGCGGTCAGCCCGGCGCCCAGAGCCGTGCCCAGGCCGAGGGCCGCGGCCCGGCCGAGCAACTGGCGACGCGTGGAGCCGCGGACATCCGCGACGGGCATGCGCAGCCTGCGGGCGGCGGCATGCTCAGCGGCGAGCCTGCGTAGTGCGTGCATCGTGTTCGTACGGGACACGGGTGCTCCTCAGACGGTCGCGGTTGCCTGGTCGGTGTCGCTGTCGGTGTCGCTCTCGGAGTCGGAGTCGGTGCGCTCGGCCGCGTCGTCGAGGACGATGCGGCCGATGATCTCGTAGCGCTCCGGCGCCCTGGCCTTGAGGTAGAAGCCGAGTCCGAGTCCGCCGAGGAAGACCACGCCGACGATCCACGGAATCAGCTTGAAGAAGAAGGACTCGGCGGCGAGCCCGGCGGCGGTCTCCATGTTCAGGATGAGCAGGACGACGACGGCGATCATGCCGATGCCGCCCAGCAGCGGTGCCGTGAACGTCCGGAACCAGTGGCGGTCCTCCGGGTGGTTCTTGCGGAAGTAGCCGATGACCGCGAACGAGCAGAGGGTCTGGACGATGAGGATCGCCATCGTGCCGAGGATCGCGAGCAGGGTGTACAGGTGGATGTACGGGTCCTCGCCGGCCAGCCAGAAGGCGCAGACGAGCGCGGTGGCGATGCCGGTCTGGACGTAGGAGGCGATGTACGGGGAGCCGTGGGAGCGGTGGGTCCTGCCGAGCGCCGGGTGCAGGAAGCCCTCGCGGCCGATGGCGTAGAGGTAGCGCGATGCGCACTGGTGGAAGGCCATGCCGCAGGCGAACGAGCCGGTCAGCAGCAGCCATTGGAAGGCGTCGACGGCCCAGGGGCCGATGAACGACTCGGTCGGGTTGAAGAAGAGATCGAGCGGCGAAGCGGACGAGGACACCTTCACGGAGCCTTCGAGCCCGTTCCCGGCGATCGTCATCCAGGAGACGTAGATGTAGAAGAGGCCGACGCCGATGACGGAGATGAGGGTCGCCCGGGGGATGACGCGCTTCGGGTCGCGGGACTCCTCGCCGTACATCGCGGTCGACTCGAAGCCGACCCAGGACCAGAAGGCGAAGAAGAGACCGAGCCCGGCGGAGGTGCCGGTGAACGCGTTGACCGGGTTCAGCGGCTCGACCGGGATGCCGTCGGGGCCGCCACCGGCGAGCAGTACGGCGGTGGCGACGGCGAAGAGCACCGCGATCTCGCCGACCAGCATCACGCCGAGGGCCTTCGCCGTGATGTTGATGTCGAAGTACGCCAGCACCCCGGTGAGAGCGAGCATGGCGACGGCGTACACGATCCAGGGGATGTCGATGCCGAGTTGGTCGGCGACGGTCGTCTGGCCGAAGTACGCGAAGATACCGACGATCGACGCCTCGAACACGATGTACGCGAGGACCGCCAGCATGCCGGAGGCCAGTCCGGCGATCCGGCCGAGCCCGTGCGAGATGTAGCCGTAGAACGCGCCCGCCGCCGTGATGCGCTTCGCCATGGCGACGTACCCGACCGAGAAGACGGTCAGCACCACGGTCGCGAACAGATAACCGGCGGGGGCGCCCGTGCCGTTGCCGAACCCGACGGCGATGGGCAGATTCCCCGTCATCGCCGTGATGGGGGCGGCGGTGGCCACGGCCATGAAGACCACGCCGACCAGCCCGACCGAATTCGCCTTGAGCCTCTGGACCTCTTGTATGGGTTTGTCTGACATGGCGCGCCCTCTCTCGTCCTTCGCGGTCCCGCTTGTCCGGGGGCGACAGTCTCGGCCCGCGTGACCTGCGCCACAACAGACACGCGGTCACTCAAATCTGTTGCTGGGGCGACGAGTTGTCGGGGCAGAGGGCCCGTCGATGTGGTCTGTAACCGCAGGGTGATGTCCATGGAACATACGGATGTGCCTCGGCTCCCCGGGCGGATTCCGCCACCATGACGCTCAAGCCTGCGGAGGAGAGAGTGCGGCATAAGCTGACATTGTATATATATGGGGCATGGTGAAGCAGATGGATGAGGACGCCCCGGGGCGACGCGCCGGCGACAAGGGCCGCTACGGGCGGCTCAGCCGCGACCGGGTGCTGGCCAGCGCGCTGGATGTGGTGGACCGCGAAGGGCTGTCCAGCCTGAGCATGCGCAGACTCGGCTCGGAACTCGGCGTGGAGGCGATGGCCCTCTACCGGTACGCCGCGAGCAAGGACGAGCTCCTGGACGGCCTGGTCGATGTCTTCTGCCAGGAGCTGGAAGCCGTTCTGGCCGAGGAGGAGGCGGGTGGGCAGCCGGACGCGGCGCCACCCGACTGGCGGCAGGAGCTCCACCGCATCGCGCTCGCCTCCTACGGCGTCGCGATGCGCCACCCGAATGTCGTGCCGCTCCTCGCCACGCGACTGCTCTCCACCCCGCTGGCCCGCCGCCCCATGGCCGTACTGCGCAGCGACGAGCGGATCCTGGACCTCCTGCACCGCGCCGGCCTGGGCGAGGACACGGTCGTGGCGCTGCACCGGGCCTGCACCGCCTGGGTGCTCGGCTATCTCCTCGTGGAGCTGCGGGCTATGGACGACGAGCCCGACGAGCCCGAACCTGCCTTCCGCCTCGGCCTGCACCGGATGCCCGCACAGGAGCTGCCCCGGCTGCGGGCGACCGCGATCTCCCTCGCGGACCGCGGCGGACCGGACCGACTGGCCGCCGGGCTTGACGCCCTGCTCGACCGCTTCGGCTGACGGGCGGCCACGGACAGGGCGGGGAGCTCCACGAACAGTCGACCATGACGCGCGAGCACCACGGCGGCGGGCTGCAATGGACCCGTGACCGCGCCTCCCGACGACTGCCTCGCGCGCAACGAGTGGATCTGCGGCGACTACCTGTCCAGCCGCGGCGAGATCCTCTGGGACGCGTCCGTCCAGCACGTCCAGCTGACCGTCGTCTCCGTGCTCATCGGACTCGCACTCGCCCTGCCGCTCGCACTCCTGGCCCGCAGGCTGCGCTGGGCGGCCGGACCTGTCCTCGGCCTCACGACGATTCTGTACACCGTCCCGTCCCTCGCGATGTTCTCGCTGCTGCTTCCGGTGTACGGGCTCTCCGCCGCGCTCGTCGTCGCGGGGCTCGTCCTCTACTCCCTGACCCTCCTCGTACGCAATATCCTCGCCGGGCTGCGCGCCGTGCCCGAGGAGACCCGGCAGGCCGCGCGCGGCATGGGTTACGGACCCGTGCGGCTCCTCCTCACCGTGGAGCTCCCGCTCGCCCTGCCCGCCGCCATGGCGGGACTGCGCATCGCCACCGTCTCGGCGGTCTCCCTGGTCACGGTCGGCGCGATCGTCGGCCACGGAGGGCTCGGCAACCTCATCTACTCGGGAATGAACACCTACTTCAAGGCCCAGGTGCTCACCGCGTCCGTGCTCTGCGTCGTCATCGCCGTCGCCGCCGACCTCCTGCTCCTCGGGGCGCAGCGGCTCCTGACCCCATGGACGAGGCGGCAGTCATGACCACCCTCTCCGACGCCTGGTCCTGGCTCACCACCTCGGCGCACTGGTCAGGCGCCGACGGCGTCTGGCACCGGCTGGGGGAGCACCTCTTCCTCACCGTCGTCTGCCTGCTGATCAGCTGTCTGATCGCCCTGCCGGTCGCACTGGTCCTCGGCCACCTGGGCAAGGGCGGGGCGCTCGCCGTCAACATCTCCAACATCGGCAGGGCCGTCCCCACCTTCGCCGTCCTGGTGCTCCTGCTCCTGACCCCGATCGGGACGTACGGGGAGTGGTCGACCATCATCGCGCTGGTGCTCTTCGCCATCCCACCGCTGCTCACCAACGCCTACGTCGGCATGCGCGAGGTGGACCGCGATGTCGTACGGGCCGCCCGGGGGATGGGCATGACAGGCCGCCAGATGCTGCTGCGGGTGGAACTGCCCCTCGCGCTGCCGCTCCTGCTCACCGGCGTGCGGATCGCCGCCGTGCAGCTCGTCGCCACCGCCACCCTCGCCGCACTCGCCGGAGGCGGCGGCCTCGGCCGGATCATCACCGCGGGCTTCAACCTGGCCTCCACGCCCCAGGTCGTGGCAGGCGCCGTTCTCGTCGCCGTGTTCGCCCTCCTCGTCGAGGGCCTGTTCGAACTGGGCCTGCGCCTCGCCCCCGCCAGGACCCAGGACGGGGCGGCGGCATGAAGGCGCCACGCACGCCCGCCGTACTCCTGAGCCTCCTGCTCGTCACCACCGCCTGCGCCACCGGCCCCAGCCTTGAGCACCAGGGCGATGTGACCGAGCCGCCCGGAAACAGCCAGGAACTCACGATCGGCTCGGCGGGCTTCACCGAGAGCGAGCTCCTCGCCCGGATGTACGCCCTCCTGCTGGACGACGCCGGATACACCACCGAGATCATCTCGGTCACCAACCGGGAGATCTACGAACCCGCCCTGGAGAGCGGCCAGATCGACGTCGTACCGGAGTACGCCGCCACCTTCGCCGACTGGCTGAACGCCAAGGCCAACGGCACCGACGCGCCGCCGGTCGGCTCACCCGACCTGGCGGCCACGATGAAGGCCCTGCGCACCCTCGCCGCGCCCCGCGGCCTCACCGTGCTCGACCCGGGGAGGGCCGTCGACCAGAACGCCTTCGCGGTCGCCTCCTCGTACGCCGCGGAGCACCGCCTCAGGACGCTCAGCGAGCTGGGCCGGTCCAGGCTCCCCGTACGGCTGGCGGCGGGCGACGAGTGTGTGCAGCGCCCCTACTGCGCCCCCGGGCTCAGGGAGACGTACGGCATCGACATCACCGCTGTCGACCCGATGGGTGTCGGCACCACCCAGGCCAAACAGGCCGTCCAGAGCGGAGAGGACCAACTGGTCCTGACCACCACCACGGACGCCACCCTCGACGACTTCGGGCTGGTGATCCTCGCCGACGACAAGCATCTCCAGAACGCGGACTACCTCGTGCCCGTCGTCAACCGGTCCCGGGCGGGCAGCAGCGGCGTCCGCGACGCCCTCGGGAAGCTGAACACCGTCCTGACCACCGCCGACCTGGCGCAGATGAACGAACAGGTGGACAGCTGGCGCAGACTGCCCGAGGACGTCGCACGGAACTACCTGGAGTCCGAGCAGCTCATTCCCCGCGAATGAGCCCTATGGCTGCTCGCGCTCAGGCCAGCAGCTTCCCCGGCAGCCAGGCGAGCTGCGCCGCCTGCTGGAACGGGCCACCGCCCTCGTGGTCGTTGAAGTGGTACACCTCGATCTCCTTCTCCGGGTGGGCGTAGGCGTTGAAGGCGGCGAAGACCGTCGACGGCGGGCAGGTCTGGTCCTCCAGAGCCGTCGAGAACAGCGCCGGAACCCGGCCGCGCGCCGCGAAGTGGACCCCGTCGAAGTAGGCCAGGGTCGACCGCACCTGCTCGTCCCGGCCCCGGTGCGTCTTGAGGAAGTTGCCCACCTCGCGGTACGGCGACCGGTCGGTGACCGTCAGAGCCCGCGGGAAGTCGCACAGGAACGGCACGTCCGGCGCGACGGCCACCAGGTCCGTTATCAGCCCGCCCGCGGCGAGTGCGATCCCGCCGCCCTGGCTCTCACCGATGGCCGCGGTGCGCGTCGCGTCGGTGAGGGGATGCGAGCGGGCCGCCTCCACCGCCCGTACGGCATCGGTGAACACCCGCCGGTAGTAGTACGTGTCCGGGTCCTCGATGCCCCGGGTCATGTACCCGGGGAAGGAGGGGGCGCTGCCCACCGGGTCGGGGGTGTCACCGGGCTCCCAGGTGCTGCCCTGCGCGCGGGTGTCCATCACGAAGTGCGCGAAACCGGCCGACGCCCACAGCAGATGCGAGTGCGCCAGCCCACGCCCGCCGCCGTAGCCGATGAACTCCACGACTACGGGCAGCGGACGCGTGGTGCCCGCGGGCAGGACGAGCCAGCCCTTCACCGGGTGCCCGCCGAAGCCCGCGAAGGTCACGTCGTACACCTCGACCGTGGTCAGCCCGGTGCCGGTACGCAGCTCGAACCGGGCGTCCAGGTCGTGGGACCTGGCCTCGGTGAGTGTCTTCGACCAGAACGCGTCGAAATCCTCCGGCTCCACCGACCGGCTGCGGTACGTGCGGAGTTCGTCGAGGGGCATATCGAACAGGGACATGGGTGACCGCCTACGTCTCAGGACTGAGTGATCACACCCTACGGCCGGCGGTTCCCGTCAGGGAGTGCGGTCCGGTGCCATGGGCGGGGGCCACGGGACGTCGGCCAGCGCGGGGAGCAGCTGCTCCTCCTCGTACGCGAAGTGGGCGGTGAGCTCCTGCGACATCCGGGCCAGCTCGGTGCGGAACCGCTCGGGGTCCGCCGTGCCGATGTCGGCCAGCAGCGCCGCCAGCTCGCCCTGGATGGTGGCGACGGTCCGGTGCTCCTCGCGCAGACGCTCGAACGCGTCGGAGAGGTGCGGGTGGTAGCCCGCCATGACAGGGAAGATATGACTGTCCTCACCGGTGTGGTGGAACTCCAGCGTCTGGCAGAACGCCAGGCAGTGCTGCCGGATCTGCAGACCGAGGCCGGGCGCCGGAGGTTCGCCGGGCTCCCCGGACCCCTGATGGGCCGCCCGCGCCGCGAAGTGGGCGTCGGTCTCCGCGCGCACTTGGCGCAGTTGGTGGCGCAGCCAGGTGTGCACCTCCAGCATCTTGTCGGCGAGCGTGGTGACCTCGGCGGGCCCTTCGCCCGGCGGGGCCTCCGAACGCTCCAGCGCCACGACCGGCAGGACGCGGTCCGTGGCGGCCTGGTAGTCGCCGTAGCCGGGTTCCGCACGGACCACCAGCTCGAACAGCCGGTCGCGCCGGGCACCTTCGGCCGGGACCGCGATCGCCTCGAACTCCTCGGTCCCCACCTCGACGCTCACCACGGGATGGGCGAGGAGATTGTGGTACCAGGCGGGATGCGCATGAGCGCCGAGGTTCGAGCCGATGACGAGCAGCCGGTCGCCGTCGACTACGTAACCCAGGGGTGTGGTGTGCGGCCGGCCGGACCTGGCGCCGGTGGTGGTGAGCAGAAGGAGGTCGCCGCCCTCGAAGGGGCCGCCGACCTTGCCCGCGTTGGAGCGGAACTCCTCGATGACGGACTGGTTGAAGGACATGGGCATGGGGTGCCGGATCTCCGTAAGAGTGTGTGCGGCAGCGCGCGGGCGTCACTGGGTGGCCCCGGGCCGCCGGAGGAATGACGTGTCGACGGCGGTCGGCGTTGCGGAAGGTCGCGCGGAGGACGGGCGACGCGCAACGGCGCCGAGATCAGAAGCAGGGGGCTGAGAGTGAACTCATGGCATCGTCCCTGAATGAAAGTGCTGGCCCGGCTTGCCGGCCTGCCCACATCTCCCGGCCGGCGCCACGCTGCACGCAGCCCATTAGAACGAGCCGCCCGCCCGCTGTCAACGCGCGAAAACGCGTTGCCTGCCGACAGGTCGGCTGCGAGGCTTCCGATCATGTCCGTCAAAGATCTCAGCAGTCGGCGCCCGGTGGCAGACCTCTTCTCCCAAGGCCGCCTGACCACCATCCCCCGCAAGCCCGCCCGCCGTGAGCAACTGCTGAACCACCTCGCGCAGACCCTGTTCGAGCGCGACCGCGTCTACACGGAACACGAGGTCAACGAGGCGCTGCGCACGGTGCACGAGGACTCTTCAGCCCTGCGCCGCTATCTGGTCGTCGCCGGACTCCTGATCCGGCCGAGGGACGGCAGCAGTTACCGACGGGCGGGCTGATTGCCCTAGGGCCTGTCCGGCGGATCATGGCCGGGGGCGCGGCGACCCTGATCCGCCGGACAGGCCCTACGCGTCCGCCACCGAGTCGAACTGCACCTCGTCCCGTCCGACGCCCTGCGCGTCCGCGTCCACCGAGCGGCGCAGGGCCTCGTGGAGTTTGGCCGGGGTGAGTACACCGAGGAAGCGCGTGCCGTCCAGGACCGCGACCCATCCCGCGTCGTGCTGGAGCATCTCGCTGAACGCCTGCTTCAGGGGAGCGCCGACGGGGACCCAGGCGTCCATGCGCCGGGCGAGCTCGCCGACCGTGCCGTACTCACCGGCGATACGGAGCGCGTCCGCCGACACCCAGCCGTGCAGATCGCCATCGGCGCTCAACACCACCGCCCACCGCGCACCCGAGGCGTTCAGCCGTCCCGCCGCCGCGCGGGCCGGCTCGTCGATGCGGGCGACCGGTGGCTCCTCCAGGTCCTCCGGTTCGATCGTCGTGACCGAGAGGCGCTTCAGGCCCCGGTCGGCGCCGACGAAACGGGCCACGTAGGGGGTCGCTGGCGTACCGAGCACCGCGGCCGGGCTGTCGAACTGCTCGATGCGGCCCTCCCCGTACACCGCGATCCGGTCGCCCATCCGTACCGCTTCCTCGATGTCGTGCGTCACCATCAGAACGGTCTTGCGCACCGTGGCCTGAAGGTTCAGGAATTCGTTCTGCAGCCGTTCGCGCACCACGGGGTCGACCGCTCCGAACGGTTCGTCCATGAGCAGCACCGGCGGGTCCGCGGCGAGCGCCCGGGCCACACCCACCCGTTGCCGCTGCCCGCCGGAGAGCTGGGCGGGATAGCGCGAGCCGTACGTCTTCGGGTCGAGCCCCACCAGATCCAGCAGCTCCGCCGCCCGTTCCCGGGCGGCACTCCGCTTCCAGCCGATCAGCGCGGGGACGGTCGCCGTGTTCTCCAGGACGGTCCGGTGCGGGAAGAGGCCGACCTGCTGGATCACATAGCCGATCCTGCGGCGCAGCTTCACGGGATCGATCGTGGAGATGTCGTCGCCGTCCACGAGGATGCGGCCCGACGTCGGCTCGATCAGCCGGTTCACCATCATCATCGTGGTCGTCTTGCCGCAGCCCGACGGGCCGACGAGCGTGACCAGCTCGCCCTCGCCCACCTCGAAGGACAGGTTGTCGACCGCGGTCGTCCCGTCCAGGTAGACCTTGCCGACCTGCTCGAACCGGATCATGACTGCACGCTAGGAGCCGCCCGGGCGCGGCGCACACGGGCCGGGACTGTCCGAGTCACGGCCGTGTGCTGGACTGTCCTCGGAACATCGGATTCAGGAGCACCCTTTGAGCAGTTACCGGCACCCCGGCGTCGTCTTCACCGACCACCGCTTCACCGTCCCCCTCGACCACACGGACCCGGGCGGCGAACAGATCGAGATCTTCGGCCGGGAGGCCGTCGCGAGCGGCAGGGTGAACGACGAGCTGCCGTGGCTGGTCTATCTGGAAGGCGGCCCAGGGTTCGGCGCCCGCCGCTTCGTCGGAACGGAAGCCTGGCTGGGCCGTGCGGTGCGCGAGTTCCGGGTGCTGCTGCTCGACCAGCGCGGTACGGGGCTCTCCACCCCGGCGAACCGGCAGACCCTCCCCCTGCGCGGCGGCCCGCGCGAGCAGGCCGAGTATCTCGGCCACTTCCGGTCCGACTCGATCGTCCGCGACTGCGAACTGATCCGGCCCGGGCTGACCGGCGGTCAGCCCTGGACCGTCCTCGGCCAGTCCTTCGGCGGATTCTGCGCGGTCCACTATCTGTCGGCCGCCCCGGAAGGGCTCAGCACCGTCCTGATCACCGGCGGACTGCCTTCCCTCGACGCCCATGCCGACGACGTCTACCGCGCCGCGTACCCCCGGATCGAGCGGAAGGTCGCCGCCCACTACGCGCGCTACCCGCAGGACGTCGAACGCGCCCGTGAGATCGCCGCCTACCTCTCCGAGCACCGTCCGGAGAGCGCGGGCCACCGGCTGACGGCGGAGGGATTCCAGTCCCTCGGCATCATGCTGGGCGGCGGCAGCGGCAGCCACCAGCTGCACTACCTGCTGGAGAACGCCTTCGTCCGTACGCCGTACGGCACCGAACTCTCGGACACCTTCCAGGAGGCGGTGCGCACCGCCAACTCGTTCGCCGGCCACCCGCTGTACGCCCTGATGCACGAGGTGATCTACGCACAGGGGGAGCGCCCGACCGGCTGGGCGGCCGAGCGGGTCCGCGCCGAGTTCCCCCGGTTCGACGCCGCACAAGCGCTCAAGGGGGAGGAGCCCGTGCTCTTCACCGGGGAGTCGATCCACCCCTGGCACTTCGAGGTGGACCCCGCCCTGCGACCGCTGCGCGAGACCGCCGAGCTGCTCGCGGGCCGCACCGACTGGGCCCCGCTCTACGACGCCGAACGGCTGGCGGCCAACGAGGTGCCGGTCGCCGCGGCGATCTACCACGACGACATGTACGTCGACGCCGAACACTCCCTGCGTACCGCCGCGTCGATCCGCGGACTGCGCACCTGGGTGACGAACGAGTTCGAGCACGACGGGCTGCGGGCCGGCGGGCCGCGCGTACTGGACCGGCTTCTCGCGCTGGTCAGGGACGAGATCTGACCCGAAACAGATGCGTGAACCGAGGGGGCCCGCCGCACATGACATGCGGC
>NZ_JBSHFH010000090.1:0-18207 GCF_053617235.1 Streptomyces sp. NPDC055749 | reverse complement strand
GGCTGGCTGTACTCGATGCGCTCGGCGAGCCGGCGGGTGGTGACCGCGTCCCAGCCCTGCTGCTCGGCGAGTTCGCGGGCCGTCGCCACGATGAGCCGTTCGCGGACCGCCCGTTCGCGCTGCTTGCGTTCCTGTACTGACATGATTCGATCCTAGCACCGCTAGACAACCGAGCGGCAGTAGCGCTAGCGTTGCCTCATCACCTAGCGACGCTAGATCCCAGGAGGGGTCATCATGCTCAACGCACTCGAGGTATTCACCACCGTGGTCGTCGGCGTGATGGTGGGGGTGGAGTTCTCCGTCGCCTTCGTCATCAACCCGATCCTCAACGCACTCCCCGAGGACAGCGGCCAACTGGGCCGCGCCCACGGGGGCCGGATGCTCGGCGCCGTAATGCCCGTCTGGTACATCACCTCGCTCGTCCTCGTCGCGGTCTGGGCCGTCGCCGGATGGCACGACCAGGGCACCGGCCTCGTTGTCACCGCCGGCGCGCTGCTGATCCTCAGCGTGGTCATGTCGATCCTGCTGCTCGTCCCGATCAACAACCGGAACAAGAAGTGGACCCCCGAGAACCGGCCCGAGGACTGGAAGGAGCAGATGAACCGCTGGGACCGCTTCCACTACGTCCGCGTCGCCGTCATCATCGCCGCCTTCGCCCTGCTGGTCGCCGCCCTCGCCTGAGCCCACGGGCCGACACCGCGCCGGTGTCACACGATCCCCGCTCCCCGAGCGGCTCACCAAGCTGACGACGACTCGCATGGAGAAGAACATGTCGCTGAAGAAGATCAACACCGTCCTGGCCGCCACCTTCATCCTCTTCATCCTCTGGTTCGGGACGGGGTACATCCTGAGTCCGGAGACGATGGCGCCGGGCTACGGCCTGCCGAGCCGGCCGTCCGGCGACGGCGACGGCTTCCTGGTCATCAAGGGAATCCGCGACGTCGTCCTGGCCCTGGTCCTGGGCATCCTGCTGGTGACGGGCCACCGCCGGGCGCTGGGCTGGGTGCTGCTGGTGGAGGCACTCGCCGCGTACGGCGACATGGCCAACGTGCTGGCCCACCAAGGCTCCGTGGCCACCGCGCTCGGCGTCCACTGCCTGACCGCGACGCTGATGGTGGTCAACGGCCTGCTGATCACGCGCGAGACCCGCAACGTCGCGGTGGCCGCACCGGCAACGCCCGCCCCGCAGCCCGCCTAGCCGGCGAGCTTGAGCGCCTTCTCCAGCCCGGGCCGGATCTTGGTCCGGGTGGAGACATGGCAGTCGTTCGTCCGGCCGGGCAGAACTCTTGGCGCTGTCCGGTGGATGAATCAGGGCTGGTGGCTCTTCGCCTTCTGCCGAGCGTAGTAAGCGCGGGCGCGGTTGCGGTCGCCGCAGTCCTTCGTGTTGCACCAGCGGCGGTTCCGCCGCGGTGACGTGTCCAGGTAGACCCATCCGCACTTGGCGTCTTCGCATTGGTGGAGGCGGTCGAGGTCGTCGCGCTGGGTAAGACCCACAAGCCCGCGGACGATGCGATTGCGGGGCAGGCAGAGACCGGCGTCACGGTCCTGCCATTGCCAGCGGTCGCCTGCGTGGACCAGGTCGGCCGTGGCGATCGCCGCCCGGTACATGCTCGCGAGATCTGCGGCGGCTTCGGGGTCGTCGTCGAAGAGGGCTCCGTAGGCACTCTCCCGCGCTTCGACGACCTGCTCCCGTTCCCGCTCGGCCCGGGCACCGTCCCGGCCTGCGAGGTCATGCAGGGCGGCGGCCTCACCTGTGCTGATCAGGTCGGATTCAACGCACCACTCGACGACGTCGGAGAAGGTCCTCAGGGACTCAACGCGTTCGGGCCCGCCGAGCCGCCAGGCAACGGTGTTCACCAGGTCGAGCATGCGGTCACCCGCGATGTGGCCGAACCTCACCATCAGCTCCTCCCGCCGGCGCAAGGCGCTCGCGCCCGTAAGGCGGCTCTCACGGGCAAAAGCATTATTGCATGTGAGGTGATCCTCTTGGCATCATGCCTAATCGGCCAATCATCCATGAGATCACCGCCAGGAGAACGAGCGTGCCCGTCGCCGCCCTCAGACCGTTCACCGCACTGTGGACGTCCCAAGCGTCCTCGAACCTCGCCGACGGGGTGTTGCAGGCAGCCGCACCGCTGCTCGTCGCCACGCTGACCCGCGACCCGCTCGTGGTGGCGGGCATGACGGTGGTGCAGTTCCTGCCATGGCTGCTCGCAACCCTCCCCGCCGGTGCGATGGCCGACCGCATGGACAGGCGCCGGATACTCGTCCTCGGCAACTGCCTGCGCGCGGCGGGGTTCGCGCTGCTCGCCGTCGCCCTGGCCAACGGATGGCACCACGTCGGACTTCTCTACGCCGCGGTGTTCATCGCCGGCTGCGCTGAAACGCTGGTCGACAACGCCGCTCTGGCCATCCCGCCCCGCCTATTGCCCCGCGAGAAGCTCGAGCGCGCCAACGGCAGGCTGTTCGCCACACAGTCCGTCATCAACACGTTCATCGGTCCGCCCGCCGGCGCGGCGTTGTTCGCGCTGGCGGCATCGGCGGCCTTTTACACCGGCGCGGCCGCTTTCGCCCTCGCCGGCCTGGCGGCCCTGCTGCTGCCCGCGCTGCGCCCCACCGGCGAGGAACACGAGCACCGCCGCTCGAACCCGACCACCATCACGCAGGACATCCGCTCCGGATGGGCACACTTCTGGCGCCACGACCTACTGCGCCGAGTCGCGTTCATCTCGGCGGCGATCAACTTCTTCGGCGCGGCCACCGGTGGACTCCTCGTCCTGCTGATCACCGGGCCGTACCAACTGGCGATGTCGAACTACGGCCTGTTCATCGCCGTTCCCGCAGCCGGCGCGATCGCCGGCTCACTGCTCGCCGAACACGTCGTGCCCCGCATCGGCGGCGGCCCCACCACCTGGCTCGCCGCCCTCACGCCGGCCGCCGGCTACGCCGTCCTCGGACTGGGTAACAGCACACCCCTGGCCCTGGCCGCGATGTTCGGCGCCGCTCTTGCCACCTCACTGAACCAGATCGTCGTCAGCACCCTGCGCCAAGCAGCGGTCCCCGACGAACTCCTCGGCCGCGTCACCGCCGCCTACCGCCTGATCGTCCTGGGAGTCGTCCCCCTCGGAGCCCTCGGTGGCGGCCTGCTCGGACGCGGCCTGGGGATCCGTGCCACCTTCATCGCCGCAGCCCTCGGCCTCACCCTCGCCGCGATCCCACTCGCCTTCCGGGTCACCACCCAGGGCCTGCGCGATGCTGAAACACGGCCCTCGACCCCGCTCCCGCTTCGAACCGGCTCCCACTGATAGCTGGGTCGGCCGCGCAGCAGGGACCAGCCCCTGGCGTTCGAGGCCCCCGGCGGGCAGGTGCCTGTGGGCCCGGTCGGCGGCGCACTCGGCGCCGGGCTGGTCAGGGGCAGATGATGTAGCGCCCGCGGAAGCCGCCCTTGGCGGTGGCCCGGTGGGCGTCGGCGGCCTGGTCCAGGGGGACGACCGCGTGGACGCGGGCCGGCAGTTCGCCCGCGGCGGTGCGGGTGAGGAGGTCGGCCAGTCGGGCGCGGTCGAGAGCGGTGACCACGGAGGTGACCGAGATTCCACGCGCGGTGGGGGGTTCGAGGCCGGGCCGCATGCCGACGTAGGCGCCGCCGTCGCGGACCAGCTTGACGGCCTGGTCATTGAGTTGCGCGGGGTCGACGACCGCGTCCCATTCCGGCTCGGCGTGTGCGGTGAAGTCGGCACCGAGGCCGCGGACGAACTCCTCGTCGCCGGCGCGGGCGAGCCCGGTCACCTGCCAGCCGCGTTCCGGGGCGAGGACGGTGACGTTCGCCCCGACCGCCCCCGCGGCGCCGGTCACCAGCAGCCGGCCGCCCCCGGCGGGAGCATCGCCGAGCAGGTCGACGACCTGCGCTGCGGCCAGCCCGTTGAGAGGGACCGTGGTCGCGGCCAGCAGGTCCAGCCCGTCGGGGACCGGGGCGACGTCGGCCGCCGCGACCACGATCTGCTCGGCGTACGTGCCGTAATCGCGGTCGAATCCGACCACCAGACCGGCCACCCGGGTGCCGACGGCCAGGTCGACGCCCGGCCCGGCCGCGTCCACGACGCCGGCGAACTCCCATCCCAGACCGGTGTATTCGGGCTGCTTCACCAGCCCGATCGTGTGGAAGAAGCCCGCTGCGACGCCCAGGTCGGTGGGGTTGACCGTCGCCGCGGCGATGGCGACGCGGATCTGGCCGGGGCCGGGCTCGGCGACGTGCACGTCGATGATCTCGATCGAGTCGGGCCCGTTCGGGACGCGGACGACAGCGGTACGGAAAGTGGCGGCACTCATGGCTTTGTTCCCTTGTGATGGGGTGATCGCTTCCGAGTTCCATGCTGGTTTCGTTAGCCTCCTGACGGAAGAGAGCACTTGAAGGTGCGTAAGCCGCCCTCGGGTACGGAAGGAGCGATCGATGTCGACGCGGACTGCGGCCCAGCAGCGGGCCGAGGAGAAGACGAGCTACAACGCGTTCATGGCGGGCTGCCCCAGCCGCCAGCTGCTCGAACGGATCTCCGACAAATGGGTCGCGCTGATCCTCGCGGCGCTCGGCAGCGACGGCCCGCACCGCCCCGGGGTCGACCACGAGGACGGGCCCCGGCCGATGCGCTATTCCGAACTGTCCCGGCGGATCGCGGGCGCCAGCCAGAAGATGCTCACCCAGACCCTGCGCTCCCTGGAAGTCGACGGCCTGGTCACCAGGACCGTCACGCCCACCGTGCCCGTCACCGTCACCTACGAGCTCACCGAACTCGGTCTGTCCCTGAACCACGTCATGGCCGGCCTCAAGGACTGGGCCGAAACGCACATGGCCGACGTGCTCGCCCACCGCGAGGAACACCACCGGGCCGCAGCTGAACACTGAGCCTGCCGCGCAGGACGGGTCACCACGGCGGAAGCCGTGACGAGCGCTCGTATCAGGGAATACGGATCACGGCGCCGGAGTGACGGTCGAACTTGTCTCGGCGAAGTGGTCGAACTCGCCGGCCACGACGCCCTTGGTGAAGGCCTCCCACTTGGCTCGTGTGGTGGTGACGACGGTGTCGGGGTCGCTGGTCTCGCGGAGGTGGACGAGATCGTCGGCGGTCCCGAACGCGATCTCGATCCAGGGGCCGGGGCCTTCCGCGTCCTCGGGGGCGGCGCGGGTCCAGGTGAGGTCGGCGGGTGAGTCGTCAGTCATGGAGGGCGTCGTCCTTGACGGTACGAATGAGGGCGGCCCACGCGGCGGGCGTGGTGCGGAGTATGGAGGCGGTGGGGTCGCTGCTTTCGGTCAGGTTGACCGTTCCCTGGTGGGCGGCGACGTGCACGCAGGAGTTGCCTTGCGCGCAGTAGGACGACTTCTGCCAGACGAGAGAGGGCATCTTGGACTCCTTCACAGGTTCCGGGCGATGTTGTGGATGAAGTCCCGGGACTTCTCGCGGTCGAGCGCGGTGCCTTCCATGCGGCCGAGGAGCACGCGATATTTCTCCAACTGGACCTCGGCGTCCAGAAAGACGGGGCCGTGGGACTGGTCCAGGTTGACCGTGTCGAGCTGCGGTACCTGGCCGGCGAAGTAGTAGATCGACTGACCCGATCCGGAGAAAGCTCCAGCGGAGAACGGGATCACCTGAAGGGTGATGTGGTGGCGCTCGCTCGTCTCGAGCAGATGCCGCAACTGCTGGCGGGCCATCCCAGGACCGCCGAACTGCATGCGAAGCGCAGCTTCATGGATCACGACCTGCTGAGGGATCGGTAGGTCCCGGAAGAGGACCGCCTGCCGTTTGATGCGGAACGAGATGCGGTGCTCGATGTCGGGCGGCGACAGTTCCGGCACGTCCTGGCGGAACACTTCGCGGGCGTACTCCGCGGTCTGGAAGAGGCCAGGGATGTGGACGGTGACAGCTGTACGAAGTTGCCGGGCGTGGTGCTCGGCTTCTGCCAGGTCGAGCAGGGGGGTGGGCAGGATCTGCCTGTACTCCTCCCACCAGCCGCGTGTGCGGTCAGCGGTCATATCGCTCAACGCGGTGATCAGGTTCTGGTCCGAGCAGTCGTAGTGGCGAGCCAGAGTGCGCACTCGTTCAGGGCTCACGCCGACGCGTCCGGCTTCCATGTTGCTGATCTGGTTCTGCTTCACGCCAAGTAGCTGACCGGCCTGCGTGGCAGTCAGGCCCGCGCGCTCGCGCATTTTGCGCAGCTCGCCACCGAACCGGAGTTGACGGCCCGTTGGGTTGGTCCTCATGAGCGGGTTCGCCTCCTTGAACGGCTGGTCACCCACACGGGTGGCAGTTTGCGGATTCCCTCAATTTCGGTTAACACGTTAGCTGGAGCTCGCTACCTTGAGACTCAGGCCACCGCCCAGAAGTACCCCGCTCGACGGAGCGGTCCAGTCACTGGGCAGCGAAGAACCCTCATGCAACTTCCCTCCGTGATCGGAGACTTCCATGACCCTGGCCACCGTAACGCCGCCCTGGGCCTACACCCTTCAACTCCCGCGAGATCCCCGGGCGCCAGGCGTGGCACGTACGACTCTCAGAGCCGTCCTGCGCGTGCACGGCATGTCGGAACTCACGGATACCGCCGAGCTGTTGGCCACGGAGATGGTCACCAACGCGTACCAGCACTCGACGGGCGCGTACTCGCTCCGCCTCCGAGGCGCGGGGCGGCAGCGGATCCGGCTCAGTGTGTGGGACAGCAACCCGGAGATCCCGGAGCCCTTCGGCGGGCGCGGATCCGGCGGCGTACCGCAACCGCCGCCGCTCGCCGAGCGTGGGCGTGGACTGCACCTCGTATCGATGTGTGCCGACAGCTGGGGCGCGTACGCGATGTGCGGGGGACTGCCGGGGCAGGGCGGGAAGTTGCTGTGGGTGGAGTGCGCGTGGAAGGCCGAGGGGGAGTACGGATGGGGCGGGCCCGTTTGAGCGAGTCCATCTACGGTGTCAGAGCCAGGACCTGCAACGACGCCACGTACGAATGGTTCAACATCCACAAGCGTGACGTCCTGACAGGTGCTGCTGAGAAAGAGACCCTGGGCAGGGGAGGGGGCAAGCTCACGCACAAGCTGATGACGCTCCACACCCCGAAGGTCGCAGTCACGTTCGAGAAGGGGGCGGGCGGCGACGCCGAGGCTGCGCTCCGCTCGCTCGGCGTCCACATCGGAGACACGGAACCCGACGACTTCGAGGGCTACTCGTTCGCCGACGTCGGCCGGCCCGCTCCGGATGACGACGGCAGCGTCACGATCGACGGCGCGGGGACTTACGTGAACTACGCCTGGGTTCGGCAGGTTACCGCCGACTTCCGCTACACCTGCGGTGACGGCGAACGGGGGGCGGGCCGAGCGACCAGCTGGATCGTCGACGGCTCCGGCATCGTGGAGTGCTCGATGAAGGCTGAGGACTCGATACCGGGGAGGACAGCGAGCGCAGCTGCTCGGCTGTCCTGCGGCCCCGAGGCCCCTGCAGCCACGCCCGAGTAGGCCTGATCACGCGGACACGGTACGGGGACCCTCCACCGATCGAGTGAATCAGGCTGTCCGCCCGCGCTGTCCGCGACGCCCGGGATTCAGGGGTCCGGGCAGGTCCGGGGCGCTCGCGGTGCCGTGTGGGTGTGGCATGTCGTGCACCGCTGAACTGGGACAGTGCCGCTCCACGATCAAGAAGTGGGGTGAGCGGGGTGGCCGTGGTGGGGCAGCAGAGGCTCAGTGACCTGGCCGGTCATCGGGGTGGTGGTTCCGGCGGGAGCGGGACGCTGAAGCACAGCGACGGGCCGTGGACGCGGGCGGCGGGGGGTGCGGAGGCGATGCGGACGCATCTTGCGCCGGTGAAGTCCGAGCTGGGGGCGGCGCACGAAGGGCTGTTGGCGGGTGCGGGTGAGCTGACGGCGCTGGCGGAACTCGGTGCCGTACGCGAGTCCTGGGAGCGGCGGATCGCGACCGCGCAGGGCGAGTGCGCGAGCCTCGCCGGAAAGCTGCGGGCCGTGGCGCGGGCGCAGGGTGAGACGAACGAGGCCGTGCGGTCGTCGTTCGCGCCCGTTTCGGCCGGGGGCGGGGGCGGAGCGCGGTGAGCGGGTCGGCGCTGACGTGGGCGAAGTTACGGGACCTGAAGTGCGCCGAGCTGGAGGGGGCGGCCGACGGCTGGGGCAGGGCGAGCAACCGGGCGGACGCGGCTCGTGACCGGATCGAGCAGCAGTTGCTGAACGGTTTGCGGGAGACGGAGCAGGGCGAGGCGGCGGATGCGGCGGTGGGCAGGCTGCGGCAGTTGAGCCGGAACTTCCAGTACGTCTATACGGAGTGCGGCCTGCTCCGTACGACGCTGAACAGTCTGGCCCACGAGATGAGGGCCCAGCAGCGGGCGTTGGCGGATGCGTTGGAGGACGCGGGTGCGTTGCGGTTCACGGTGCACGCGGACGGATCGGTGACGTATCCGGCGGCGGGTGAGGGACTGGTCGACGGGAAGCCCCTGGTGGGTGGGACGGCGTCCGGGGGAGGGGTGCCGGGTCTGGTGGCGCCGTCCGGGCTGGTGGCGCCGAATCCGAACACCGCGAAGGCGCAGGACATCGCGGACCGGGTCGTGAAGGCCGTACGGACGGCGGCCGAGATCGACTGGCGGTACGCGCGGCTTCTGCGGAGGCTCAGGGCGGAAGAGGGCCTGAAGGTCCCGGACTCGACGTGGACGGACGCGGCGGGGGATGCGGCGGCGGTACGGGGTGCGGCGCGGGGGTACCTCAAGGACAACATCCCGCTGGACGCGACTCCGGCGGAACGCGGGGCGTGGTGGGCCGGTCTGACGCAGGAACAGCGGGAGGAGTACCTCGCGGTGTACCCGGACCAGATCGGCAACCTGGACGGGATCCCGGCGCTGGTCCGCGACACGGCCAACCGCGACAACCTCCAGTTGCTGATCGGCAAGCTGGAGGGGCGGGACGACGAGGAGTCGGTGACGAAGCTGGCGGGGTTGCGGGAGATTGATCGGCAGTTGCACCTGGTCCCCAAGCCGGGCGAGCCGCCGATGTACCTCCTGGGTATCGGTGACGAGGGCAACGGTCGAGCGATCGTGTCCTATGGGAATCCGGACAGGTCTAGGAATGTGGCGGCATATGTTCCGGGGCTGAATACATCGCTAGATATGAAGTTCGCAGAGAGCGATCTCAAACGTGCGCGTGATACTGCCGCTACGACCCGTGAGCTCGACCCCTCCAGCGCGGCGATTGTTTGGCTTGGGTATGACGCCCCGCAGGCTCCTGATGGCCTGGACAGCCTGGCTGTCGCAGGTGATGAAAGAGCAGAGGCAGGTGGTCGCGCCTTCAATGGGTTCATGGGTGGATTGGTGGCGACCAACGAAAACGAGAATCCGCATATGACGGCAATTGGGCATTCGTACGGGTCGCGGACTGTAGGTGCAGCCACGCAACAGGGGGCTGGAGTGCCTGGGCTGGATGACATTGTGCTGGTTGGTAGCCCTGGGGTGGGCGTGGATCGCGCTGAAGATCTTGGTGTGGGCAAGGACCATGTCTTTGTCGGTTCGGCGGAGAATGATGTGGTTACCAAGGCTCCATCGAAGTTGCAGGGCAATCTAACAGCCGCTATAGGGCCAGTTGGATATGTGGTAGGCGGACTGGCGGATCGCGGGGATGACGACCGGTGGTTCGGTAAGGATCCCGCGAGCGAAGCTTTTGGTGCCAGGCGCTTCCGGGTGGATGACGGGCCGGCATTGGTCGGTACGCATGGGGTGTCGAGTGATGCGCACTCTCAGTACTTCGATCCGGAAAAGGATGTCACGTCAGCAGACAGTATTGCTCTGATTGCTGCGGGTAAAGCGCACAGGATCAAGGTGGAGGAGCCGCGTTGAGGAATCTATTGCGAGTCGTGACGCTGACTTTAGCGTTGAGTGTCGTGTTGCCTGGGTGTGTGAGTGAGAAGAGGGGCAGTATGGACATGCAAGGGGCAGCTGAACGTTCTGATGAAATCCTCGACGCAGTACTCAGTGAGCTTCACCCGGCCGTGAAATGGGCGCACGGCCCAACCACGACCGGAAGCTGCGATGTGTCCCGTCGGCGCGCAATTATGACCGTTATTTCGCCGGAGCGGCGGGGTAGCTTTCTTGGTCTCGTGGATCGCTTCTGGCGTAAGAGCGATTACCGGATGGAGGCGGTAAATAACGATGAGGAATTTCCGGCAATCTACGCACAGACCGATGAAGGATTCGTCGTAAGCCTTCGCTTCGGTGGCGAGGGGCAAGCGTTCTTGCGCGTGGACAGCCCCTGCGTAGAGAAGTCCACCGTGGCCGACTCCACCACTAAGCCCACCGCCCCCGCCTTCGAAGGCGAGTACATCCCCCGCCCCAACATCCGCTCAGACTTCTGGTCAGCCGGAGCCCCCTGACCCCGCGTCACCACCCCCTCGCACGCCCCCTCCACCCGTACACACCAGCGAATCGGCCCATGAACCGGGCCCGGATGGGGGATGGTTGAGGGGTGCGGAAATACTGGGTGGTCGTCGGCGGTGGGATCGGGCTGTGTCTGTGCTTCGTGGCGCTGCTCGTCGTCGGTACGTACTCCGCCGCCGCCGGCATCGCCGGGGGTGGTGGGGGTGGGGCCGTCGGGCTGGCCAAGGGGGCCGTTCCCGCGCGGTATCAGCCTCTGGTGCAGAAGTGGGGCAACCTCTGTCCCGCCATCAACCCCGCCCTCCTGGCCGCGCAGTTGTACCAGGAGAGCGGATGGAACCCGCGGGCCCAGAGTCATGCCGCCGCTCAGGGCATCGCGCAGTTCATCCCCGGGACCTGGGCCGCGCACGGTGTTGACGGGGACAATGACGGGGACCGGGACGTGTGGGACCCGGCCGATGCGATTCCTTCCGCCGCCTCGTACGACTGCGAGCTCGCCGGGTACGTGAAGAAGGTGCCGGGCGATCCGACCAACAACATGCTGGCGGCCTACAACGCCGGCGCGTACCGGGTGATCAGGTCGGGTGGGGTGCCCGCGATCTCGGAGACGCAGAACTACGTCAAGATCATCCGGTCGCTGGAGAAGAGCTTCGCCAAGCCCATAGGGCGCGTCGCGCCCTCGCGGCAGGCGGCCGGGGCCATCTACTTCGCGCAGAAGAAGCTCGGGACGCCGTATCTGTGGGGCGGCAACGGGACCGCCGAGCAGGGCGGGCGGTTCGACTGTTCCGGGCTGACCCAGGCCGCGTACCGGACCGTCGACATCGAGCTGCCACGTGTCGCCAACGATCAGTACAACGCCGGGCCGCATCCCTCGCGGGACGAGCTGCTGCCGGGGGATCTCGTGTTCTTCTCCGATGATCTGACCAACTCGCGGGCCATCCGGCATGTGGGGTTGTACGTCGGCGGGGGATACATGATCAACGCCCCGTTCACCGGTGCCGTGATCCGGTTCGACAAGATCGATACCCCTGACTACTTCGGTGCGACCCGGGTCACGAAGGACGGTGCCGCGGCTCTTCCGACCGACCTCCCGCAAGCTTGACGCACAGCCGTCCATGGCCGGAACTCTCTGTGAAGCCTGGGCCCTGAGCTGCGACGATGAGTCACTCTTCGATAACGTCATGGTGATCATTCGGTGGAGGTCGGAACGTACGCAGCTGACAGACCGTTCCCTGGACTGGGACAGCATGCGCACTGACCATGCGGCACTGTCCGGACCACGCGGTATCGCACCGAATACGGGGGTCGACCGAAGCAGCGCACGCCTGTGTGCGCCGCAGCAGCAGACAAGGCAAGGGGCCGCGGCAGATGGCTGGACTCGCACTCGATGGGTCGAACCCCGACGTCAGCCTGCTCTACGACATCAACGGGCTGGCCAAGGCCTCTCCCGCATGGTTCGACCGGATCATGGAGTTCGTCGGTGAGTACGGGATCATGCTCGGCATGGTCCTGGTGGCTCTGTGGTGCTGGTGGAGTGTCCGCCGGCGCGGCACCGCCGAGGACTCCGTCACGGCCGTCGCGGGAATCGTCTGGGCGCCGCTGGCCGCCGGGATCGCCCTGCTCATCAACATCCCGATCCGGGGGTTCGTGGAGCGGCCACGCCCCTTCAACGATCACGACGGGCTCGAGGTCCTCGTGGCGGGCAAGACGGACTTCTCGTTCGTCAGCGACCACTCCACGATGGCGATGGCGATCGCCGTCGGCCTCTTCGTGGCCAACCGGAAGTTCGGGTTCGCCGCCCTCGCCCTCGCGCTCCTCGAAGGGCTCTGCCGCGTCTACATGGGCGTCCACTACCCGACGGACGTCGTCGGCGGATTCGCTCTCGGTACGGCGGTGGCCCTGCTCCTCGCGCCGCTCGCCATGGCCCTGCTGACGCCGCTGATGACCGCGGTTTCGCGATCCGGCCGGGGCGGCCGTCTCGTACGCTCCAGCAGGCCCCTTGCCGCGTCGGAAGCCGACGACCGGGGTATGGCGCTCGGGATTCCCGAGCCGAGGCCCGGGTCGGGCGGCGGTGGTGCGGGAGAGAAGGACCTCGCCGCCTGACGGGCGGCAGAGGGACAGGATCTAAAGGGACTGGGGGAAGGTGAAGAGGCCGGTTGGGTCGTACTGCCTCTTCAGGCGGGTGAGGCGGTCGGCCGCCCCGCCGTAGTACGCCTTCCTCCAGTCGGCCAGATTCGGGTCGACGTAGTTCTGGTACGCCGCCCCGGACGCGTACCGGCGCAGCGCCGCGTGTGTGGTTTTGAGCCAGCCTTGCTGGGCCGTTCCGGAGGTCCCCGGCTGCCAGGCGCCGATGTACTGGGCGAGCACCCGTGAGCGGCGGTGGATGAAGGCTGTTGCCTGCGGGTCGAACCGGTTGACCGCCCCGCCCAGCGCGGTGAGCGCTATGGAACCTTCGCCGCCGCCCTGGTCCACGGGTATCCGGGTGAATGCCTCCGCCCGGTCGATCAGCGCCCGCAGGCCCGCCGCGGAGAGCGGCCGGTCGAAGAAGTCGGAGGCCGCGGCGTAGCTGTCGCGCCGGAGCGCCCCGCCCTCGTTGCGGCCCGGAGTCGTGCCCGGCAGGTGGCACTGCGCCTCCGTGAGGCCCGAGCAGCCCGCGTTCAGGAGCGTCGCCTCCAGGAAGCTGCGCCGGCGCAGGGTTACGGAGGAGGCCGAGGCACCGATCCTCTCGGCGAGCCGGTCCACGGCGTTCTGCAGATCCCCGTACGTACCGAGCGAGAACGTGATGACCGAGACCGTCGGCATCCCCCCGCCCGGACCCGCGTCGAGGTGGACTGAGGACCAGATCTCGTCCGGCTGCTCCGGGCCCCACACCTGCCAGGCGGCGAGGACGGCCTGCGCGCGGGACCACGGGAAGGAGAGGAAGCCGCTGACGGCCGGGGGAGCCGGGTGGGTGCGGAAGCGGAGTTCGGTGACGACGCCGAAGTTGCCGTTGCCCGCCCCGCGCAGCGCCCAGAAGAGATCCGGGTGCTGGTCGGCGTCGACGGTGAGTGTGCGGCCGTCGGCGGTGACCAGAGTGGCGGAGGTCAGGTTGTCGCAGGTCAGGCCGTATGCGCGGGAGGCGACGCCGTGGCCGCCGCCGAGCGTCAGACCGGAGATGCCGACCGTCGGGCAGGAGCCGCCGGGGATGGTCCGGCCGTGGCGGGCCAGGCCCCGGTAGACGTCGATGAGTCTGGCGCCCGCGCCGATCGTGCCGTCGCCCTGTACGCGGGCGAGCGAGGACACGTCGATGACCAGCCTGCCGTTGCCGCTGGACCAGCCCGCGTACGAGTGACCGCCGCTGCGGATCGCCACCGGCGTACCTGACGTACGGGCGAAGGCCAGGCACTCGCGGACGTCGTCTTCGTGCCGTACGTACGCGACCGCCGCGGGCCTCAGCGCGTCGAACCGTGTGTTGTAGAGCTGTCGGGCACTCGCGTACGCGGCGTCACCGGGGCGTACGAGGAGGCCGTCGAGGCTGCGGCCGAGAGCCCGCCAGTCGATGGACGAGGGGCCGGGGCCGGGGGAGGCGGGGCGCGCGGGAGTGGGGGCGGGGGACTTGGGGCGGCCGGTGGCCGATGCGCCACCCGTGCCGCCCGCGCTGCCTTCGCCGTTCGCGGCGCAGCCGGTGGCCGCCGTCAGTGCGGCCACCGCGCCCGCGGTCAGTCCGGCGGTGAGCACCGTACGGCGCCGGGGCGCGGGGACGGGCGGCGGGGGCGGGGGTGAGGGCGTCGGGACCTTTCGGTGGTGCGGCCGGGTCATGTGCGGCCTCCGGGCTCAGCGTGCCTGGGTCTCGGGTGTGGAGAGGTGCTCTTCGGCGTCCGTGCGGGCCCGGTCGCGGGACCGGCGTGCGGGGCCCTTCCAGCCGCAGCTGCAGCGGGCCACACAGAACGAGCCCCGTTCGACCGTCGTGACGCTGTGCGGTGGAACGGCGGCATGCGGGTCGGCGGGAGTGGTGCCGGGCTGGGTCGGGATCATCCGGCCGGCCGTGTGGAGAGCCGGGATGCGGGTGTGGTCCAGGGCCTGGGTGGGGGCTTCCTCATACACGGGTCCACGGTACTGGTGGCGGCCCCCGGACGGAGGGCCGGTGCACCGGTCGATGTGCCGGAGAGGGGCGGCTGCCGAGACGGCGTGCGCGGGCGGCGTGACGGGGGGCCCCGGTGGTCGTTATGCGGGGCGGGTGGGGGGCTCGTGCCGGGTTGGTCGTTGGGGGTTGGCAGGCGATGGTGGTGCAGCAGCACAGGTGCGGAGGCGGGGCCCTGGCTGTCTGCGCCCTCGCCGTGGCGGGCGTGATGGCGGTCACCGCCGGGTGCTCCGGTGGGAGCGGCGGCAGTGAAGACGGCGGTGGGGAACGGCTGCGGGCCGGGGAGCCGGGGTCCGTCGGTTCCGCCGAAACGCTTCGGCGGGCGGCGGACGTGCTGGCCGCGGCGGGCAGCGCCGAGACCCGTACGTCGATGGAGACCGCGGCCGGCGGGACGCGGGTGACGATCAGGGGCCAGGGGACGTACGACTTCCGCAGGCAGCTGGGACAGATCAAGGTGGTCCTGCCGAAGGACGCCGCCGGGGAGGACGGGCACCGGCCGATCACCGAGCTGCTGGCCCCGGGCGCGCTGTACATGAAGAACCGCGGCGCCGGAGTGCCGGACGAGAAGTGGGTGCGGATCGACACGACGGCCCTGGAGGACGGGAACCTCGTCACAGGCGGGGTGACCGATCCGATGGCCGCCGCCGAACTGCTGCGCGGGGCGGGTGAAGTGACGTATGTGGGGAAGACGGAGCTCGCCGGGGTGACGGTCCATCACTACCGGGGGACCGCGGACCTCGGGCGGGCGGCGCGGGCCGCGTCGAAGGAGTCGCGGGGCGCGCTGAGCGCGGCGGCGAAAGGGTTCAGCACGGACGCGGTGCCGTTCGACGCGTACCTCGACGAGGAGGGGCGGCTGCGCAAGGTGCGCCACCGCTTCAGCTTCGCCTCCGAGGGGCCGGCGGTGGCGGTGGTGTCCACGATGCTGTTGTACGGGTTCGGGGTGCCGGTCACCGTGCGGCTGCCGGAGGGGGCGGACCTCTACACGGGCTTGATCGACCAGGGGCGGGGCGCCACGGGGCAGGGCGACACGGACCGGTAGGGCACGGGGGGACCGGTAGGGAGGGGGTCGGAAATGGTCCGTCCGTGCCATGCGCGGTGAGTGTTCCGCTCCCTACGCTAGGAAGCCGGTGCGCCAGGAGTCGGCGACGGCAGAGAGAGGTGACGCAACGTGGTGACGCTCAGCGCCCCGAACGCTCAGGACTGTTTGGCTCTGGCCGAGATCGAACTCTGCGGCGAGCTCATGATCGCGGCGTCGGCCGCCATCGAGGAGCGGCTCAGTCCGGACCGTATCGACGAGGTGCTCAACGTCGGGACCAGCGACTGCTAGCGGGCTCCGCATTGCCGGGCCCCCGGCAGGAAGGCCGCCGGGGGTGACATCCCGCACGTCGCAGGGCTCGCTCTCCGGCTCAGGTACGGAGCAGGCGGGCGATCGCCTTCGTGGCCTCCTCGACCTTCGCGTCGATCTCCTCGCCGCCCTTGACCGCGGCGTCGGCGACGCAGTGGCGCAGGTGCTCCTCCAGGAGCTGGAGGGCGAAGGACTGGAGTGCCTTCGTGGACGCCGAGACCTGGGTCAGTATGTCGATGCAGTAGACGTCCTCGTCGACCATCCGCTGGAGGCCGCGGACCTGGCCCTCGATCCGGCGCAGGCGCTTGAGGTGCTCGTCCTTCTGGTGGTGGTAGCCGTGGATACCGCGGTCGTGGTCGGTGACGACGGCGGCCGTACCGGCTTCCGCGCCCGACTCCGTGCCCGGCCCGCTGCCCGGCTCCGCGCCCGCGGAACCGGCTGCCTCAGTGGCCTCAGTGGTGGTCATTGCATCCTCCCGTTGTCCTGTTGCCCTGCCGTCCATATACCCCCGGCGGGTATATGATACCGAATCCAGCCGAAACGTGACCGGGGGTCCGTGCTGATCACTGTGCCCGATGGGCGACACTGAAGAACGCCGGTTAGCCGTGGCCGGATGATGCGCCTAGCATCAGCCTGACCGAATCCAAAGCATCCCGAGGACCCCACGTGCGCTTTCGTCTGACCCCCAGGGAGACGAGCTTCTACGACATGTTCTCCGCATCCGCGGACAACATCGTCACGGGCTCGAAGCTCCTGATGGAACTGCTCGGGGCGGATTCTGCCTCCCGAGTCGAGATCGCGGAGCGTATGCGGGCAGCGGAGCACGCGGGGGACGATGCCACCCACGCGATCTTCCACCAGCTCAACTCCTCGTTCATCACGCCCTTCGACCGCGAGGACATCTACAACCTCGCCTCGTCGCTCGACGACATCATGGACTTCATGGAGGAGGCCGTCGACCTGGTCGTGCTGTACCAGGTCGAAGAGCTCCCCAAGGGCGTCGAGCAGCAGATCGAGGTACTGGCCCGCGCGGCGGAACTGACCGCCGAGGCCATGCCCAGCCTGCGGACGATGGAGAACCTCACCGAGTACTGGATCGAGGTCAACCGTCTGGAGAACCAGGCCGACCAGATCCACCGCAAGCTGCTCGCGCAGCTCTTCAACGGCAAGTACGACGCCATGGAAGTGCTGAAGCTCAAGCAGATCGTGGATGTGCTGGAAGAGGCCGCTGACGCGTTCGAGCACGTTGCGAACACCGTGGAGACCATCGCGGTCAAGGAGTCCTGAACCTCGTGGACACCTTTGCGCTGGTCGTGACCATTGGTGTCGCGCTCGGCTTCACGTATACGAACGGCTTCCACGACTCGGCGAACGCCATCGCCACCTCGGTCTCCACCCGGGCACTGACCCCGCGTGCGGCCCTGGCGATGGCCGCGGTGATGAACCTCGCGGGTGCCTTCCTGGGCCAGGGGGTCGCCAAGACCGTCAGTGAGGGGATCATCGCCACCCCCGAGGGGTCGAAGGGGATGGGAATCCTCTTCGCGGCGCTGGTCGGCGCGATCATCTGGAACCTCGTCACCTGGTACTACGGCCTGCCGTCCTCGTCCTCGCACGCCCTGTTCGGCGGCATGGTCGGCGCGGCGCTGGCCGGCGGGACGATGGTGCACTGGGACGGGGTGCTCGAGAAGATCGTCATCCCGATGTTCATCTCGCCGGTCGTCGGTCTGCTCGCGGGCTATCTGGTGATGGTCGCGATCATGTGGATGTTCCGGAACTCCAACCCGCACAAGGCCAAGCGCGGCTTCCGTATCGCGCAGACGGTCTCGGCGGCGGGTATGGCGCTCGGGCACGGTCTCCAGGACGCGCAGAAGACGATGGGCATCGTGGTGATGGCCCTGGTCATCGCCGATGTCGAGGGACCGAACGACGAGATTCCGGTCTGGGTGAAGATCGCCTGTGCGCTGATGCTCTCCGCCGGTACGTACGCGGGCGGCTGGCGCATCATGCGTACCCTCGGCCGGAAGATCATCGAGCTGGACCCGCCGCAGGGGTTCGCGGCCGAGACGACGGGGGCGTCGATCATGTTCGGCTCGGCGTTCCTGTTCCACGCGCCGATCTCCACCACGCATGTGATCACCTCCGCGATCATGGGTGTGGGGGCCACCAAGCGGGTGAACGCCGTGCGCTGGGGCGTCGCCAAGAACATCATCCTCGGGTGGTTCATCACCATGCCGGCGGCGGCGCTGGTCGCCGCGCTCAGCTACGGGGTCGTCCGGCTGCTGTTCGGGTGAGGTGACGTGGCCCGTCGGGCCCGAAGCTCAGGAAATGGGTCCGCCCCGCTCTCCGTGAGG
>NZ_JBSHFH010000089.1:0-18501 GCF_053617235.1 Streptomyces sp. NPDC055749 | reverse complement strand
GCCCGGCCCTTTGCCGTGGGCGTGGGCGTGGGCGGGTGCGGGGCTGGGTGGACGGGTGCGGGGTGGGGCGCCTGCGGCGGGCTGTTCCCCCTACCCGCCCCTTCCCGAACCTGGGGCTCCGCCCCAGACCCCGCGCCTTAAACGCCGGCGAGCTGGAGCGCCGACGGCCCGGCCGGAATGCCGAAGGCCCGGCCGGAGTCGCTCCGGCCGGGCCTTCGGGTGGCGCTCGCTACTGCTGCTTGCGGAGGCGGAACGTGAGGGACAGGCCCTCGTCCTCGAACGGGGTGCCGTACGTGTCGTCCGCCTCGCCCTGGGCGTAGTCCAGGGCCAGTACCTCGTCCGCGATCAGCGGCGTGTGCTCGGTCAGGGCCTCGACCGTGGCCGGGGACGTGGACGTCCAGCGGACCGCGATCCGGTCGGCCACGTCCAGGCCGCTGTTCTTGCGGGCCTCCTGGATCAGGCGGATCGCGTCACGGGCCAGGCCCGCGCGGCGGAGTTCCGGAGTGATCTCCAGGTCGAGGGCGACCGTCGCGCCCGAGTCGGAGGCGACGGACCAGCCCTCGCGCGGCGTCTCCGTGATGATGACCTCATCGGGGGAGAGCGTGACCGTCTCGCCGTCCACCTCGACCGAGGCCGTGCCCTCGCGCAGAGCCAGGGAGAGCGCCGCGGCGTCCGTGTCCGCGACGGCCTTGGCCACCGCCTGGACGCCCTTGCCGAACCGCTTGCCCAGCGCGCGGAAGTTCGCCTTCGCCGTCGTGTCGACCAGCGAGCCGCCGACCTCCGAGAGGGAGGCCAGGGAGGAGACGTTCAGCTCCTCCGTGATCTGGGCGTGCAGGTCGGGGGAGAGTGCGTCGAAGCCCGAGGCCGCGACCAGGGCCCTGGACAGCGGCTGGCGGGTCTTGACGCCCGACTCGGCGCGCGTCGCGCGGCCGAGCTCGACCAGGCGGCGCACCAGCGCCATCTGCGTGGAGAGTGCCGGGTCGATGGCGGAGAGGTCCGCCTTCGGCCAGGTGGAGAGGTGGACGGACTCCGGGGCGTCCGGCGTGACCGGGGCCACCAGGTCCTGCCAGACCCGCTCGGTGATGAACGGGGTCAGCGGGGCCATCAGCCGGGTCACCGTCTCGATGACCTCGTGCAGGGTGCGCAGCGCGGCCTTGTCGCCCTGCCAGAAGCGGCGGCGGGAGCGGCGCACGTACCAGTTGGACAGGTCGTCGACGAACGCCGAGAGGAGCTTGCCGGCGCGCTGGGTGTCGTAACTCTCCAGTGCCTGCGTCATCTGGTCGACCAGGGCGTGGAGTTCGCTGAGGAGCCAGCGGTCCAGGACCGTGCGGTCCGCCGGGGCCGGGTCGGCCTCGGACGGTGCCCAGTCGGACGTGCGGGCGTACAGGGCCTGGAAGGCGACCGTGTTCCAGTAGGTGAGGAGTGTCTTGCGGACGACCTCCTGGATCGTGCCGTGGCCGACCCGTCGCGCGGCCCACGGCGAGCCGCCCGCCGCCATGAACCACCGCACCGCGTCGGCGCCGTGCTGGTCCATGAGCGGGATCGGCTGGAGGATGTTCCCCAGGTGCTTGGACATCTTGCGGCCGTCCTCGGCGAGGATGTGGCCCAGGCAGACCACGTTCTCGTAACTCGACTTGTCGAAGACGAGCGTGCCGACCGCCATCAGCGTGTAGAACCAGCCGCGTGTCTGGTCGATGGCCTCCGAGATGAACTGCGCCGGGTAGCGGCTCTCGAAGATCTCCTTGTTCTGGTACGGGTAGCCCCACTGCGCGAACGGCATCGAACCCGAGTCGTACCAGGCGTCGATGACCTCCGGGACGCGGTACGCCTCCAGTTGGCAGTTCTCGTGTGTGCACGTGAACGTGATCTCGTCGATGAACGGGCGGTGCGGGTCCAGGCCGGACTGGTCGGCGCCGGTCAGCTCGGTGAGTTCGGCGCGTGAGCCGACGCACGTGAGGTGGTTGTCCTCGCAGCGCCAGATGGGCAGCGGCGTACCCCAGTAGCGGTTGCGGGACAGCGCCCAGTCGACGTTGTTGTTCAGCCAGTCGCCGAAGCGGCCCGTCTTGACCGAGTCCGGGAACCAGTTGGTCTTCTCGTTCTCTTCGAGGAGCCGGTCCTTGACGGCCGTCGTGCGGATGTACCAGGACGGCTGCGCGTAGTAGAGCAGCGCGGTGTGGCAGCGCCAGCAGTGCGGGTAGCTGTGCTCGTACGGGACATGGCGGAAGAGCTTCCCGCGGGCGTCCAGGTCCGCGGTGAGCGTCTCGTCGGCCTTCTTGAAGAAGACGCCGCCGATCAGCGGCAGGTCCTCCTCGAAGGTGCCGTCGGGGCGGACCGGGTTTACGACCGGGAGGCCGTAGGAGCGGCAGACGACGAGGTCGTCGGCGCCGAAGGCGGGGGACTGGTGGACCAGACCCGTACCGTCCTCGGTCGTGACGTACTCGGCGTTCACGACGTAGTGCGCGGGGGCGGGGAAGTCCACCAGGGCGAACGGGCGCTCGTACGTCCAGCGCTCCATCTCGTGGCCGGTGAAGGACTGGCCTGTGGGCTCCCAGCCCTCGCCGAGCGCCTTCTCCAGCAGCGGCTCCGCGACGACGAGCTTCTCCTCGCCGTTCGTCGCGACGACGTACCGGACGTCGGGGTGCGCGGCGACGGCGGTGTTGGAGACCAGCGTCCAGGGGGTGGTCGTCCAGACCAGGAGGGCGGCCTCGCCGGCCAGCGGGCCGCTGGTCAGCGGGAAGCGGACGAAGACGGAGGGGTCGACGACCGTCTCGTACCCCTGGGCCAGCTCGTGGTCGGAGAGGCCGGTGCCGCAGCGGGGGCACCAGGGGGCCACCCGGTGGTCCTGCACCAGGAGGTCCTTCTTGAAGATCTCCTTGAGCGACCACCACACGGAGTCGACGTACTGCGGGTCCATCGTGCGGTACGCGTCGTCGAGGTCGACCCAATAACCCATGCGGGTCGTGAGCTCGGTGAACGCGTCGGTGTGGCGGGTCACGGACTCACGGCACTTTGCGTTGAACTCGGCGATGCCGAACGCCTCGATGTCCTTCTTGCCGTTGAAGCCCAGCTCCTTCTCGACCGCGAGCTCGACCGGCAGGCCGTGGCAGTCCCAGCCGGCCTTTCGGCCGACGTGGTAGCCCTGCATGGTGCGGAAGCGCGGGAAGACGTCCTTGAAGACGCGGGCCTCGATGTGGTGCGCCCCGGGCATGCCGTTGGCGGTCGGCGGGCCCTCGTAGAAGACCCACTCGGGGCGGCCCTCGGACTGTTCGAGGCTCTTGGCGAAGACCTTGTTGTCGCGCCAGAAGTCGAGCACTGCGTGCTCCAGCGCGGGCAGGTCGACCTGGGCGGGTACCTGGCGGTACTGCGGCGATGTCATGGGCGGGCTTCCTCCGGCGGACGTGTTCCACTTCCGTCGGAGGGACGAGAACCCTGCGGTTCCCGCGGTACCACCCTCCTTGGCCCCGGGCGTGGCGTCGCCCTTGGCCCCCTCATTGGGGTCGCGATGCCGGGTCTACTGGCCTTGCGCCCGTGGGCGGAGCCCACTGTCCAAAGCTTTCTTCCGACGGCTCCGGGGTGATCTTCACGACGCGCTCGCCCCCCGGGCTTTCACCGTCCCCGGGTCGCTACTGGCTGCGTACGAAGCTACTCGTCCCATCCACGCCTCTCGCTGCGGCCAGTGTACGGGCCCGTACGGCCGACGGCCGACCGGTTTAACCGTGGGGCGGGGCGTGACCCGAATGGCCAGACGGGGGCCGACGGAGTGCCGGCATGCCCCCGAGGGCGGATTACCGGGCGGGGAGCTGGGAACAACGGAGGCAAGCGCGCGGTGACCCGGGTACGGGGAGGGGCGAACGGGCGGCGTGCCCCGTTGCCGCGGGGCTGGGGTCGATTTATCGTCCCAGCACGATTCGCGAGCAAGATCACAATGTGTGAAGGGGCCGCGGCCATGGTGGCGAAGAAGACCGCCGTATCGAGAACGGCGTCAGCGAGATCCACGGTGGCGGCAGCCGCGGAGACGACGGAGCAGACACCGGAGACGGGGCCGGAACCGGGCGGGCAGGCACCGGCCGCGAAGACCACGAAGAAGGCAGCGAAGAAGACCGCGAAGAAGGCGGCGAAGAAGGCAGTGAAGAAGACCGCGGCGAAGAAGGCCGCTGCCGGCAAGCCACCCGCCAAGAAGGCGGCGGCGATGGAGGCGGCCGAGGCCGCCGAGCAGACGGGAGCCCACAGGGTGGTAGCCAAGAAGAGCGCGAGCCGGGCCACGGCGACTGCCGGGAAGGGCGCGGCAGGGGTCCCCCAGGCCCGTGTCGCGACGGCGCCCGGGGAACTGGCGGTACGGCCTGGTGAGGACCCCTGGACGTCCGAGGAGGTCGACGAGGCGCGGGCAGGGCTGTCCAGCGAGGTCATGCGGCTGCGCAGCGAGCTGGAGGCGTCCGGCGCCGCGCTCGCCGGACTGATGCGGGACTCCGGTGACGGAGCGGGCGATGACGACGCCGACACGGGCACCAAGAACATCACCCGCGAGCACGAGCTCTCCCTCGCGGCCAACGCCCAGGAGATGCTGGAGCAGAGCGAGCGCGCCCTCGCCCGGCTCGACGCGGGGACGTACGGACTGTGCGAGGTCTGCGGGAAGCCGATCGGCAAGGCCCGGATGCAGGCGTTCCCCCGGGCCACGCTCTGCGTCGAGGACAAACAGAAGCAGGAGCGGCGCGGCTGAACGGCTGGGGTGTGTCGTACCCTCGTCCTCAGTCAGGCACCTAGGTTGAGGGACTCACGTGGCAGAGGCGGAGCGCATCATCGATACGCCGGATATCCCTGATGCTGAGGGCACGGCAGCAGCGGGCGGTTCTTCGGAGGACCAGGGCACAGCCGCCGACGACACCGGCACGGCCGGCGGCAAGGGCAAGCGGAAGCTCCTCGTGCTCTTCGGTGTGGCCGTCTTCGCCTATCTGCTGGACCTGATCAGCAAGATCATCGTGGTCGCGAAGCTGGAGCACGAGGCGCCCATCGAGATCTTCGGCGACTGGCTGAAGTTCGACGCGATCCGGAACGCGGGGGCCGCGTTCGGCTTCGGCGAGGCCTTCACGATCATCTTCACCTTCATCGCGGCCGCGGTGATCGTGGTGATCGTCCGGCTGGCCCGCAAGCTCTACAGCCTGCCGTGGGCCATCGCACTCGGACTGCTGCTCGGCGGCGCGCTCGGCAACCTCACCGACCGCATCTTCCGCGCCCCGGGTGTCTTCAAGGGTGCGGTGGTCGACTTCATCGCCCCCGCGCACTTCGCCGTCTTCAACCTCGCCGACTCCGCGATCGTCTGCGGCGGAATCCTGATCGTGATCCTTTCCTTCAAGGGCCTGGACCCCGACGGCACCGTGCACAAGGACTAGCGGGCGCAAGGCATACTCGACAGGTGAGTACGCAACCCGAGGTCCGCACCCTGCCCGTACCCGATGGCCTGGAAGGCGAGCGTGTCGACGCCGCCATTTCCCGGATGTTCGGTTTCTCCCGCACCAAGGCCGCAGAGCTGGCCGCCGCCGGGAAGGTACAGGTGGACGGTTCGGTGGCCGGGAAGTCCGAGCGGGTGCACGGTGGCGCCTGGCTTGAGGTCGAGATGCCGCAGGCAGCCGCTCCGGTCCAGATCGTCGCCGAGCCCGTCGAGGGCATGGAGATCGTCCATGACGACGACGACATCGTCGTCATCATGAAGCCGGTCGGCGTGGCCGCCCACCCGAGCCCGGGCTGGACCGGCACCACGGTCATCGGCGGGCTCGCCGCCGCCGGGTACCGGATCTCGACGTCCGGCGCCGCCGAGCGCCAGGGCATCGTGCACCGGCTGGACGTCGGTACGTCCGGGCTGATGGTCGTCGCCAAGTCGGAGCGGGCCTACACCCTGCTCAAGGCGCAGTTCCGCGACCGCATCGTCGACAAGAAGTACCACGCGCTCGTCCAGGGCCACCCGGACCCGATGAGCGGCACCATCGACGCCCCCATCGGGCGCCACCCCAACCACGACTACAAGTGGGCGGTCACGGCCGAGGGCAAGCCCTCCGTCACGCACTACGACCTCATCGAGGCCTACCGCGCCGCGAGCCTGCTCGACATCAAGCTGGAGACGGGCCGCACCCACCAGATCCGGGTGCACATGGCCGCCCACCGCCACCCCTGCGTCGGCGACCTCACCTACGGTGCCGACCCGACGATGGGCAAGCGTCTCGGCCTGACCCGGCAGTGGCTGCACGCCGTGCGCCTGGGCTTCGAGCACCCTTCCAACGGCAGCTGGGTCGAGTTCGCCAGCACCTACCCGGAGGACCTCCAGCAGGCCCTCGACAAGATCGCGGCAGAGAGCGAATGACCGGCTCGCCCGCCCCGTACAGCACGCGCAGGGCTCTCGACGAGACCGACCTCGCGTCCTGCTTCCAGGTCCGCAAGGACGTCTTCGTGGGCGAGCAGCAGGTGCCCGAGGAGATCGAGTACGACTCCCTCGACGCCACCGCGGTCCATGTACTCGCGGTTGCCGCCGACGGCTCCGCACTCGGTACGGGACGGCTGCTGCACGGCGCCGAGGCGGGGGACAGGACCGGTGGCGACCTCACCGTCGGCTCACTGGGCCGGCTCGCGGTGACCCGGGCCGCGCGCGGTCTCGGCGTCGGTGCGGCCCTGGTCCGCGCCATCGAGGACGAGGCGCGCACGCTCGGCCTGGCCGCCGTCGACCTGCACGCCCAGACCCACGCGCTCGGTTTCTACGAGCGGCTCGGGTACGCGGCGTACGGCCCCGAGTTCCCCGACGCCGGGATCGCCCACCGGTCGATGCGCCGCGCTCTCTGACCGAGGCAGCGGCCAGGCATCAGCCCCGGCCGGTACGCGGGGCCTTGCTCCCGCCCACCGACTCCGCGCCCGAGTCCCAGCCGTCCAGCGGGCCCGGCGCCGGCCACTGCTCGCCGGGCGGCAGCACCGCGGGCGAGGTCGCGATCCGCGGCAGCGCGTACGGATGGTGGTCGCGCAGCCAGGTGACGAGCTGTTCCCGTACGGCACAGCGCACCGTCCAGATGTCGTCCGCGTCCTTCGCGGTGACCACCGCGCGTACCTCGATCGTCGACGGGGTGGTGTCCGTGACGGCCAGCGACCAGTCCCGGCCGTCCCAGGCCGCGCACTCGCCGAGAACGGCGCGCAGCTGCTCGCGCATCGCGGCGACGGGCGCCGAGTGGTCGAGGTGGAAGAAGACGGTGCCGGTCATCTGCACCCCGCCGCGCGACCAGTTCTCGAACGGCTTGCTCGTGAAGTACGACACAGGCATCGTGATCCGGCGCTCGTCCCAGGTCCGCACGGCCAGGAACGTCAGCGTGATCTCCTCGACGGTGCCCCACTCGCCGTCGACCACCACCGTGTCGCCGATCCGCACCATGTCCCCGAAGGCGATCTGCAGCCCGGCGAAGAGGTTACCCAGGGTCGACTGGGCGGCGACGCCCGCGACGATGCCCAGCACACCGGCGGAGGCGAGCAACGACGTGCCGACCGTCCGCATCGCGGGGAACGTCAGCAGCATCGCCGCGATCGCGACGGTCGCCACGACGGCGATGACCACCCGCTGGATCAGCGTCACCTGCGTACGGACCCGGCGCACCCTGGCCGGGTCGCGGGTGGCCGCCGCGTAGCGGGTGTACGAGGCCTCGACGATCGTCGCCGCGACCCGTACCACCAGCCAGGCCGATGCCCCGATCAGCACCAGGGTGAGGGTCTGGCCGATCGCGGCCCGGTGCTCCCGCACGATGTCGAGCCGGGTCTGGGTGAAGCTGGCGCCCAGCAGGGCCGTGCAGATCACCAGCTGCAGCGGAAGGCGGCAGCGGCGCAGCAGACCCCACAGGGGAGTCTCCTGGTGCCTGCTGTCGGCGCGCCGGAGCAGCAGATCCACCAGCCAGCCGACCAGCAACGTGATCACCAGCGAACCGCCGACAACGATCAGCGGGCGCAGTACGTTCTCCATCCCCTGGTCCTCCAAGCTCTGGGGCACAGCTGGCACCATGGCCTCATGAACATCATGCTTTTCCACTCGACGTATGGGCTGCGGCCCGCGGTGCACGCGGCTGCGGACCGGCTGCGGTCCGCCGGGCACGAGGTGCGTGTGCCCGATCTCTTCGAGGGACACACCTTCGATTCCGTCGAGGAGGGCATGGCCTTCAAGGAGCAGGTCGGCAAGGACGAGCTGCTGCGCCGCGCCGTGCTGGCCGCCGCGCCCTACTCCGACCAGGGACTCGTGTACGCGGGCTTCTCCTTCGGCGCGTCCACCGCGCAGACCCTCGCACTCGGCGACGCGAAGGCGCGCGGGCTGCTGCTGTTCCACGGCACGTCGGACATCGCGGAGAACGCGTCGGTGGACGAGCTGCCCGTACAGCTGCATGTCGCCGATCCCGATCCGTTCGAGTCGCACGACTGGCTGAATTCCTGGTATCTCCAGATGCAGCGCACCGGGGCCGATGTCGAGGTCTACCGCTACCCGGGGGCGGGCCATCTGTTCACCGACCCGGAGCTGCACGACTACGACGAGGCGGCGGCCGAGCAGACCTGGAAGGTCGCGCTCGGGTTCCTGGCCACGCTCTGACGGTTCGTACGGACACGGCGAGGGCCCCGCGCGGGTGCGCGGGGCCCTCGTTGCGTGAGGTGCCGGGCGGTCAGGCGCGGTAGGCGGTCCAGTACTCGTTCATGCGCGACACCTGGCCCGTCGTGAACTGCGTCATGCAGGCGTCGTAGGTGTAGTCCATGAAGTTGTGGATCGGGTCGACGCCGGTCTTGCTGGCGCAGCTGTCACGGCCGGTCGGGCACTGGTACGCCGGGCTCTTTTCGGCCGGGGTGTCGGTGACGTAGTCGCCGTTCCCGTTACAGCCGCCCTGGAAGGTGTGGTAGAGCCCCAGCCAGTGGCCGACCTCGTGGGTGGCGGTGTCGCCCTCGTCGTAGTTGGCGGCGGTGCCGCCCGGCAGCGAGTCGTCGAGGACGACCACGCCGTCCATGGACGGGCTGGAGTTGTACGAGCTCGGGAAGGTCGCCCAGCCGAGCAGGCCGCCGCTGAGGTTGGCGGTGTAGAAGTTGAGGGCGTCGGGTCCGCCCTGGCGGAGCGCGCTCTTCATGTTCTTCTCGGCCGTGGAGCCGGAAGCCAGGTTGTACCAGGTGGCGTTGTCCGTGTAGTCCGTGCCGGCCAGCGTGAAGCGGAAGCCGGAGTCGGTGTTGCCGCTTCCCTGGCCGCTGTAGGCGGCGTTGAGGACGTTGAGCTGGTTGTTGATGTCGGTCGCGCTGAGCTTCCCGGTCGTCCCGGAGTGGATGACGTGGAAGTAGACCGGGATGGTCGCCCCGGCCGCGAGAGCCTGGCCGTTGACGCGGCGGTCCGCCAGTCTCTTCTGGAGATCCGCGTCCATGGCCTTGGCCTTGGCCGCGCTCACCTCGTTGGGCTCGGCGGCGTGGTCGGACCCGCCGGGGTGGGCCTCACGGGCGGTCGCGCTCGCACCGGAGGTCTCGTCGCACTCCTCGGCGGACAGGGCCGTCGAGGGTGCGGCCACGGCGCTGCCGGGCGCGGCGGAGAGTGGAGCCAGTGCCAGAGTTCCGGCCAGTACGGCTGTGCTCAGGGCGTGACGGCGCAGGCGGGGCGATATGCGAACAAGAGCGCGCACAGTGACTCCTAGCGGACATGTGGGGGAGGGACTTCCTCACCCGCCGCCGGGAGATTACGTGGCCATGTCAGGTCTTGAAGAGAATTGATCAGGCCCAATCATTTGTGGCGCGTACGGGGGCAATGGGGAAAAATTCTGCGGTCCGTACCAAGGTTTGAGACAAGTACGTAACGTGCGGAGTTACCTCGGCGGGTGGTGTGTCCGCATTCGGTCTGCGGACGGCACCACCCGCCGTCACGATGTGACCCACTCTTAACAAGGAGCAGGATGGCTTGAATTGATCGGTCAGCGCACCGGGCGGTCGGCCCGCTCGATCTTCTGCGTGCCGCTGAGCGTCCGGTAGGAGCGGACCCAGGACGTGGTGGCGTCCTGCCGCGTCTTGTCGGAGATCGCGTAGTAGTCCATCTGCGAGCGCTCGGCGGTCACATCGAGGACCCCGTAGCCGTGCGAGTCCAGATCGACCCACTTCACATGGCGGTTGGCGGCCTTGACCGCAGCCGCCGCGACCAGCGAGACCGTCTGCGGCGCGACCCGCAGGACGTCGTCCAGGTTGTCCGAGGTCACCGACGTCACGACGAACTCCGTGGCTGCCGAGGCCGACAGCGGATACGTCGCCGCCTTCACCGGTACGTCGTTGGCCCACGCCATATGGATGTCGCCGGTCAGGAACACCGTGTTCCTGATCGCCCGGTCCCGCAGATGCGCGATCAGTTCCCTGCGGTCGTCGGTGTAGCCGTCCCACTGGTCCACGTTGACGGCCAGGCCCTCACCGGGCAGCCCGAGCAACTCCGCGAGCGGCGCCAGCAGATGGGCCGGCAGCGCGCCGAACGCGACCGGCGAGATCATCACCGAGGTGCCGACCAGCTGCCAGGCGGCGTCCGATCCGGCGAGGCCCGACTTCAGCCAGTCCAGCTGCGCCCGGCCGGTGACGGTGCGCTCCGGGTCGTCCACCGCGCCGTTGCCGACGGACGACTGCTCGGAGCGGAAGCTGCGCAGATCGAGCAGATGCAGATCGGCGAGCGCGCCGAAGCGCAGCCGCCGGTAGACGGTGCCCTCCGTGGAGGCGCGGACCGGCATCCACTCGAAGTACGCCTGCTTCGCCGCCGCCACCCGGGCGGCCCAGGAACCCTCGGACCCGGGCGTGTGGTTCTCGGCGCCGCCCGTCCAGGCGTCGTTGGCGAACTCGTGGTCGTCCCAGATCGCGATGACCGGGTGGGTGGCGTGCAGGGAGCGGAGATCGGGGTCCGTCTTGTAGTTCCCGTGCCGGGTGCGGTAGTCGGCGAGGGTGAGGATCTCGTGAGCGGGCTCGTGGCGGCGTACGCCGTCGGCCGCCGCCGGGTAGGCGCCCGACGCGTACTCGTATATGTAGTCGCCGAGATGCAGCACCGCGTCGAGGTCGGCGCGGGCGGCGAGATGGCGGTACGAGGAGAACCAGCCGGACTCCCAGTTGGCGCACGACACCACGCCGAACCGCACACCGGGGACGGCCGCACCGGCGGCGGGCGCCGTACGGGTGCGGCCGACGGGGGAGAGGACCGGGTCGCCCTCGCCCGCCGCGAAGCGGAAGAAGTACGCGGTGGCCGGCCGCAGCCCGCGTACATCGGCCTTGACGGTGTGGTCGGAAGCGGCGCCCGCGACGACCGTGCCCTGGGCGGCGATCCGGGTGAAGGCCGCGTCCTCGGCGATCTCCCAGCGCACGGCGGTATCGGCGCCGCGGCCCGAACCGGGCACCGCGTCCGCCTGCGGGGTGACGCGGGTCCACAGCAGGACACCGTCGGGCAGCGGGTCACCGGAGGCGACCCCGTGCAGGAAGGCCGGGGCCCCGGCGGCCCTGGCGGTGGTCGCGGTGGCGAGTACGGGGGCGGCGACCGCGGTGGCGGCGGCGGCCCTGACCACCGTGCGGCGGGTGGGCGAGGAAAGGTGTCGACTGGTCACGGTCGATCACCCTACTGAGCGGTACGGCGTCCTGGCGGCCGAACAGGCGGGCGAACAAAGGAAGTTCGCCCGCCTGTCGGGAAACCGCCGTCCGGAATTACGTCCCGGACGTCTGACGCTCCGCGCGTGTTCCGGCTAGGGCCCGCTGGACGGGCCCTACGCCTTGAGCGCCTTGGTGATCGCGGCGTTGAACTCTTCCACCGTCATCGGTGCGTTCTTGCTGCCCTCGGCGGTGACGGTCTTGCCGTCCATCTTCAGCGTCGGTGTGCCCTCGACGCCGCTCTTGTCGAAGGCCGCGGACATCTTCATCGCCCAGGCGTCGTACGTGCCGCCCTCGACGTCCTTCTCGAAGGCCGCGTTGCCCTTCAGCGCGTCCACCGAGTTCGCCACCTCGATCAGGAAGCTGTCCTTGGCGAACTTGTCCTCGGTCTCCTGCGGGTGGTACTTCGCCGAGTAGAGCGCGGCCTTGTAGTCCATGAAGGCCTCGGGGCTGACGTTGAGCGCCGCACCCAGCGCGCTCAGGGCGTTCTTCGAGCCCTCGCCGTTGTCGGAGTTGTCGATGAAGGTCGCACCGACGTACTTGACCTTGTACTTGCCGGCGTCGACGTCCTTCGCCACGGTCTCGCCGACCGTCTGCTCGAAGGTGGCGCAGATCGGGCAGCGCGAGTCCTCGTACAGCTCCAGGGTCTTCTTGGCGGTCGACTTGCCGACGACGACCGTCGTGCCGTCGTCACCGGAGGTGTTCTTCGGCGCGGTGACGTTCTTCGCGTCAGCGGCGGCCTCCCAGGCGGAGGGCTTGTTCAGCTGCATCACGCCGTAACTGACGCCGCCCGCGATCGCCAGCACGGCGACCACCGAGACACCCACGACGATCTGCTTGCGTGCCTTGTCCTTCTTGGCCTGGCGCTCGCGCTCGGCGCGCAGTCGATCGCGGGCCGCCGCCTTGTTCGCCTGGGTGTTGCGCTTGCTCATGGTGGTTCTCCGTGTGTGCGTGGTGACGTGTGTGGGGGACGTGCCGTGCTCAGGCGAACGCCGGGCGCGGTGGTCCCCTCCGTCCCACGGAGTGCCCCAGGAGCCGGGCCGGGTGGAGCGGGTGCGGGTGCCCCGAGGGGAGCGCGTCGCGCCGTACGGGGCGGCGTGCGGCGCTCACCGCGGCGACGGCGACCAGAAGCGGGCGGAACGCGACGGCGGCTGCCGCGCGGAGCAGCCCCGCGAGCGCGGACTCGCCGCGGCTCAGCCAGGCCGCGGCCAGCAGGCCCACGGTCACATGGGCGGCGAGCAGCAGCCACGGCACCAGGGGATCGGGCGAGGCCAGCAGGGCCGCTGCACGGTCGCCCGCGCCGGTGGTCACCCCGGCCAGCTGCGCCGCGCCCACCTCGCCGCCGCACAGGACGTCCAGACCCACGGAGCGCAGCGGCCCCGTGACCGGGCCGCCCGCAGCTCCGTAACAGAGGTGCTGTCCGGTGGTGAACACCGTGTCGGCGGCCAGTTCCAGCGGGACGAGCACCCCGGCGATGGCCCCGAAGCCGCGCTCACGGCCGGCCAGCGCGAAGGCCACGGCGAAGACGCCGACGGCCAGCGGCGCGAGCACGGTCAGTGGCAGCGGAACCCGGGAGAGCAGCACATGGGACGCAGCGGACAGGGTCACGACGAGCGCTGTGAAAAGCGCCGCGCGAACCGTCCTGAGCTGCGTCCCTGATACGTCCATCGTCTCGGAGTGTGCCATGTGAACCTGTAGGCGATCCTTAAAATCGCCGGTGGGTGTGGGCAGCCTTACAGGCCGGGGATCCTCACAGGCCGGGGATGCGGCCGTTGCGGAAGAGGTCCACGAAGATCTGGTGATCGGCGCGGGCCCGTGCCCCGTAACTGTGGGCGAAGTCGACGAGCAGTCCGGCGAAGCCCTCCTCGTCGGCAGCGATCGCCGCGTCGATCGCCCGCTCCGTGGAGAACGGCACCAGGGAGTGCCCGCTCTCGTCGTCCGCGGCCGAGTGCATCGTCGCCGTGGCCCGGCCGAGGTCGGCGACGACCGCCGCGATCTCCTCCGGCTCGTCGATGTCGGACCAGTCCAGGTCCACCGCGTACGGCGAGACCTCGGCTACGAGCTGTCCCGCGCCGTCCAGCTCGGTCCAGCCGAGCCACGGGTCGGCGTGCGCCTGGAGGGCGCGCTGCGAGATGACGGTGCGGTGCCCCTCGTGCTGGAAGTACTCCCGCACGGCCGCGTCGGTGATGTGCCGCGAGACCGCCGGGGTCTGCGCCTGCTTGAGGTAGATCACCACATCGTTCTCCAGGGCGTCGCTGTTGCCCTCCAGAAGGATGTTGTACGAGGGCAGCCCGGCCGAGCCGATACCGATGCCGCGCCGGCCCACGACGTCCTTCACCCGGTAGGAGTCGGGGCGGGTAAGGCTGGACTCGGGCAGCGTCTCCAGATAGCCGTCGAACGCGGCGAGCACCTTGTAGCGGGTCGCCGCGTCCAGGTCGATCGCACCGCCGTCGGCGGCGAACCGGCGCTCGAAGTCCCGGATCTCCGTCATCGAGTCCAGCAGCGAGAACCTGGTCAGCGAGCGGGCGTCGCGCAGCGCGTCCAGCAGCGGGCCCTCGGCGGTGTCGAGCGTGAAGGGCGGCACCTCGTCATTCTTCGCACCCGTCGCCAGGGCGTGGATGCGCTCACGGTAGGCGGCGGCGTAGACCCGGACGAGCTCGGTGATCTGGTCGTCGCTCAGCGCCTTCGCGTAACCGATCAGGGCGACAGAGGCGGCGAAGCGCTTGAGGTCCCAGGTGAAGGGGCCGACGTACGCCTCGTCGAAGTCGTTGACGTTGAAGACCAGCCGCCCGTTGGCGTCCATGTAGGTGCCGAAGTTCTCCGCGTGGAGATCGCCGTGGATCCACACCCGGCCGGTGCGCTCGTCCACATACGGGCCGGTGTGCTGCACCCGCCCCAGGTCGTCGTAGAACAGGCACGCCGTGCCCCGGTAGAACGCGAAGGCCGAGCCCGCCATCTTCCGGAACTTGACCCGGAAGGCGGCCGGGTCGGCGGCCAGCAGCTCACCGAAGGCGGTGTCGAAAACGTTGAGAATCTGCTCCCCGCGCTGCGCTGCGCCGGTCTGCGTTTCCGACATCTCTTGGTGCCTCCTGCTGCATGGCGTTCATGACAAATGGGACGGGCGTCTCCGCCCTCTTCAACGCGCGACCGTACCCGGGAGTGCCCCTCGGTTGTCAGTCCGGAGACGTAGACTTCCACGCTGTCCCCCCAACCCGTCATTGCACGTTCTCCCGGAGGCCCAGCGCCGTGACCAAGCCGCCCTTCACGCACCTTCACGTCCACACCCAGTACTCGCTGCTGGACGGTGCCGCGCGGCTCAAGGACATGTTCGAGGCGTGCAATGAGATGGGCATGTCGCACATCGCGATGACGGACCACGGCAACCTGCACGGTGCGTACGACTTCTTCCATTCGGCGAAGAAGGCGGGTGTGACACCGATCATCGGGATCGAGGCGTACGTCGCGCCCGAGTCGCGCAAGCACAAGCGGAAGGTCCAGTGGGGACAGCCGCACCAGAAGCGCGACGACGTGTCCGGTTCGGGTGGTTATACGCACAAGACGATCTGGGCGTCGAACAGCACCGGGCTGCACAACCTCTTCCGGCTCTCCTCCGACGCGTACGCCGAGGGCTGGCTCCAGAAGTGGCCCCGCATGGACAAGGAGACCATCTCCCAGTGGTCCGAGGGGCTGATCGCGTCCACCGGATGCCCCTCCGGTGAGGTGCAGACCCGTCTGCGGCTCGGCCAGTTCGACGAGGCGGTGCAGGCGGCCTCGGACTACAAGGACATCTTCGGCGAGGGCAAGTACTTCCTGGAGCTGATGGACCACGGCATCGAGATCGAGCGCCGGGTCCGCGACGGGCTGCTCGAGATCGGCAAGAAGCTCGACATCCCGCCGCTCGTGACGAACGACTCGCACTACACCTACGCCGGCGAGGCCACGGCGCACGACGCGCTGCTCTGCATCCAGACCGGCAAGAACCTCTCGGACCCGGACCGCTTCCGCTTCGACGGCACCGGCTACTACCTCAAGACCACCGACGAGATGTACGGCGTCGACTCCTCCGACGCCTGGCAGCAGGGCTGCGCCAACACCCTCCTGGTCGCCCAGCAGATCGACACCGCCGGCATGTTCGAGGCGAAGAACCTCATGCCGAAGTTCGAGATCCCCGAGGGGTACACCGAGGTCACCTGGTTCCAGGAAGAGGTCCGGGTCGGCATGAACCGCCGCTTCCCGAACGGAATCCCCGAGGACCGGCAGAAGCAGGTCGAGTACGAGCTGGACATCATCATCCAGATGGGGTTCCCGGGGTACTTCCTGGTCGTCGCCGACTTCATCATGTGGGCCAAGAACCAGGGCATCGCGGTCGGCCCGGGGCGTGGTTCGGCGGCCGGTTCGATCGTCTCGTACGCCATGGGCATCACCGACCTCGACCCGATCGAGCACGGGCTGATCTTCGAGCGGTTCCTGAACCCCGAGCGTGTCTCCATGCCCGACGTCGACATCGACTTCGACGAGCGCCGGCGCGTCGAGGTCATCCGGTACGTGACCGAGAAGTACGGCGCCGACAAGGTCGCCATGATCGGCACGTACGGAAAGATCAAGGCGAAGAACGCGATCAAGGACTCCGCCCGCGTCCTCGGCTATCCGTACGCCATGGGTGACCGGCTCACCAAGGCCATGCCCGCCGACGTCCTCGGCAAGGGCATCGACCTCAACGGCATCACCGACCCCAAGCACCCGCGCTACAGCGAGGCGGGCGAGATCCGGGGGATGTACGAGAACGAGCCGGACGTACGGAAGGTCATCGACACCGCGAAGGGCGTCGAGGGCCTGGTCCGGCAGATGGGTGTGCACGCCGCGGGCGTCATCATGTCCAGCGAGCCGATCGTCGACCACGCCCCGATCTGGGTGCGGCACACCGACGGCGTCACCATCACACAGTGGGACTACCCGCAGTGCGAGTCGCTCGGCCTGCTGAAGATGGACTTCCTCGGCCTGCGGAACCTGACCATCATGGACGACGCCGTCAAGATGGTGGAGGCCAACAAGGGCATCAAGCTCGACCTGCTCTCCCTCCCGCTGGACGACCCCAAGACGTACGAACTGCTCTGCCGCGGTGACACGCTCGGTGTGTTCCAGTTCGACGGCGGCCCGATGCGTTCGCTGCTGCGCCAGATGCAGCCCGACAACTTCGAGGACATTTCCGCGGTCTCGGCCCTGTACCGGCCGGGCCCGATGGGAATGAACTCGCACACGAACTACGCCGAGCGGAAGAACGCCCGCCAGGAGATCACCCCGATCCACCCGGAGCTGGAGGAGCCCCTCAAGGAGGTCCTCGGCCTCACCTACGGCCTGATCGTCTATCAGGAGCAGGTGCAGAAGGCCGCCCAGATCGTCGCCGGGTACTCACTCGGCGAGGCCGACATCCTGCGCCGCGTGATGGGCAAGAAGAAGCCCGAGGAGCTGGCGAAGAACTTCGTCCTCTTCGAGGCGGGCGCCAAGGAGAAGGGCTTCTCCGACGCGGCGATCAAGTCGCTGTGGGACGTCCTGGTCCCCTTCGCCGGATACGCGTTCAACAAGGCGCACTCCTCGGCGTACGGCCTTGTCACCTACTGGACGGCGTACCTCAAGGCGAACTACCCGGCCGAGTACATGGCGGGGCTGCTCACGTCCGTGAAGGACGACAAGGACAAGTCCGCCGTCTATCTCAACGAGTGCCGGCGCATGGGCATCAAGGTGCTGCCGCCCAATGTGAACGAGTCCGTGTCCAACTTCGCCGCCCAGGGCGACGACGTGATCCTCTTCGGCCTGACCGCCATCCGTAACGTCGGCCAGAACGTCGTGGACTCGATCATCAAGACCCGCAAGGCGAAGGGGAAGTACAGCTCCTTCCCCGACTTCCTCGACAAGGTCGAGGCGATCGTCTGCAACAAGCGAACCGTCGAATCGCTCATCAAGGCGGGCGCCTTCGACGAGATGGGCCACACCCGCAAGGGCCTCGTCGCCCACCACGAGCCGATGATCGACAACGTGGTCCAGGTCAAGCGCAAGGAGGCCGAGGGACAGTTCGACCTCTTCGGCGGCATGGGCGAGGAGGAGTCCGACGAGCCCGGCTTCGGGCTCGACGTCGAGTTCTCCGACATCGAGTGGGAGAAGTCCTACCTGCTCGCGCAGGAACGCGAAATGCTCGGCCTGTACGTCTCCGACCACCCGCTCTTCGGTATCGAGCACGTGCTGTCCGACAAGTCCGATGCCGCGATCTCGCAGCTCACCGGCGGCGAGCACTCGGACGGCGCGATCGTCACGATCGGCGGCATCATCTCGGGCCTCCAGCGCAAGATGACCAAGCAGGGCAACGCCTGGGCGATCGCCACCGTCGAGGACCTCGCCGGCTCCATCGAGTGCATGTTCTTCCCGGCCACGTACCAGCTGGTCTCGACCCAGCTCGTGGAGGACACCGTCGTCTTCGTGAAGGGGCGCCTCGACAAGCGCGAGGACGTGCCCCGCCTGGTCGCGATGGAGATGCAGGTCCCCGACGTCTCCTCGGCCGGGACCAACGCCCCGGTCGTGCTGACCATCCCCACGGTCAAGATCACACCGCCGATGGTCAGCCGCCTCGGCGAGGTCCTCAGCCACCACCGGGGCGACACCGAGGTACGGATCAGGCTCCAGGGCCCCCGGAAGACCACCGTGCTCCGGCTCGACCGGCACCGGGTGAAGCCGGACCCGGCACTCTTCGGCGATCTGAAGGTGCTGCTCGGCCCCTCCTGCCTGGCCGGCTGAGTTTTCCGCAGTCGATACGGTCGAAACGGCCGATACGGTCGCGGTCGATACGCGCGAGAGGGGCGCCCCGCAATGCGGGGCGCC
>NZ_JBSHFH010000088.1:0-18641 GCF_053617235.1 Streptomyces sp. NPDC055749 | reverse complement strand
GCCTCCGGGGAGGGCGGCGGCGTCGGCCATCGGGTCCGGGTGGGACTACTCCCACTCGATGGTGCCCGGCGGCTTGCTCGTCACGTCGAGGACGACGCGGTTGACGTCGGCGACCTCGTTGGTGATGCGGGTGGAGATCTTCGCCAGCGTCTCGTACGGCAGACGCGACCAGTCGGCCGTCATGGCGTCCTCGGACGAGACCGGGCGCAGGACGATCGGGTGGCCGTACGTACGGCCGTCACCCTGGACGCCTACGCTGCGCACGTCCGCGAGGAGGACCACCGGGCACTGCCAGATGTCACGGTCCAGGCCGGCCGCGGTCAGCTCCTCGCGGGCGATGGCGTCGGCCTCGCGCAGCAGGTCGAGCCGGTCCTTGGTGACCTCGCCGACGATCCGGATACCGAGACCGGGGCCGGGGAACGGCTGGCGCTGGACGATCTCCTCCGGCAGGCCGAGCTCCTGGCCGACCATCCGGACCTCGTCCTTGAACAGCTGGCGCAGCGGCTCGACGAGCTGGAACTCGATGTCCTCGGGCAGCCCGCCCACGTTGTGGTGGGACTTGATGTTGGCGGTTCCGGTGCCGCCGCCGGACTCGACGACGTCCGGGTAGAGCGTGCCCTGGACGAGGAACGCGACGTCCTCACCGCCCGCGGCCTCCGCCACGATCTCGGCCTGGGCCTGCTCGAAGACACGGATGAACTCGCGGCCGATGATCTTCCGCTTCTGCTCCGGGTCCGAGACACCGGCCAGCGCGTTCAGGAAGCGGTCCGCCGCGTCGACGACCTTCAGCTGGACGCCGGTGGCGGCCACGAAGTCCTTCTCGACCTGCTCGGTCTCGCCCTTGCGCATCAGACCGTGGTCGACGTACACACAGGTCAGCTGCGAGCCGATGGCCTTCTGCACGAGGGCCGCGGCGACCGCGGAGTCCACGCCGCCGGAGAGGCCGCAGATGGCGCGCTTGGTGCCGACCTGCTCGCGGATCAGGGCGATCTGCTCCTCGACGACGTTGGTGGTCGTCCAGTTCGGCTCGATGCCGGCGCCGCGGTAGAGGAAGTGCTCCAGGACCTGCTGGCCGTGCGTGGAGTGCAGGACCTCCGGGTGGTACTGGACGCCGTACAGCTTCTTCTCGTCGTTCTCGAAGGCGGCGACCGGTACGACGTCGGTGGACGCGGTGACGGTGAAGCCCTCGGGGGCTGCGGAGCAGGCGTCGCCGTGCGACATCCACACCGGCTGCTCGGCGGGCGTGCCCTCGAAGAGCGTGGAGCCGGCCTTGGAGACGGTGAGCGCGGTACGGCCGTACTCACGGGCACCGTTGTCGTCGACGGTGCCGCCGAGCGTGGTGGCCATCAGCTGGAAGCCGTAACACATACCGAAGACGGGGACCCCGGCCTCGAACAGCGCACGGTCCAGGGTGGGCGCCCCCTCCGCGTACACCGAGGACGGGCCGCCGGACAGGATGATCGCGCGCGGGTTCTTGGCCAGCATCTCGGCCACCGGCATCGTGGACGGGACGATCTCGCTGTAGACCCGCGCCTCACGGACACGGCGGGCGATGAGCTGGGCGTACTGCGCGCCGAAGTCGACAACGAGAACCACGTCGGTGGTGGTGTCGGGGGCGGCGGGGGGTGCTGCTGGCACGGGGCGGCCTTCCGGCGGTGGAGAGGGGGTCGGTATTTGTCGATTCTACCGGCCGTGGAACGCCCTCTCCCCGCCCGCCGTCTCACCATCCGGGCCCGGCTTTGTCCCGGCCGCGGGGGACGGGCCATACTGGGCGCCATGCGTCAGCACACGACCTTCGTCTTTACCTATGGCACCCGGCCCGCCGGCTGCCATGGTCGTGCTGCTTGAGCTACTGACAAGCAACGTTCCAGGCGCCCCGGGCCAACAGGCCCGGGGCGTTCTGGCGTTCCGGGCCCGTAGCTCCGGGGGGCCGCACCCCCACCGGACCAGGAGTCACACCATGAGCAGCACCGCACCCACGAAGACGGCCACCGAGCAGACCGGTGCGCACACCGAAGAGGCCGCCTCGCTGATCGGCGACGCCCGCGACCGCATCGACATGCTCGACGACCGGATCATCGGTCTCGTCCAGGAACGGATGGCCGTCTCGGCGGTCATCCAGGAGGCCCGGATCACCTCCGGCGGCCGGCGCGTGAATCTCTCCCGCGAGATGGACGTCCTCGGCCACTACAGGGAGGCGCTCGGAAAGCCGGGCACCTCGCTCGCCATGACGCTGCTGGAGCTGTGCCGCGGCCGGGTGTGACGTACGGGGAGGCTGTACGGCCGTATCCGCGTTCGGGCCGGGTCTCACCCGTACGGCGCGTGACCGGTGGCACACCGGCTTCGTTGGTCCGGGTGTCCGTGCCAACCAGGGGCGGCATCGGTAGAAAACCACGCGTGGCTTCGCCGGGGTGTGTGACGTACTGCAGGTACGTCGTGGGACCGCATCCCGGCGCGCGTGACCGGTCGGCAGGGGACAGCAGCCCGGTCACCCCAAGTGCGGTCGGTCTCGGGGACGCCCGAGCCGGCCGCATCCGGTTTCGAAACGGTTGCGCAGACCGCAGCCCCACGAGCACGATCCGCTCCGCACGTCCCGCATCTCCCCCACAGATCTGACAGCCGAGGGCCCCTGGACCGCTTCACGGTCACGGGGCCCTGCTTCAGTTCTGCGTCCGGTCGGCGCCGTTCGAAGCGTTGCCCCGAGCAAGATCACGGATTGGGAACGGCGAAACGAACATAAGGATTCTGTGAGTGCGGACGGCAACCATCGCGTGGTGTTCCTGGTCATGCATGCGCACACAACATTTCCCGACCCCTGAAGGCCCCCGATGAAGCTCCGCCGCACGCTGGCACTCGCTGCCGCCACCGCCGTCATAGCCCCTGCCGTCATCCTGACGGCCCCGGCCGCCTTCGCGGACACGGTCCCGGTTCCCACGGCGACGACCGACTCCCCGGCACCCACCGACACCACGTCGCCGTCGACGGGGACGACGACCGAGCCCGCCGCGGAGTCCCCGTCCGCGACGACGGACACGACCCCCTCGGTGACGCCCTCCGAGACCGAGGAAGCGGGCGCCGCCGTCGCCCCCGCCTCCCCCACCGCCTCGGAGTCGGAGACCGCGACGCCGACGCCGACGCCCACCGCCACCGAGTCCGAGCTCCCCGAGGAGCCGGTCGAGGAGGAGGTCCTGGAGTGCGAGCCGCGCCCGCTGGAACTCGCCATCAACGGCCTCTCCGGCTCGATCGTCCGGGGCAGCGGCTGGCACTCGTTCAAGTTCAACGTCTACAACGACTCGGAGACCACGGTGAAGAACGTCATGTTCTTCGCGGGCGCCGCGGCAGACAACGAGGGCCAGAAGCTCTTCAGCTCGCAGCAGGTCCAGCTCCAGGCGCTCAACGAGGAGACGGGCAGCTGGGAGAACCTGAGCGAGGGGGGCACCGCCTCCGGCTACGTCGGTGCGACCGACGAGATCAAGCCCGGCTACGAGATCGACATCCCCCTGCGGATCAAGGTGAAGGCGAGCGCCCCGGTGGGCGTCGGCTTCAGCCTCGGCGGCGGGCTCGTCTTCGGCGAGGAGATGGAGCCGTGCTTCTCCGACGTCGCGTACAAGTTCAAGATCGTCGAGTCCGGTGACGAGGACGGCGCGAAGCCCCAGGAGGGCGGCAAGGTCCCGCTCCCGGCGGAGAAGCCGGCCGACGCCGACACCGCCGAGGTCACGGGCAGCCTCGCCGAGACCGGTTCCTCGTCCTCGACGACGGTGTTCGCCCTCGTGGGCGGCGCGGCCGTGGTGCTCGGTGCGGGCGCGATGTTCCTCGTGCGTCGCCGCAAGAACGCTGACACCGCCGAGTAGGGCGCGTCAGCTGTAGACGGTGAGGGGCTGCACTCGGAGGGGGGTGCAGCCCCTTTCCGCTGTGCGGCTACCGCTTCGCCTTCGGCGGTACCGCGGGCATCCCGAGGAACGGCAGCTTCAGCGCTCCGAACGCCTCCTTCGGTACCGCAGGTGTCAGCGGCTCGACCGCCGACAGCCGCTGATACGCCTCGCCCTGCGCCGGACGCGGGTCGATGTCGCCCTTGTTGGGCCAGAAGGACATGGCGCGCTCCGCCTGCGCGGTGATGGTCAGCGACGGGTTGACGCCGAGGTTCGCGGAGACCGCCGAGCCGTCGACGACCGAGATCCCCGGGTGGCCGTACAGCCGGTGGTACGGGTCGATGACCCCGCTCCCGGCATCCGCGCCGATCGGGCAGCCGCCCAGGAAGTGGGCGGTGAGCGGGGTGCCCATCAGCTCGCCGATGTTCGAACCGGCGAAGCCGTTGATCTCCTCGGCGAGCAGCGTCGCGCCGCGCGTCGCCTCCTCGATCTGCGTGGGGTTGGGTGCGCCGTGCCCCTGCCGTGCGGTGAGCAGACCCTTTCCAATGCCGCCCGGCTTGCGGTACGTCGTCAGGGAGTTGTCCAGCGACTGCATGACCAGACCGATGATGGTCCGCTCCGACCAGCGGCGGTTGGAGAGGGAACGTGCGGCCAGCAGGGGATGCCTGACCATGCTGCCCGCCCAGCGCAGGACCCGCCGGCTGCCGTACGGCACCTGGAGGATGGTCAGCGCGCCCATGGCGTTGGAGCCCTTGCCGTAACGGACCGGCTCGATGTGGGTGTTCTCGTCGGGGTGGATCGACGAGGTGATGGCGACGCCCTGCGAGAAGTCGGCCTTCGCGGCGCCGTGCTTCTTGCGGTACCTGCGGTCGCTGGTCTGCGAGCCGACGAGGCCCTCGGAGTTGGTACGGGTCAGCTCGCCGAGCCGGGACGAGAGCCGGGGCAGCAGCCCCTGGTCCTTCATCGTGTGCAGAAGGGTCTGCGTGCCGTACGTCCCCGCCGCCACGATCACCTTCCGGGCACGCAGCCGGGTGGGTTCCGCCTTCCTGCGGCGGGACGTGGGAACGGTCGAGACCCGGTAGCCGCCGTCCGGGTCGTCCGTGACGGCGACGACGGACGTCATCGGGTGGATGACGGCCCCGCCCTTCTCGGCCAGATGCAGATAGTTCTCGTTGAGGGTGTTCTTCGCACCGTGGCGGCATCCCGTCATGCACTCGCCGCACTCGGTGCACGCCTTGCGGTCGGGGCCCGCGCCGCCGAAGTACGGGTCGGCGACCGTGCCTCCCGGCTGCGCCTTCGCCGTACCGTCGGCGTCCTCACCGTCACCGAAGAAGACACCCACCGGGGCGAGATGGAAGGTGTCGCCGACGCCCATGGCCTGGGCGACCGCCTTCAGATGCACGTCCGAGGGGGTCGTGGTCGGGTTGAGCCGCACCCCCAGCATCCGCTTGGCCTGGTCGTAGTACGGCTTCAGCTCCTCCTGCCAGTCGGTGATGTCCGCCCACTGGCGGTCCTGGAAGAACGGGGCCGGCGGAACGTACAGCGTGTTCGCGTAGTTGAGCGAACCGCCACCGACACCCGCCCCGGCCAGCACCATCACGTTGCCGAGCAGATGGACGCGCTGGATACCGAAGAGGCCGAGGGCGGGGGCCCACAGGAAGTTCTTGATGTCCCAGGAGTTCTTGGGGAGGGTCGCGGGGGTGAAGCGGCGGCCCGCCTCCAGGATCCCGACCCGGTACCCCTTCTCGGTCAGCCGCAGCGCCGACACGGCGCCGCCGAAACCGGAACCGACGATCAGGACGTCGTAGTCGTACGCGGCGTCGTCGTCGGCCGCACCGGCGGACACGGACTGTTTCTGGGCAGCACTGTCCTGGGACATGGCTCTCCTCGGTACGGGTCGGTACGAATAGAGGGTCCGGCAATGGGGGCGCTCAGCGCAGGCGGAACGCCTTCATCGCCTTCAGGCTCACGCTCATGAAGGCCGCGTGCTTCTCGTCGGACATCCCGAAGGACGGCGCGAGCGGGATCAGGCGCTGCTGGGCGACGGTCTGGGCCTCGGTGTACTTGAGGATGCCCTCGGAGCCGTGGCGCCGGCCGAGCCCGGAGTCCTTCATGCCGCCCATCGGGGACTGCACGCTGCCGTAGGCGGGCGCGTACCCCTCGTTGATGTTGACGGTGCCGGTCCGCAGCCGGGCCGCGACCTGGTGGCCGCGCTTGCCGTCCTTGGTCCATACGCTGGAGTTGAGGCCGTACGGGGTCGCGTTGGCGAGCGCGACGACCTCGTCCTCGTCGCTGAACCGGTAGATGGAGACGACCGGTCCGAAGGTCTCCTCGCCGCAGACGGCCATCGGCGCCTGGACACCGTCGAGGATGGTCGGCTCGTAGAAGAGCGGGCCGATGTCGGGACGGGCGACGCCGCCCGCGACGAGCGTGGCGCCCTTCTCGACGGCTTCGGCGACGTGCCGGGTCACGGTCTCCAGCTGGCGTTCGCCGACGAGCGAACCCATGTCGGCGCCGTACGCGAGGGAGTTGCCCAGCCGCATGGCCTTCGTACGCGCGGCGAACCGCTGCACGAAGTCGTCGGCGACGGACTCGTGGACGTACAGGCGCTCGATGGAGATGCAGAGCTGGCCGGCGGAGGAGAAGCAGGCACGGACCGCGCCCGCCGCCGCCTTCTCCACGTCCGCGTCCTTCAGGACGAGCATGGCGTTCTTGCCGCCGAGTTCCAGCGAGACCCCGACGAGGCGGGCGGCTGCGCCCTGGGCGACCTGGCGTCCCGTACCGGTCGAGCCGGTGAACGAGACGTAGTCGGCGTGCTTGACGACCTCGGGGCCGACGACGGGACCTTCCCCGAGCACCACCTGGAACACCTCGGCGGGCAGTCCGGCCTCGATGAGCAGGTCACGGGCCCACAGGGCGGTCAGCGCGGTCTCCGTGTCGGGCTTCATCACGACGGCGTTGCCGGAGACGAACGCGGGAAGGGCGTCGCCCACGGACAGCTCGAACGGGTAGTTCCAGGGGGCGATCTGACCGATCACACCACGGGGCTGACGCAGCTCGGTCACCTTGGTCAGGGTCGGGATGACACCGGTGTGGCGCTTCGGCTTGAGGTACGCGGACGCCCTGCGGCCGTAGTGCCGGGCGGCGACGGCGACCGCCTGGACCTCTTCGTGTGCGTGCAGCCTGGCCTTGCCGGTCTCCAGCTGGATGAGGTCGAGGACCTCGGCCTGGCGCTCCAGGACGAGATCGTGGAAGCGCAGAAGCACCGCCGCCCTCCTGCGTACGGGCGTCGCGGCCCACGCGGGCTGGGCGGCACGGGCCCGCTGGTAGGCGGTCGCCACGTCCTCGGGAGTGGACTCGGGCAGGTCGGCCAGCTTCTCCCCGGTGAAGGGAGTGTGGTTGGCGGTGCGGCCGGAACCGACGACGCCACGGGTCAGCTGGGCGATCACCTCGGGGGTGACCACGTCGGCGGCGGTGCGCACGCCCGCCGGGGCGGGGGCGACCGGGTTCGTGCCCAGGGAGGCGCCGGAGGTGGCCGTGGGTGCCTGCGAGTCCGTCATGAGGGCGAGAGTATGTCCAGCCGCACACTTTGGGTACCCGTCGGTAATAGGTTTTCACCATCCCCACAACAGCCCCGCGAGCGGACCGGCCACCGAGCCGACAACCGAGCCAGTGATCGCTGGCCACATAACCGCTGATCAGCGGCTATGTGGCCGGTGGCCGCCAGCTGCGCAGCATGGTGTCGAACTGCTCCCGGCTGGTCTGCCAGTCCTCCTCCGGAGCCGTCATGTAGATCGCGTACTCCGGGCCGGCGCTCTCCGCGTAATACATCATGTCGATCCCGTGGCGCGGGCCCGGGTGGTCCTTGGACTCGACCCAGGTGAACTCCCAGAGCGAGCCGGGACGGTCCCGGTAGATCTTCGACTGGAGGTTCAGCCGCTCGTATCCGGGCCGCCGCTTCTCAAGGTCCTTCTCAAGGTTCAGCGCGTGCAGGTACGGGGTCTCGAAGTCCGGTGCCGGATCGATGCTGATCCGGATGCGGTGCGCCCCGTTGTCCGGCGTGTAGTCGATCTGGTCGCCTTCCGTCTGCCGGTACCAGTCCTCCGGCACGAGGAGAGAGAAGCCCGCCGGGTCGACGGCCCGGCGCCAGCCCTCCGGCGTCTCATCGGCGGAGGGCTTCGGCTTCTTGGATTTCGGCGGCTCAGTGGTGGTATCGGTCCGCACGTCCGGGGAAGAGGTGCTGTCCGTACGCGAACCCTCCCCGCCGCCCCCGTACTTCATCGCCACGAACCCGGCCGCCGCACCGATGACGACGACGACTGCTGCGGCCACGAGCGCCTTGCGCCACCGGCTGCGGCTCGGGGCCGGCGGAGTGTCCCCGCGAACAGGGCGGGGAAGAGGGGCCCTCGAATCCTCCGGCACCGCGAGTCCCCGCAGGGCCTCGTCGGGAACCAGCTGGGTCGGTACGTACGCCTGCGCCGCCCGGGGCTCGCGGCCCTCCATGGCGTCGAGCAGCATGCGTTCCGCCTCGGCCGCCGTCGGCCGGTCCCCGGGCTCCTTGCGCAGGAGCGCGATGATCACGGGGCCCAGCACGCCCGCACGCCGGGGCGCGGGGGGCTCCTCGATGACGACGGCCTGCATGGTGGAGATGGGCGACGTACGGCGGAACGGCGAGCGCCCCTCGACCGCCGTGTAGAGCGTGGCCCCCAGGGACCAGAGGTCGGACGCGGGCCCCGGGTCGCCGCCCCGTACCCGTTCGGGCGCCAGATAGTCGATGGAGCCGACGAGTTCGCCGGTCCGGGTGATCGTGGAGTCGCCCTCGATCGCGGCGATCCCGAAGTCGGTGAGCAGCACCCGCCCGTCGCGGGCGAGCAGGACGTTGCCGGGCTTCACGTCGCGGTGCAGCACTCCGGCGCTGTGCGCGGCACGCAGGGCGCTCAGCACATGGAGGCCGATCCTGGCCGCCTCCCGGGGCTCGATCTCGCCGGACTCCTTGGCCGCGTCGGCGAGCGAGGGCCCGTCGACGTACTGCATGACGATCCAGGGGCGGTCGTCGTGCTCGATGACGTCGTGGACGGTGACGACACCGGGGTGGGTGATGCGGGCCGCCGCGCGCGCCTCCTTCTGCGTACGGGCGTGCAGCACGGCCCGGTCGGCCTCGGCCACGTACAGCCCGGCCGTGAGCTCCTTGACGGCCACCGTCCGGTGCAGCACCTCGTCGTGGGCGCGCCAGACCTTGCCCATGCCGCCCCGCCCGAGGACCTCACCGAGCCGGTAGCGCCCGGCCAGTACGGGTCCCGCGTCAGTGCCCTGCGAATGTTCCACGTGTGTCCCCGCCCCGTTCCTTCGGATGCCAGGTTACGGAGGGGACGCATGGCCATGGAACCTCGGACCGCTCACGAGACCGCACTGTGATGCATGTCGCCCGGCTTCAGCCGCGCAGCCCGTTCACGGTGCAACGCGGTAGGAGGCGATGGCCTGTTCGTAGATTTCGGTGACCCGGTCGCGCTCGTCCTCCGGGCCGATGACCTGGACCGTGTGGTAGCGGCCTTCGACGATCATCACGAGGTTGCGTACGTAGACCTCACGGCCGCCGGCCTCCTGCCAGGTGAACTGGCCCTCCGCCATGGCCTGTCGGCCGACGTCGACGCGGCGCAGCCCGGTCGATGACGACCAGCTGGATTCGCGGAACGGCTGGAGCTCGGGCTCCTTGTCGCGCTGGTAGTCGAGCGGGTCGCCGCCGTTCGCCTCGACCGTGTCCCGGCCCGGCACGACCAGGAGGGTGAACCCGTCGCTGCCGTAACGGATCTGACGGTCCGCGTTGGCCGGGCTGCGCTGCCATTCCTTGGGCGCACCGATCTCGAAGCCCTCCGCGTCCTTGCGCAGCGTGTAGCCGGGGGCGAGCGCGACGGCGGAGCGGCTGGTCTGCGGCTGCTGCGAACCGGCCGGGTCCGAGGCGTCGTCCGAAGGCGGCGCGCCGCCCGGCTCGCTCGGGGCGGCCGAACCGGACGGGCTGCCCTGGGGGTCGGTTCCCTCGCCGGGCTCGTTCTTGGGCATGAACATCAGGGCGTACGTGACGGCCGCGGCCATGGCGAGCAGGATGAGGACCAGCAGCAGACGTCCCAGCCGCCGGGGCGAGTGCCCGTCGTCCCGGCGGGGCGGTGGCGTGCGCAGCGCCTTGGGCCCCTTGGGCTCGCGGGGCATCCGTGGCTCGCGCTGCGGCTTCTCGTACTTCGGCTGCTCGTACTTCGGCTGCTCGTACTGCTGCTTCTCGCGCCGCGGCTTCTGCTTCGCCTGGCGGTGCCGTCCGTGCGCGGGCGCGCCCGACCGGCCGCGGCGCCTGCGGACCAGCTCGCCCCGGCGGCGTACGACGGGCAGCCTGGTGTCGTCGGGCGACGGCAGCGGTACGACATCGGTGCCCGCCTCGGGCTCGGGCGCCGAGCGGACGAGGGAGCGCAGCCAGCCGCGCAGCTCCTCGAAGTCCGGCCGCTCGGTGGGGTCCTGGCGCAGCAGGGACTCGACGACCGGGCGCAGCGCACCGCACTCCTCCGCGAAGGCGGGCGGTTCGCCGCACACCATCTGGACGAGTTCGGCCGCGTTCTCCTCGGGGTACGGGGCGTGGCCCTGGACGGCGCGGTAGAGGAGGGCGCCGAGGGCCCACAGGTCGGTGGACGGGCCGATGGGCGGCGCGAGCTGCCAGTTCTCGTGGACCGGGCCCGCCTGCTCGGGCGCCCAGCGTTCGGTGACGGCGCCGACGACCGCGATCCGGGCCTGGCGTGCGCGTTCGGCGGCGAGCGGTGTCGCGGGGCCGCGGTAGGCGGGGGTGTCACGGCTGCTGCCCGCGACGACCTCTTCCCAGCTGCCCGAGGGGGCCCGTGCGGGCACGGGCAGCGGCCGCCGGTCGCGGTGGTCCTGGGGGGCGGCGCCGCCGATGCGGCGGGAGTCGGCGCGCAGCGCGTCCTCACCGGAGCCGCCCGAGCCGCCCGCGGGTACGGGGCGCCCGGAGCCGGGGCCGTCGTCCCACGTACCTGCCAGATGCACGCGCCGGCCGGGCGGCTCGTTCCCGCCGCCCTCGCCCTCGTCGTCATCATCGTCATCGTCGAGGTCGTACGGGTCCTCGGCCGTGGGGCCCCAGGCGCCCGGCAGGAGCGGCCGTTCGGCGGGGGGCCGCTGGACCGGGAGGGCGTCCCGGCCGTCCTCGTAACCGGCCGCGGAGTCCTCGCCCTGGTCGCGCTCCTCGTTGACGCGGCCGGCGGCGCGGGCAGCACCCGCGCGGTAAGCGGCGATGGCTCCGCCGCGCGCGGCGCGCAGGTGGGCAGGGCTCCCGGCGCCGGGCTCGGCGACCGGGACGGCGGGGTGGGCGGGGCGGGGTACGAGCTCCTGGCCGTCGGCCCTCGGCGCAGCGGGGTGCCGCGGCGGGGCGAACGGCGAGTCCACCGGTGCGTCGAGCTCCGCGGGACCACGGGAGGCCGGGACCTCGGCGGCGGGCTCGGGCCGGTACGGTTCCGGCTCGTCAGGCGGCACGTACGGGCCGGTGGGACCGGACTCGACCGCCGGGGCCGCGTAGGCGTCCTCGTCCTCGAACTGTGGCGCCGGAACATACCCGCACAGCGCCTCCTCGGCCGCCCCGGCGGCCAGACCGGTCAGCACGACGCGGCCGTCGTCGCAGATCAGCACCGTCCGGACGGTGATGTTCCGGTGGGTCCAGCCGTGGGCGTGGAGCACCCGCAGAGCGGTCAGCACGTCGGAGCCGATCTCGGCGGCCCGGTACGGATTGAGCGGTCGCTCCGCGAGCAGGGCCGCCAGCGGGCGGGCCGCGACCAGTTCGCTCACGATCCAGAGCGATCCCGCCTCGGCGAACACGTCGAAGACCTGGTCGAGCCGGGGGTGATCGGGGACCTGCGCGGCGGCCTGGGCGGCCTCGATCGCGCGGCGCACGGCGGGGTCCGTCGACCGCCGTACCGTACGGCCCGCCGCGCGGGGGGCACGGAAGTCGCGGTCCCGGCCGTCGTCGAGCACTTCGGCGTCCACGACTTCCGGCAACGGCACCTGGCGGACCAGGACTTCCTGGCCGCTGTATGTGTCGAACGCCCGGGTCTCGACCAGTTCGTACTCATCGGACGGGGGCAGCGGAAGGCGGTAGCGGTCGGCAAGCACCCGACCCGCGTAGTCGTCCACGACGCCTCCCCAGAGCGCGCTGTCCCCCGGTCACCGAGATCGCATGAAGCCGTCAATTACGGTCACTTGCTGTGCAATTGACCCATCGTTCCGGCTGCGTACGGTCCTCGGCCTCTCACGATACGTGGCAAGTCGCCCCCGCGCGGCCGGGTCACCGCAACCCGGCCGTTCCTCCGTTCCCTCAGTCGAGCGGCTTGAAGGTGGCGAAAGCCGTCTCGCGGAGCGTCCGGCACTCCTTGCCGTTCCACTCGCTCGCCTTGCAGCTGACCATGATCGAGTAACCGTGCGTGGCGTCGACCTTGAAGCCCCGGTTCAGTATCCGGATGCGCTGGCCCTTCTGGTTGCGCTCGAACTTCCAGTCGGCGACGGTCGGATAGCCGTTGTACTTGACGGTGTCGATGCCGAGGTGCTTGTAGCCGTCACTGAGGGCCCTGGTGCCCGCCACGGCACCCGCCCACGCCGCGGCGGCGTCGTCCCGGGGCGAGCTGTTGTAGTCGACCTGGACGCGCGGGAAGCCTTCGTCGACGTTGTAGATGCCGCCCGAGTTACTGCCCGCTATGCCGGTGCGTCTGAAGTCCGCGGGCATCGCCATGGTGAAGTGGAACCGCGTGTCGGTGACCTTCTTGTATCCGGCGGGGAGCGCGGCCGGGTCCGGCTTATCGGTCTTCGGGTCGTCCGAAGGCTTCTCGGAAGGCTTGTCCGACGCCTTGCCGGTGCCCTGGCCCTGGCCGTTCTTTCCGTTCTCGTCCGTGCCGCTGCCCTTGTCCTTGCCGGAGGCGTCCGAGCCGCCCGTGGCTCCGGCCGACGCGGACTTGTCGCCCCCGGCCGAGCCGCCGCCCCGGTCGCCCTCATCGCCGCCGTCGAGGGTCAGCGCGAGGACGGTGCCGATCACGGCGAGCACCACGATGCCGGCGATGACAGCCATCGTGCGGCGCGGCACCACATCGGTGAGCGACGCGCGGGCCTGGGTGGTGGGCGAGCTCGCGGGACGCTGCGGCGGCACACCCGCCGTCGCGGGCGCGGCCTTGGCGTTCCGCACGGAACGCAGTGCGCCGCGCAGCCGCTCCCGGGCGCCGTCGCCGGAACTTCCGGCCGCGGCGGCCGATACCGAGGCGGTCTTGGCGGCCGGCTTCGGGACGGACTTCGACGGAGCCTTGGGCGTCCGCTTCGGCGCCGGCCCCGCGGTGTCGACGTTCGTGGGCAGGGCCATGACCTGGGTCGAGTCGGCCGGCGGCGGTACGGGCCGGTCCGGCTGCTCGGGAGCGTTGATCACGTCGTTGAGCAGGGCCCGCGCACCGGCGTCGTCGAGCCGCTGGTCGGGGTCCCTGGCCAGCAGGCCGTAGATGACCTCTTCCAGCGGGCCCGCGTTCTTGGGCGGGTCGAGCGGCTCGGTCATCACGGCCGTGAGGGTCGCGATCGCGGACCCCTTGTCGTAGGGCGGGCAGCCCTCGACGCTCGCGTACAGCAGTCCGCCGAGCGACCAGAGGTCGGCGGGCGGCCCCGGCTTGTGACCGCGGGCCCGTTCCGGCGAGATGTACGAGGGTGCGCCGACGAGCATGCCCGTCGAGGTGACGGAGGGGTCGCCCTCGACCTGCGCGATCCCGAAGTCGGTCAGTACGACGCGGCCGTCCTCGGAGATCAGCACGTTGGACGGCTTCACATCGCGGTGCAGGATGCCCTCGCGGTGCGCCTGGCGCAGCACGTCGAGGATGGCGAGACCCACCTCGGCGGCACGCCTCGGCGTCAGCGTCCCGTCCTCCTTGATCGCCTCGGCGAGCGACTTGCCCTCGATGAGCTCCATGACGATCCACGGCCGGTCGTCCTCGTCGACGACGTCGTAGACAGTGACCGCGCCGTTGTTGCGGATCCTGGCGATCGCCTTCGCCTCACGCAGCGTGCGCGTGATCAGCCGGCGCTTCTCGTCCTCGTCGATGGCCGAGGGGAACCGCAGTTCCTTGACCGCCACCGTGCGGCCCAGCGTCTCGTCGGCAGCGCGCCAGACCGTGCCCATGCCGCCCCGGCCGAGCACCTCCCCGAGCCGGTAGCGCCCCGCGAGAAGACGGCCTTCCTTGTCCCGTTGGGGCTCCCGTGCCTGCTCCGCCTCCGACATGCGTCCCCTCTGCTATCAACCCGCCCTGGCAGAGCGTTCATTGTCCCTCACCCCGGGACCGGTCCTGGTGCCGGGTCCGGCGCTGCTCGTCGCCCGTCTCGTACCGAGTCCGCTCGGACTTGGAACGGCGAGCCCGCCCAGCGAACCACACCCGGCCCCCGCAGCCTGCTACCTCCCCCAGCCCGTCGTCCAGGGCGACGCCCCCGCGACGGCCCTTCCGTCGCTCAACAGCGCCTACCCTCCATACGACTTCTACTCCTCGGTCTACTCAGGTCAGACCTAGGGCCTTTCGTTTGGATCAGGCCGGATCAGGGAGCGGGGTCTGGTGCGTGCAGCTGCAAGGCGGAGGATTGAGGCAACGCGATGGGGCCTCCCCTGCTCGAGCGAAGCCGAGAGCTCGGGGAAGTTGGTGATTGACGACAACGCCGCAGATGCGCGTGCCAGACCCCGCGAGCCCGGCATGATCCAAACGAAAGGCCCTAGATCGGCACGATGTCCGGCGCCCCCAGCCGTGCCGCGTCGGCCGTCTGGTCGTCCGGCTGACGCTGCGACTCGCGTTCCGCCTCCACCCGCTTCTCGTAGTGCTCGACCTCCCGGTCGACCTGGCCGGCGTCCCAGCCGAGCACCGGCGCCATCAGCTCCGCGCAGAGCCGTGCGCTGCGGGTGCCGCGGTCGAAGGTCTCGATGGAGATCCGGGTGCGCCGCGTCAGTACGTCGTCGAGGTGGCGCGCCCCCTCGTGCGAGGCGGCGTAGACGATCTCCGCACGCAGGTAGTCGTCCGCGGCCGGCAGCGGTTCGCCCAGCGAAGGGTCGGCCGCGATCAGGTCGAGGAGTTCCTCCGTCAGTGAGCCGTAGCGGTTGAGCAGATGCTCCAGCCGGGCGACATGCAGTCCGGTCCTGGCGGCGATCCTGGCCCGCGCGTTCCACAGGGCCCGGTACCCCTCGGCACCCAGCAGCGGAATGTCCTCGGTGACACAGGCCGCCACCCGCTGGTCGAGGGCGTGCACGGCCTCGTCCACCGCGTCCTTCGCCATCACGCGGTACGTCGTGTACTTGCCGCCCGCGACCACGACGAGCCCCGGGAGGGGGTGCGCCACCGTGTGCTCGCGCGACAGCTTGCTCGTCGCGTCCGACTCCCCGGCCAGCAGGGGACGCAGCCCCGCGTAGACGCCCTGCACATCGTCCCTGGTCAGGGGCGTGGCCAGGACGGAGTTCACATGTTCGAGCAGATAGTCGATGTCGGCGCTGGAGGCCGCGGGGTGCGCCTTGTCCAGGTCCCAGTCGGTGTCCGTCGTGCCGACGATCCAGTGCCGGCCCCAGGGGATCACGAACAGCACGGACTTCTCGGTCCGCAGGATCAGCCCGGTCGAGGAGTGGATGCGGTCCTTCGGAACGACCAGGTGGATGCCCTTGGACGCGCGGACGTGGAACTGGCCGCGCTCGCCGATCAGCGCCTGGGTGTCGTCCGTCCACACCCCGGTCGCGTTCACCACCTGTTTGGCCCTGACCTCGTAGACGCCACCGGCCTCGACGTCCTCCACCCGGGCCCCGACGACCCGTTCACCCTCACGGAGGAATCCGATGACCCGCGCCCGGTTGGCGACATGCGTGCCGTAGATCGCGGCGGTGCGCACCAGCGTGGCCACGAAGCGGGCGTCGTCCATCTGCGCGTCGTAATACTGCAACGCCCCGACCAGGGCGTCCCTCTTCAGAGCGGGCGCGACCCGGAGGGCCTGGCGGCGGGAGAGGTGCCGGTGGGCGGGCAGCCCGCGGCCGTGCCCCGAGGACACGGACATCGCGTCGTAGAGGGCGACGCCGGAGCCGGCGTAGAACCGCTCCCAGCCCTTGTGCTGCAAGGGATAGAGGAAGGGCACCGGCTTCACCAGGTGCGGCGCCAGCCGTTCCAGCAGCAGCCCGCGCTCCTTCAGCGCCTCCCGCACGAGCGCGAAGTCGAGCATCTCCAGATAGCGCAGTCCGCCGTGGATCAGCTTGCTCGACCTGCTCGACGTGCCGGACGCCCAGTCGCGCGCTTCGACCAGACCGGTCGAGAGCCCTCTGGTGGCCGCGTCCAGCGCGGTCCCGGCGCCGACCACGCCCGCCCCCACGACCAGCACGTCCAACTCGCGCTCGGCCATCGCGGCGAGCGCCTCGGTGCGCTCGGCGGGTCCCAGTGTCGCTGTCCTCACTGCTGCCTCCCGGTAGATCGGGGTGTCCGGCACGGTGCTGCGGACCGGCGCGGGGGGCCGGCCACGTGTGCCCACGAGTCGATTCTGTCCGCGGACCGCGACTTCAGCCACCGCCTGTGGACAACACCCCGACGACTGGAGTCACACAATGCGACATATAGGTCATATTTACGCTTAGTCTGACATTGCGCTGTCCCCAGCGGTTGCGCTTTCTGGCCTCATGGTCTTAGGGAAGGACGACCACCACATGCCCGCAGACCTCGCCGTCATCGGACTCGGTCACCTCGGCCTGCCCCTCGCCCAAGCCGCCGTGGCCGCGGGCATCCAGACCGTCGGATACGACACCGATCCCCGCCCGTTCACCGAACTCTCCGCAGGCCGCAGCCCCGTCGAGGGTTCGCTCACGGCCTCCGACATCCGCCGGATGCTCTCCGGAGGCTTCCGGCCCACCACCAATCCGGCCGAACTGGGCCGGGTCCGTACCGCCGTCATCTGCGCCCCCACCCCCCTCGGCGCGGACCGCACCCTCGACCTCGGCGCCCTCGGCGACGCGGCCCGCGCGCTCGCCGCCCGGCTGCGCCCGCACACCACCGTGCTCCTCGAATCGACCGTGCCCCCCGGCACCACCGAGAACTTCCTGCGGCCCCTGCTGGAAGAGGGCTCCGGGCTGCGCGCCGGACGCGACTTCCACCTCGCCTGCTCTCCCAGCCGCCTCGACCCGGGCAGCCGCACCCACGTCTACGCCAACACCCCCAAGGTGATCGGCGGACTCACCCCCGCCTGCACCGAGTCGGCCGCGGCGTTCTACGGCAGGCTCACCGACAAGGTCGTCCGCGCCCGCGGCCCTCGCGAGGCGGAGATGACCAAGGTCCTGGAGACCAACTTCCGGCATGTCAACATCGCACTGGTCAACGAGATGGCGGTGCTCTGCCATGACCTCGGCGTCGACCTCTGGGACGTCATCCGGTGCGCCGAGACCAAGCCCTTCGGCTTCCAGCCCTTCCGCCCCGGCCCCGGCGTCGGCGGCCACGGCGCACCGGTGGACCCCGGCTGTCTCCCGTACAACAGCCGCACCCCGGGGCACCCGTTGCGCATGGTCTCGCTCGCCCAGGAGATCAACGACCGGATGCCTCAGTACGTGATCCAGCGCTGCGCCACCCTCCTCAACGAGCACGGCAAGTCCGTCCGGGGCGCCCGCGTACTGCTCCTCGGTGTCACGTACAAGCCGGACCTCGCCGACCAGGAGGCGTCCCCCGCCCGGGAGATCGCGAGCCGGCTGATGGACATGGGCGCCCAGATCGGCTACCACGACCCGCACGTCCTGGACTGGCGCGTACGCGAACTGCCCGTCCCGCGCGCGGACTCGCTCTACGAGGCCGCGGCCAGCGCCGACCTGACGGTGCTCCTCCAGCACCACCGCACGTACGACCTCCAGGGCCTCGCGGTGAAGGCCCAACTCCTCCTGGACACCCGGGGAGCCACCCCGGCGGGGGCCGCGCACCGGCTGTGAGAACGGCCCACCGGCCAATCCCCGCAAGGGATTCCGGTGGGCGATGTCCGAGCGGACTGCTAGCCTGCGGCGTCACTTCTCGCACAGCCGTGCGCATCCGTCCCAGGGGGAAATCCACCATGAGCCAGCCCGTGCCGCCGAACCAGCCGCAGCAGCCCTACGGCGGCCAGCCCACCGACGGCAACCCGTACGCCGCCCAGCAGCCGGCTCAGCCCGGCGCCCCGACCGGCAACCCGTACGGTGCGCAGGCTCAGCCCGGTGCGCCGACGGGCAACCCCTTCGCAGGTCAGCAGCCCGGCCAGTTCGGCGGCGGCGCCCCGTTCGCCCCGGCGCCCCCGGCCCGCAACAACCTCGGTCTCGGCATCCTGACCGCGCTCGGCGCGGCCGTCGTCGCGGCCATCCTCTACGGCGTCATCGCCGGCTCCATCGAGCGCGAGGTCGGGTACGCGGCGGTCGGCGTCGGCTTCCTGGTCGGCTTCGCGGCGGCGAAGGTCGGCGGCAGCAACCCGGCCGTGATCGGCGCCGGCGCCGTCTTCTCCCTGGGCGCCGTCTACCTCGGCCAGATCATCGCCATATCGATGATCTGGGCGGAGGCTTCCGGCATGTCGTTCTCCGGCGTCTTCTTCGACCACTTCAGCGACATCTCCAAGGTCTGGAAGGAAGAGGCCGACTTCATGACGTACCTCTTCCTCGCCCTCGGCCCGATCGCCGCGATCGGTGGCGCCCGCAAGGCCGACTAGTCGCCACGCGGTACGCATGACGGAGGGCCCGGACCACATCTGTGGTCC
>NZ_JBSHFH010000087.1:0-19373 GCF_053617235.1 Streptomyces sp. NPDC055749 | reverse complement strand
ACGCGGTCCCGGCCCTCTGTCGTCCGCCGCCCGGCGGCTCATCGCAGCAGCGCCGTCGCGTCCCCCATCACGATCACCGGCTTCCTCGCCGGGTCGAGGGCAAGGAGGAGTTCCTTCATCCGCTTCTCGGGAAGCGAGACGCAGCCCTGGGTCGGGCCGCCGTGGTCCACATGGAGCCAGATGCCGCCGCCCCGCTCCTCGCCGAGCGGGCGCTCCCGGTCGAGGGGGGTGACGCCGGGCGTGCGGTTGTAGTCGATGGCGACGACGTAGTCGAAGGACCCTTCGAGCGACTCCCCGAAGAAGCCCTCACCGCTCATCGCGAAACGCGGATGCTCGTCGTACGGGATCCGGGCCCCCGGGTCGGGGAGCCGCCCGCCCGCGTCGGTGAGGGTGAAGACGCCGACCGGGGACTTGAGGTCGCCCGCCACATGGAAGTCGGTCCAGCCTTCGAGGCCGTTGTGGGCGGGCCAGGGGCCGGCCGCCGGCTGCCAGCCCTTGACGGGGTCGCGGGTGTAGAGCACCGCGGTGGACTGGTTGGAGTCGGGGGAATCGCCGGTGACGACGACCGCCTGCCGCGCGGTGGCCGGGATCGCGGCGCGGGTCGTCGGGCCGAGCGCCGGGATCTCCGCGGGGCGGGGTGCGGGTGCCTTCGTGCGCTCGGGGGCGGGCATGGACTGGGGGCCCGGCGCGCCGCTGGGCGTGGGGGGTGAGGCGGGGTCCGTGGAGCAGCCGGTGAGCGCGAGGAGGACCAGTGCGACGAGGGCGGCGTACGGACGGCGGGAAGCGGACAAGACGTGGGCTCCTGAGTGGGTCGGCTGACGCAGTCTCAGATCGCAGTCTTCGCCGCGTCGGCCCCTGACGCATCCTCAACCGGGCCATCCGGGCTGTACACATCACCCGTCGTGCGGTATCCGGGTTTCCGTACCCCGTACCCCGCACATGGAACAGCCCCCGGCCTGGTGGCGGCCGGGGGCTGTTTCACGTGGAACCGAAGCGGAACAACTGACGCTTACTTCGCGCCGGTGTCCCTGGCCACCGAGTCCTTGGCCTCCGCCTTGTCCTTCGCCGACGCGACCGGCTTGCGGAGCTGGATGTTCAGCTCACGCAGACGGGTCTCGTCCAGCTCGGAGGGTGCGCCCATCATCAGGTCCTGGGCGTTGCCGTTGAGCGGGAAGGCGATCGTCTCGCGGATGTTGGGCTCGTCGGCGAGCAGCATCACGATGCGGTCGACGCCCGGGGCGATGCCACCGTGCGGCGGGGCGCCGAGGCGGAACGCGCGCAGCATGCCCGCGAACTCCCGCTCGACGGTCTCGGCCTCGTAGCCGGCGATCGCGAAGGCCTTCAGCATGACCTCGGGCTCGTGGTTACGGATGGCGCCGGAGGACAGCTCGATGCCGTTGCAGACGATGTCGTACTGCCAGGCCAGGATGTCCAGCGGGTCCTTCTCCTCCAGGTCCTGCATGCCGCCCTGGGGCATGGAGAACGGGTTGTGAGAGAAGTCGATCTTCCCGGTCTCCTCGTCCTTCTCGTACATCGGGAAGTCGACGATCCAGCAGAACCGGAAGACGCCCTCCTCGAAGTGACCGGCGCGCTTGGCGGCCTCGACGCGGACGACGGACATGATCTTGGATACCTCGTCGAACTCGCCCGCGCCGAAGAAGACGGCGTGGCCGGGGACGAGGGACAGCCGCTCGGTGAGCGTCTTGATGTCCGTCTCGGTGAGGAACTTGGCGATCGGACCCGCCAGCGTGCCGTCCTCGCCGACGCGGACCCAGGCGAGGCCCTTGGCGCCGTGCTCGACCGCGTACGCACCGAGGCCGTCGAAGAACTTCCGGGACTGGCCCGCGGTGTCCGGGACCGGGAGCGCGCGGACGTGCTTGCCGGCGAACGCCTTGAACTCCGAGTCGGCGAAGATGTCGGAGATGTCGACGAGTTCGAGCTGGGCGCGCAGGTCCGGCTTGTCGTTGCCGTACTTCAGCATCGACTCGCGGAACGGGATGCGCGGGAACGGCGAGGTGACGTGGCGGCCGTTGCCGTACTCCTCGAAGAGCTCGGTCATGAGCTTCTCGATCGGCTGGAAGACGTCCTCCTGCTCGACGAACGACATCTCGACGTCGAGCTGGTAGAACTCGCCGGGCGAACGGTCCGCGCGGGCGTCCTCGTCGCGGAAGCACGGCGCGATCTGGAAGTAGCGGTCGAAGCCGGAGATCATCAGCAGCTGCTTGAACTGCTGCGGGGCCTGCGGCAGCGCGTAGAACTTGCCCGGGTTCAGCCGGGAGGGGACCACGAAGTCGCGGGCGCCCTCGGGGGAGGTCGCGGCGAGGATCGGGGTCGCCATCTCGTTGAAGCCGAGGGCCACCATCTTGGAGCGGATGGAGGCGATGACCGACGAGCGCAGCATGATGTTGCGGTGCATGCGCTCGCGGCGCAGGTCGAGGAAGCGGTACTCCAGGCGCCGCTCCTCGTTGACCCCGTCCTCGGTGTTGATCGTGAAGGGCAGCGGGGCGGCCTCGCCCAGGACCTCGACCTCGGTGACCTCGATCTCGATGTCACCGGTCGGGAGCTCCGGGTTGACGTTGTCGGCGCCGCGCGCGGAGACCTTGCCGTCGATCCGGACGACGGTCTCCTTGGTCAGCTTCGACAGGGCGTCGTTGCCGGGGGTGCCGGGGCGGGCGACGAGCTGCACCAGACCGTAGTGGTCGCGCAGATCGATGAAGAGGATGCCACCCAGGTCTCGGCGATTGTGCAGCCAGCCGCTCAGCCGGACGTCGGTGCCGACGTCAGAGGCGCGGAGCTCGCCGCAGGTGTGGGACCTGTACCGATGCATCGTCGTTCATCCAGTCTTAGCGATTCGAGGTGGATTGGGCCACCCCAGGCTACCGCCCGCATCCGCACCCCAGCATTGCCATTGCTCCGCGCCCCGGCCCCTCGGTGGCGTCGGACACGCACATCTTCCTAAAGTGGGGCAATGCGCACCGAGGAAATCCTGGCCGCGATCGCGACCGGTCTGTGGCGCTGGGACAACGAAGCCGGGGCCGTCACGCTGGACGCGGAGGCGGCCCGGCTTCTCGGCCTGCCCGCCGAGCCCGGCGTCTACCCGGAGTCCGTGGTGCGTTCCCGGTTCCACCCGGTCGACTGGAACGAGATATACGGGGTCGTGAATCTCGCGGTCGCCGAGGACACCCTGGCCGAGGCCCGGCTGCGGATCGTGGACGAGCGCGGCTACGTGCTCCGTATCGTCCGCAGCCGTTCGAAGCCGGTCATGAGCCCCGGGGGAGGCGCCGAGGGTTACGTACTGATGGGCACCCTCCAGGAGGTCGCCGAACCGCAGCCGGACTCCACCGCCGAGCACACCGCCATCACCGGGGACTGGCGCCGCTCCCGGGAGGCGTTCCTGCTGGACGCGGGACGGGCGCTGGCCGAGGCCCGGTCCACCGAGGAGGTCCTGCGGGTCGCCGCGTCCCTCTCCATGCCCGGGTTCTCGCCGGACGGGCTTGCCGTCTTCGGCGTCGCCGGGGAGCGGCTGACGATCATCGGGCACCACGGACACAACGTGGGCGACGAGGACCCCTTCGCCGACATGCCGCTGGACACCGACTATCCGGCCGCCGAGGTCGTACGGACGGGGCGGGCGATCTACCTCCCGTCGCCGGACGAGTACCGCCGGCGCTTCTCCGCCACCTGGCCGCTCGCCCGCCGCTTCGGGCGCCGCTCCTGGGCCTTCCTGCCGCTGGTCTCCTCGGGCCACACGATGGGCGCCTGGATGGCCGGGTTCCGGCATCCCGTGTCCTTCTCGCCGGACGAGCGCGCCGTGCTGACGACGGTCGCCCGGATGCTCGCCCAGGCCCTGGACCGGGCCGGGGCCGCCGAGACAGAGCGCGAGCTGTCGCTCGGCCTCCAGCGCTCGATGATGCCGTCCCTCGGCCCGGACATCCCCGGGATGGCGGTGGCCGCGCGCTACATCCCGACCGGCGGCGGGCTCCAGGTCGGCGGCGACTGGTACGACATGATCCCGCTCCCCAACGGCCGTATCGCGCTCGTCATCGGTGACGTCCAGGGCCACGACGTACGGGCCGCCGGGCTCATGGGCCAGCTGCGGATCGCTCTGCGCGCATACGCCTCCGAGGGGCACCGCCCCGACGCGGTGCTCTCCCGGGCCTCGCGCTTCCTCGCCGGCCTCACCGAGGAGTACGAGGGCATGGACGGCGACGGACACACCGCCGCGCGCTTCGCGACCTGTCTGTACGCGGAGGCCGATCCGGCCACCGGCACCCTGGACATCGCCAGAGCGGGCCACCCGGACCCCGTGGTGATCAGCGTCGACGGCACCGCGGTGATCCGGCAGACCGCGGGCGGCCTGCCGCTCGGCATCGAGGCCGACTCGGACTATCCGACGACCCGGGTCGTCCTGGAACCCGGAGAAACGATCATGCTGTGCACGGACGGGCTCATCGAGACCGGCGGGCACGACATGGCGACCGGCTGGGAACGGCTCAGGCCGGTCCTGGAGGAGCCGGACGAGGACCTGGAGAAGCTCGCCGACGCCCTCGTACAGGCCGTGCACGGCCCGACCTCCCACTACACGACCGGGCCGCTGGCCGACCGGCGCGAGGACGACATCGCGGTCCTGGTGCTCCGCCGCGAGGGCCCCACGACCCGGCTGGCGCCTCCGCGCCGTACCGCCATGACCATCGCCCAGGCCGAACCCGAACGGATCGCGGCGGCCAGGCAGCAGGTGCGCGAGCTGCTGCACGACTGGGCGGACCCGGAGCAGGTCGACTCGGCGGTGCTGATGATCTCCGAGATGGCCACCAACGTGCTCGTCCACACCGACGGCGACGCGCTGATGGTCGCGGAGGTGATCGGGGAGCGGGGCGAGCGGCGGCTGCGCGTCCAGGTCGCCGACGGCAGCGACGAGCTGCCGCACAAGCGGCGGCCCGGGGAGATGGCGTCCAGCGGGCGGGGGCTCGTCCTGATGGAGATGCTGGCCGACGCGTGGGGGGTGGACCCGCGGGGCGAGGGGAAGTCGATCTGGTTCGAGCTGTTCGAGACGGTGGAGCCGGCGGACTTCTGACCCGGGGCGTCCGGCGGGACGGCCTGCTCTCAGTCGCCGGGCGGGGCCGCCGGTGAGCTCCCACCGGACTCCTGGCCGGGCCCCTGGCCGCCGTAGCCCTTCCGGAGCTCCCCGATCACCCCGAACACCGCCGCGCACAGCGGTACGGCGAGCAGCATGCCCAGGACGCCCGCGACGCTGGCACCCGCGGTCAGCGCGATCATGATCATGGCGGGGTGCATCTGGACCGTACGGCTCTGGATCATCGGCTGGAGCACGTGGCCCTCCAGCACCTGGACCGCCAGCACCACCCCCAGAACCCAGAGGGCGATGACGAACCCCCGGTCGACGAGCGCGACCAGGACGGCGACGGCGCCGGAGATGACCGCGCCGAGATACGGGATGTAGGCCCCGACGAGGACCAGCGCCCCCAGCCCCACGGCCCCGGGTACGTCCAGGATCAGCAGGCCCACCGTGATGCACACGGCGTCGATCAGGGCGATGAACGTGGTGCCCCGCATGAACCCCTCGACGGCCTCGAAGGCCCGCCGCCCCATGGCCTCCACCAGCTGGCCCGTGCCGCGCGGGGCGATGGTGTGGGCGAGGTTCGCGGCCCGGTCCGAGTCGCGCAGGAAGAAGAACGTGAGCAGCAGGGTCAGGACGCCGGTCGCCGCGAGGGAGCCGAGCAGGCTGATCCCGCTGAGCAGGCCGCCGGCCGCACTGGCACCGAACTTCTCGACGAGGTTCTTGGCGTTGTCGGCGAGGTCGTCCACGTTCGCGCCGTCCGCGATCCCGAAGTGGTCGATGATCCACTGGCCCGCGTCCTTGAGCGAGTCCACGATCTGGCCGCCGGTGTCGATGAGGGCCGTGACGACGATGTACCCGGCGCCGCCGACCACGCCCACGAGCACACAGCAGGTGAGTCCGGCGGCCACCGACCGGTTCACCTTGCGGGCGGTCAGCCAGCGGTGCACGGGGCCGAGCAGCGCCGTACCGAGCAGCGCGAGCAGGACCGGCGTGACCGCCGTCTTGAGCACGATGCACAGCCAGACGGCTACGGCGACGACACCGCCGACGAGGAGCACGACGCCGCACCAGGCGGCCGTCCGCCGCGCCGCGTCGGGCAGGAGAGGCTTCTGGGTCTGCACTCCCCCACCCGATCATGGTGCGGGTGCGCCTGCCCGCCCGCGCGGGCGTACGGGTGACGGTCCGTCACCCGCGGCCCGCGAACGGACGGGGTGTCATATCCCGTGTCACATCACGTGTCACATCCCGTGCACCGCGGGCATGGTGCCGAGACGGCCGGCCTGGAAGTCCTCGAACGCCTGCTTGAGCTCGGCCTGGGTGTTCATCACGAACGGCCCGTAGTGCGCCATCGGCTCACGGATCGGACGGCCGCCGAGCAGGACGACCTCCAGGTCGGGGCTGTTGCCGTCCTGCGCCTCGTCCGCGCGGACGGTCAGCGAGGAACCGCTGCCGAAGACGGCCGTCTGTCCCTTGTGGACCGGCCGGCGCTCCGTACCCGCTGTGCCGTGCCCGGCCAGCACGTACGCGAGTCCGTTGAAGTCCTCGCGCCACGGCAGGGTCACCTCGGCGCCGGGGCGGACGGTGGCGTGGATCATCGTGATCGGGGTGTGGGTGATCCCGGGACCCTCGTGCCCGTCGAGCTCACCGGCGATGACGCGGAGCAGCGCGCCGCCGTCCGGGGAGGCGAGGAGCTGGACCTGGCCGCCGCGGATGTCCTGGTAGCGGGGGGCCATCATCTTGTCGGTCTTGGGAAGGTTCACCCAGAGCTGGAGGCCGTGGAAGAGGCCGCCGGACATGACCAGGGACTCCGGCGGGGCCTCGATGTGCAGCAGCCCGGAGCCTGCCGTCATCCACTGGGTGTCGCCGTTCTCGATGGTGCCGCCGCCACCGTTGCTGTCCTGGTGGACGAAGGTGCCGTCGATCAGATAGGTGACGGTCTCGAAGCCGCGGTGCGGGTGCCAGGGAGTCCCCTTCGGCTCACCGGCCGCGTACTCCACCTCACCCATCTGGTCCATCATGATGAACGGGTCGAGGTACTTGTAGTTGATCCCCGCGAACGCGCGGCGCACCGGGAAGCCCTCACCCTCGAACCCGGAGGGCGCGGTCGTGACGGCGAGCACGGGACGGGCCACGGCGTCACCCGCGACCGCGACCTTGGGCAGGCTGAGCGGGTTTTCGACGGTCACTGCGGGCATGGGAAGCCACCTCCGGGATTGTCCTGATTTCAATTTAGTTGAATAGTGAACATCCTGCAAGGGGGAGTCCATTCCCGCCCGCGTCCGGACAGCGGAAAGGGCCCGCACCCCAGGGGTACAGGCCCTTCAGGACGGTCGCACGTCAGCCGTACATACGACGCATCGCGAAGTCGACCATCTGCTCCACGGCCTTGGCGTCGAAGACCATGCGGTGATCGCCCTCCATGTCGAGGACGAAGCCGTATCCGGTCGGAAGCAGGTCGATCACCTCGGCTCCGGTGATCACGAAGTACTTGGACTCCTTGCCCGCGTACAGCCGCAGCTCCTTGAGCGTGGTGAACATGGGAATCACCGGCTGCTGGGTGTTGTGCAGGGCCAGGAAGCCAGGGTTGTCGCCACGCGGACAGTAGACCTTCGAGGTCGCGAAGATCTGCTGGAAGTCCTCCGCGGACAGCGAGCCCGTGGTGAAGGCCCGGACCGCGTCCGTCAGGGACGGCGGTGACGGTTCGGGGTAGAGCGGCTGCTCGCCGTAGCCGCCGCCCATCTGCTGCTGCGCGCCCGGGGTCTGGTCATAGCCGTACATGCCGCAAAGAGTAATCGGACACATCAGCCCCTTGAGGGGTTGCGTCTTATTACTGACGGGTAGCATCATCGTAGAGGTCAGCTGATATACCCACGCCAGCTCGTCGCCCGACCCTCACCCCTCCCCGGGGCGCTGCGCGCCACTGCTATTGATTACGGAGCCTTCCCATGGGGCACTACAAGTCGAATCTCCGCGACATCGAGTTCAACCTCTTCGAGGTCCTCGGGCGCGACAAGGTGTACGGCACCGGCACGTTCGCCGAGATGGACGTCGACACCGCGAAGACCATCCTCGACGAGATCAACCGCCTCGCGGAGAACGAGCTCGCCGACTCCTTCGCGGACGCCGACCGCAACCCGCCGGTCTTCGACCCGGAGACCAACACCGCTCCGGTCCCGGCCTCCTTCAAGAAGTCGTACCAGGCGTTCATGGACTCCGAGTACTGGCGTCTGGGCCTGCCCGAGGAGATCGGCGGCACCACCTCGCCGCGCTCCCTGATCTGGGGTTACGCGGAGCTGCTGCTCGGCTCGAACCCGGCCGTCTGGATGTACTGCTCCGGCCCGGCCTTCGCCGGCATCCTCTTCGACGAGGGTAACGACGCGCAGAAGAAGATCGCGGAGATCGCCGTCGAGAAGCAGTGGGGCTCGACGATGGTGCTGACCGAGCCCGACGCGGGTTCGGACGTCGGCGCCGGCCGCACGAAGGCCGTCGAGCAGGAGGACGGCTCCTGGCACATCGAGGGTGTGAAGCGCTTCATCACCTCGGGCGAGCACGACATGTCCGAGAACATCCTTCACTACGTGCTGGCGCGTCCCGAGGGCGCGGGCCCGGGCACCAAGGGCCTGTCGCTCTTCATGGTCCCGAAGTTCCACTTCGACTGGACCACCGGCGAGCTGGCCGAGCGCAACGGCGTGTACGCGACGAACGTCGAGCACAAGATGGGCCTCAAGGCGTCCAACACGTGCGAGATGACGTTCGGCGACCAGCACCCCGCCAAGGGCTGGCTGATCGGTGACAAGCACGACGGCATCCGCCAGATGTTCCGCATCATCGAGTTCGCCCGCATGATGGTCGGCACGAAGGCCATCGCGACCCTGTCGACGGGTTACCTGAACGCGCTGGAGTACGCCAAGGAGCGCGTCCAGGGCACCGACCTGTCGCAGTTCATGGACAAGACGGCCCCCAAGGTCACCATCACGCACCACCCCGACGTGCGCCGCTCGCTCATGACGCAGAAGGCGTACGCGGAGGGCATGCGCTCCCTCGTGCTCTACACGGCATCCGTCCAGGACGCGATCCAGGAGAAGGAGGCCGCGGGCGAGGACGCGAAGGCGCTGAACGGCCTCAACGACCTGCTGCTCCCGATCGTGAAGGGCTACGGCTCCGAGAAGTCGTACGAGCAGCTCGCGCAGTCGCTCCAGACCTTCGGCGGCTCCGGTTACCTCCAGGAGTACCCGGTCGAGCAGTACATCCGGGACGCCAAGATCGACACCCTGTACGAGGGCACGACGGCGATCCAGGGCCAGGACTTCTTCTTCCGGAAGATCGTCCGCGACCAGGGCGCCTCGCTGAACACGCTCTCCGAGGAGATCAAGAAGTTCCTCGCCGAGAACCACGGCAACGAGGAGCTCAGCACCGCGGTGGACTCGCTCGCCAAGGCGGCCGTGGACCTTGAGGCGATCGTCGGCACGATGATCACCGACCTCACCGCGACCGGCGAGGACGTCAAGAACATCTACAAGGTGGGCCTCAACACCACCCGCCTGCTGATGGCCTCCGGCGATGTCGTCGTCGGCTACCTGCTCCTCAAGGGCGCGGCCGTGGCAGCCGAGAAGCTGCCGACCGCTTCCCCGAAGGACGTCGCCTTCTACCAGGGCAAGATCGCCGCCGCGAAGTTCTTCGCCGCGAACATCCTGCCGGGCGTCGGCGCCGAGCGAGCGCTCGCGGAGAGCATCGACAACTCGCTGATGGAGCTGGACGAGGCCGCGTTCTAGTCCCCGTCCGTATGTGAGTGAGGAAGGCCCGCCCCTGCCCCGGGGCGGGCCTTCTCTATGATCGGCATCCGGCCCGAGAAGGAGATGCGATCGTGAGTTCGACGCAGGCAATCGGCGTACACCGGACGGCGCGCGGTATCGCGGCGGCAGTGGCGGCGGGGCTGCTGCTCGCCGGCTGCGGCGGGGACACCGACGACAGGGCGACGGCGCTGGACGAGGCGCAGGTCGCCTCGGTGCTGCCGGACGAGGGCTCCATGCCGGGCTGGAAGCACACCGAGAAGGCGGCCACCTCGCCGATGAACGACCTCATGCGGAGCAACCTCTGCGCGAACAAGGGCAACAAGGGGTGCGAGGAATCCCTGTTCATGGGGACGGTCTCCTTCAGGAACGAGAAGGAGAAGGCCGGGGCCCGGTTCTGGATGATCGCGTACAAGGACGAGAAGGCCGCCGAAGCCGCGTACGACACCCTGTGGAAGCACACCGCGCGTACCACCGGCCCGAAGAAGGCCGACCTCGGGCAGCCCGGCGCACAGCGCGACGCACGACTCGGGACGCAGTACGGCGGGGCCCTCAGCGTCACCGGCCAGATACGGGTCGGCACCGCGGTGCTCTGGATGGGCTCGGACGCCCTGAGCGAGGAAGCACCCGACAAGGAGCTCACCAAGGACCTCGCGGCACTGTTCTCCGAGCGCGCGCAGCGGGCCCAGAACGGCGACGAGCCTTCGGCGAAGCTCTGACGTGCCGCCGTGGGACAACCGTGAAGCGTCCCCGCCCACCGTCGTTACAGTGAAGTACATGAGTTCTCCCCTCCGCTTCGACCGCGGGCACACCGACGACCTGATGGCCTTCCTGATGGCCAGCCCCTCCCCCTACCACGCGGTGGCCTCCGCCGCGGCGCGGCTGGAGAAGGCCGGTTTCCGGCAGGTCGAGGAGACCGCGGCCTGGGACGCCACCACCGGTGGGAAGTACGTGCTGCGCGGCGGGGCGATCATCGCCTGGTACGTGCCGGAGGGCGCCGAGGCGCACACCCCGTTCCGGATCGCCGGGGCACACACCGACTCGCCGAACCTCCGGGTGAAGCCGCTGCCCGACACCGGCTCGTACGGCTGGCGCCAGATCGCCGTCGAGATCTACGGCGGGACGCTCCTGAACACCTGGCTCGACCGGGACCTGGGCCTCGCCGGCCGGATCTCCCTGCGGGACGGCACGCACCGGCTGGTCAACATCGACCGGGCTCTCCTGCGCGTACCGCAGCTGGCCGTCCACCTGGACCGGTCGGCCAACACCGACGGCCTCAAGCTCGACCGGCAGAAGCACATGCAGCCGATCTGGGGACTCGGCGACGTCGACGAGGGCGACCTGATCCGGTTCGTCGCCGAGGAGGCGGGCGTCGACGCCGAGGACGTGACCGGCTGGGACCTGATGCCGCACGCCATCGAGCCGCCGTCCTACCTGGGCCGCGACCGGGAGCTGCTGGCCGGTCCCCGGATGGACAACCTGCTCTCCGTGCACGCCGCGACCGCCGCGCTCGTCGCCGTCGCAGGACTGCCGGACGCCGAACTCCCGTACATCCCGGTGCTCGCAGCCTTCGACCACGAGGAGAACGGCTCGCAGTCCGACACCGGCGCCGACGGCCCGCTGCTCGGCACGGTCCTGGAGCGCTCCGTGTTCGCACGCGGCGGCAGCCTCGAAGACCGCGCCCGCGCCTTCGCCGGCACCGTCTGTCTCTCCTCCGACACCGGGCACGCGGTGCACCCCAACTACGCGGAGCGCCACGACCCGACGCACCACCCGGTCGCCAACGGCGGACCGATCCTCAAGGTCAACGTCAATATGCGGTACGCGACCGACGGCAGCGGCCGGGCCGTGTTCGCGGCGGCGTGCGAGAAGGCCGGCGTGCCGTGGCAGACGTTCGTCTCCAACAACGCGATGCCGTGCGGCACGACGATCGGCCCCATCACGGCGGCCCGCCACGGCATCCAGACCGTCGACGTCGGCGTCGCGATCCTGTCGATGCACAGCGCCCGTGAATTGTGCGGCGCCGACGACCCGTACCTGCTGGCGAACGCGCTCGCGGCGTTCCTGGCGGGCTGACCCCTACGCCACCGCGGCCCCCTGCCGAACGCCTTCGGCAGGGGGCCGACGTGTCCCTACGGGGCAGTGGTCAGATACATGCCCGAGGCGCCCGCCCCCGCCGTGTTGCGGCAGCTGTGGTTACCGCTCGGCCGGGCCTGGATCAGCGCGAGGCAGCGGCCGAGTGCCAACTGCCCGTAGTAGTTGGGGTGTACGGACTCCTGCACCGGTCCCTGCGTCTCGTTGCTGTCGATCCAGCGCGCCCACTCGCTCGTCGTCGCCGAAGCGGGCACGGCCGCGCTGACCAGCTTGCTGGTCTTCGCGCACACCTCGCGGCCCTGGAGCATGTCCCGCAGGTCCATGAACTGCACGCCCTTGGCGGTGGCGACGCCCTTGAGGCGGTTCGCGACCTGCGGGGTGAGCGAGTCGCGCGCCCAGTCGGAGTCCTTGTTCCAGAAGGGGCAGCCGCCCGTGTTCGTACGGCTCCAGCCGCTCTCCGCGTAGCGGTTCTCGGCGCCGCGCGGGATGGGGGAGGGATAGGACTGGAGCACGATGCGGTAGTCCGCCGCGGCGTATCCGGCCCCGGACATGACCGCGCGGATCTCGTCGACGGACTTGCCGACGTCTCCCATGACCGTGTTGATCTTCGAGTCGACGGCGGTCTGCTGGTCGTCGTGGCAGTAGGAGTACCAGACGATGTAGTCGGTCGCGCAGCTCCTGATGATGTCCGCGAAGCCGAGGTCGTTGCCGCCGACGGACAGGACGATCAGCTTCACGTCGTTCGCTGCCGCGATGCCTGCGAGCTGGTCGGCCTGCGGGGCCTCGCCCTTGTAGGAACGGCCGCCGTTCGCCGCCCGGAAGACGTTCTGGGTCGTTGCGCCCGAGCAGGCGATGTTGATCAACGCGCTCACCGCACCGGCCGCGCCGTTGACCTCGGCGGAGTCCGAGCGGTGGCAGCCGTTCGCCGCCGTGGTGCCGTAGACGCGGCTCGGGTCGTACCCGCTGCCCGTCCAGGCCCGGTCGGTCCCGTCGCGGCCTGTGCCGGTGGTGAGGCTGTTGCCCTTCCAGCGGCCGGCCTCACCGGAGATGTAGCTGTCGCCCATCGTCACGACGGCTGTGGGCCCTGAGCCGGGGCTCGCGACGGCGGGGGAGGCGTCGGCGGCCGTCAGTGCCGCGGCGGCGGCGAGGGAGAGAGCGAGAAGCGCGCGAACGGCGCGGGTGGGGGATGAGCGCATGGCTGTTGTTCTCCTGCGTCGGTGCAGAGAAGCGGGGACAGCCGCCGGCCGGTGGCATACGGAATCTGGCATGCCGCGACTTGTTACCGCTAGGTAGCGTCGCGTTTCTCTTTCGTCACGGAGGCGACCGCACGCTCGGACACCGGCCCGGTCCGGAACCGGCGCCGGTACTCGGTCGGTGTCGTGTCCAGCCTGCGGCGGAACGCCCTGACGAGGGTGTCGGTGGTACCGAATCCGCACGTGGACGCGACACGTTCGAGGGTGGCGTCGGTGGATTCGAGCTGGTTGCGTGCCCTCTCTACGCGGACCGATTCGATGTAGGCGTGCGGCGTCGTGCCGAGTTCGCTCTTGAAGATCCGGGTGAGCTGCCGGTCACCGATGTGGCCGTACTCGGCCAGGTCGGCGACGGTGAGCGGCTCGCCGATGTTGCGCATGATGTAGTGCCGGAGATCCTCGATGCGCCGGGTCGTGGAGACCTGTTCCAGCGGAACGCTGAACTGGCTCTGACCGCTCGGCCGCTTCAGGTACATCACGAGCTGCCGGGCCACGCGCAGCGCGACGGCCTCGCCGAGGTCGTCGGCGATGAGGGCGAGCGACAGATCGAGGCAGGCGCTGATCCCCGCCCCGGTCCACACATCCCCTTCGCGGATGAAGATCGGATCGGCGTCGACCTCGACCAACGGATGGTCGGCGGCGAGCTGCTGCGCGGTCGACCAGTGGGTGGTGGCGCGCCTGCCGTCGAGGAGTCCGGCGGCAGCGAGGATGTGGGCGCCGACGCAGACGGATGCGACCCTTCGCGTCCGTCCGGCGAGCTGCGCCACCCGGCTCACCACGGCGGGGTCGGTGAGCGGGTGCACGCGGCCTTGGCCGTCGACCTCCACCGCGCCGGGCACCACGAGGGTGTCGATGCTCCGCGTGGACAGCTCGTCGAAGGTGATGTCGGGGAGGATGCGGACCCCGGCGGCGGTGGTGACCGGCTCCAACGTCTCGGCGGCCAGGACCACTTCGTAACCCGCCGCTTCGGCCGTCTCGCGTCGCGCGAGGGAGAACACCTCCGGAGGTCCGGTCACGTCGAGCAGGTCGACGCCTCCGAAGAGAACGATGACGATCAGTCGTTCGACGGTGCTCACGAGGCCCCCGGGGTCGGCCGATCCGATGTCGGTTTCTGCATGTTAGACGACATTGCCGACACACCCGGGTGAGTCATAGCGTCGTGAGTATTCCGCCACTGAAGGAGATCTCCTGATGAAGCCGCAGCGATCCGCCGCCGCCCCGGGTGCCGCGAAGCACACGACCACACTGCGGGAGCTCAACGAGTTCGACGAGACTCCGGCCACGCTCTCCGATGCGACGCTCATCCTGATCGACTACCAGAACACCTACACCGGGGGTGTGATGGAACTCGACGGGTGGAAGCCGGCGGTGAGCAACGCCGAAGCGCTGCTGAAGCGGGCCCGCGAGGCGGGCACTCCCGTCATCCACGTCGTCGACAAGGGGTACGGCCTGAAGTCGGACGCGGGACAGATCATCGCGGCACTCGAACCGGTCAGGGGTGAGCCGGTCGTCGAGAAGAGCGTCCCCAACGGCTTCCACGGCACCAATCTCGCCGAAGAGGTCGCGAAGGCCGGGAACGAGAACGTCATCATCGCCGGGTTCATGACGCACATGTGCACCCTGTTCACCGCCCAGGGCGCGTTCCTCAACGGCAACAGGCCGACCGTGGTCGCCGATGCCTCCGCGACCCGTCCGCTGCCGCTGAACGGCAACCCCGCCGGCATCCCCGCCGAGCAGGTCCACGAAGCCGCTCTCGCCACGGTCCAGGACCTGTACGGAGTCGTGGTTCCCTCGCAGAAGTCGCTGGCACGGGGCCCCGCCGACGCCTAGGGCCCCGGCCCCGACTGCCTTTCGGGGCATGGTCGTTGCCCGGCCGGGTACGCGCTACGTACACGGTCCGGAACTTCCGGGCCGTCGAGAGGCGGAACTCATGGGACTCGGAGGGTGCATCATCCTCATCGGTGCAGGGGCGATACTCGCCTTCGCAACCGACTGGAAAATGGACACCGTCAACGTGACCCTGGTCGGCTGGATCATGATGATCGTCGGCCTCGTGGGCACCTTCGCCTATGCGAGCATCGCGCGCCGCCGCCGCATGGTCGTGCCGCCCACCACCACGGTCGTGACGGAGGACGAGCGGCGCTACCCCTGACATCCGGCCGGTCGTTCCCACCAGGAACGACTGGCCGTCCAGGGGTGCGGGCGCCCGATATTCTGGGCCGTACGTCGCCCGATGCTCCGGGTCGTACGCGTGCCCCGCCCCGGGCGCACAAGGACCGCAGAGGGAGCCACTGGTGGAGTTCCGGCTGCTCGGTACCGTCTCCATCGACACCCTCACCGGACCCCTCCCGCTCGGCCCCGCCAAGCGCCGCAGCCTGCTCGCCGCTCTTCTGCTGCGCGCCAACACACCGGTCTCCATCGCCCAGTTGACCGAAGCACTCTGGGAGGACGAGCCCCCTCTCCACGCCCGTACCGTCATCCAGGGGCATGTGTCCCGGCTGCGCGCCCTCCTGACGGGCGCCGACGCGGAGGCGTACGAGGTGGAGCTGACCACGCTGGGCGACGCCTACCTGCTGCGGGTGCCGGAGTCGCTGCTCGACTCGCAGCGGTTCGAGGAGCTGCTCCTGCTGGCGCGGGAACAGCGCAGCGCCACCGACACCGTGCTGATGCTCAAGGAAGCGCTCGCGCTGTGGCAGGGGCCCCCGCTCACAGGGGTGTTCGCCGGACCGCCGCTCCAGGCCGCCGCCCATTCGCTGGAGGAATCCCGGCTGGCCACGGTCGAGCAGTTGGCCGCCGCCTACGCGGGGCTGGGGGAGCACAACCGGGCCGTGGCGGTGCTGCGGGCGGAGGCCGTCGCGCACCCGATGCGGGAGTCCCTGGCTGCGGCACTGATGACGGCGCTGTACCGGGCGGGCCGGCAGTCCGAGGCCCTGGACCGGTTCCACCGCACCCGGCGGCTGCTCGCGGACGAGCTCGGTGTGGACCCCGGACGGGAACTCGCCGACGCGTACGCCCTGATCCTGCGGGGCGACCCCGGGACCGGCCCGGACGGCCCCGCGCCTTCGCGGGCCCACCGGGCGCCCGCCATCCCCGCCATCGCCGACGTGCCGACCCCCGCGGCCCCCGCGTACTCCGGCGTCGATGCCCACACCGCCGACCTGCTGCCCCGCGCACCCCGCGGCTTCCACGGCCGCCTGCCCGAACTCGCCTCGCTCTCCCGGGCCGCGGCGGGCGAGGCCCCCATCTGTCTGGTCACCGGACCCACGGGCGTGGGCAAGACCGCGCTCGCCCTCCAGTGGGCGCACCGCAACGCGGCGGCCTTCCCGGACGGACGGCTCTTCGCCGATCTGCGCGGATTCAGCGACACGGGAGAGCCCGCTCCCCTGGAGATCCTGCGCGAGTTCCTGCTCGCGCTCGGCGTCGCACCGCGCCGGGTTCCCGAATCCGTCCCGGCCGCCGCCGCACTCTTCCGCACCATGACCGCCCGGCGCAGTCTGCTCGTCGTACTCGACAACGCCCGCGACTCCGCCCAGCTCAGGCCGCTGCTGCCGGGCGGCACCGACTGCGTCACCGTGGTCACCAGCCGCCACCGGCTCGAAGGGATCATCGCCTCGGACGCGGCCCGGCCCGTCGCGCTCGACGTCCTCGGCCCCCAGGACGGTGTGGCCCTGCTGGCCGGCGTGCTCGGCGAGGAGCGAGTGCTCGCCGAACCGGTGGCGGCCCGCCGCCTCGCCGAGCTGTGCGGCGGGCTCCCGCTCGCCCTGCGGGTCACGGCGGCCCGTCTGTCGGGCCGCCCGCAGCGCACACTCGCCGGCACGGCCACGGAACTCGCCGACGAGCAGCACCGGCTGGCCTACCTCGAAGGGGAGGACACCGGCGTCTCGGCCGCACTGCGGCTGACCGTGCAGCAGTTGCCGCCCGAGGCCGTCCACCAGTTCGCCCGCCTCGGCCACCACCCCGGCGGCCACTTCGATCCGTACACGGCCGCCGCACTCGCCGGCAGCGACCCGATCGCCGCGGCGACCGCGCTGGAACGCCTCGCAGCCGCCCACCTCGTCACCGAGACGGTGCCCGGCCGCTGGGTCCTCCACGACCTCGTACGCCTGTACGCCCGCGGGCTGGACCCGGCGTCGGGGCGCGAAGCACTCGTCCGGGTCCTCGACCACTACATCGCGACCGCGCTCGCCGCCGCCGACACGGCCGAACCCGGGGGCGAGTCCTGCTTCGTACTGCCGGACGGATTCCACCGGCCCACCGCCGTACGGGACTTCGCCGACCGGGCGGAGGCGATGACATGGCTGGCCACCGAGCGCGAGGATCTGACGCTGGCCGCCGCCGCGGCCCGCAGCGGCGGACTCGACGACCGGTCCTGGCGGATCATCCTGCTCCAGTGGCCCCGAGTGGTGTGGCGGGTACGGGACAACTGGACCCCGATGCTGGAGACGGCCCTCGCCGCCGCACGCGCCCTGGGCGACCCGTACGCCGAGTCACGGGTGATCACGCTGCTGGGCTGGGTCCTGACCGAGGAGGGCCGCACCGCCGAGGCCGCCGCCCTGCTGGAGCGCTCCCCGGAGCTCGCCCGGCAGGCCGGTGACCGGCTCGGCGAAGCCACCGCACTGATCAACCTGGCCATCGTCCAGGCCGAACAGGGCGCACTGGAAACAGCGTTGGAGGGATGCGAGCGCGCCATCGAACTGGGCCGCGAGGAACAGGACGCGCACACCGAGATGCTGGCCCTGCAACACCTCGCCCGTATGCAGCTCGACGCGAACCGGCCGCAGGAAGCCCTCGACGCCGCCCGCGCCGCCCTCGACCTGGGCCCCGAGCACGAGGAGGCGGCCCGCCGGGTGCTGCTCACGGCCGTCTGCGGCGAGGCCCATCTGGCACTCGGCGCGAAGAGCGAAGGCATCCGCCTCCTGAACCGGGCCGCCCAGGAGGCGGAGGACGCCGGGTTCAGCGAGGGCGCGGTACGGGCGCTCGGCGCACTGTGGCAGGTCACGGCGGACCTCGACCACGGCAGGCGGTACGAGCAGGCGGTACGCCGGCTCTCCGAAAACGGGTGATCCACGCGGGTCGGGGGCGCGTGCGCGCGAGGCCCGCCGGTACACGTCGGCGGACAGCGGCGGGACGTTAGCGGCACGACAGCGAAACGTCACCACCGGGCGGCAGACTCATGAATGTCAGCAGGTCAGGGGCGTTTCACCGCAGCAAGCGGGGCCGCTTCGGACCACTGCGCCACACATGCCGCAAGGCCGTCGGACCGTCGGGCAGGACCACCGGACGCGTCGGACTCCACACCACCCGACCCGGGGGAACTCTCATGCGTACGTACCGTCACCGCTCCGCCCTGCTCGCCGCCGCGACCACGGCAGCGCTCGCCCTCGCCCTCACCGCCTGCGGCGGCGAAGGCACCGGCACGAAGACCGCGGGACCGGCGGACAGCAGCTCCGCACCGGCCGCCGCCGAAGGTGCTCCGCAGGACGCCGGCACGGCCGAGGACACCGGGACCGCGCAGGACACGGGAACCGCGAAGGACTCCACCGCCGCGAAGACCACCGGCACCGCGGGCAGCACCGGCGACGGGGCCGCCGCGTCCACGCCCACCTGCACCACCGAGGACGTCGCCATCAGCGCCGCGCGCCAGGACGGCCCGCCCTACACGCACATCGTCCTGACGGCGAAGAACACCTCCGGCCACAGCTGCACGATCAAGGGCTTCCCGAAGGTCCAGTTCCTGGAGAGCCACAAGGAGGACGTGCCCGCGGTCGCCAAGAGCAGGCCGGCCGGCCCCGTCGTGCTGGCTGCCGGTGCCCCGGCATACGCCCTGGTAAAGCTGTCCGACGGTGGCGTGGACGAGGAGAACGAGCCGGTGTCGGCCTTCGCCGTCTGGCTGGAGGGCGGCGACGGCATGGCCTCCGTGCAGGCGCCCGGCGCGGGCGGCATCGCCGTCGACCCGGCCGTCTGGGCGACCGGCTACTGGACCCACGAGCTCCGCGACGGCGCCGACGACTTCTGAGCACCGGCGCCCTGAACGGCCCGCGGGGGCCGGGGCGGGGGGGGAACACCCCCCCGCCCCCCCCCCCCCCCCGGCGCCCCCCCCCCCCCCCGGCGAAAAACACCCCCCCCCCCCCAACCGCCCCCCCCACCCCCCCCCCCACG
>NZ_JBSHFH010000086.1:0-19655 GCF_053617235.1 Streptomyces sp. NPDC055749 | reverse complement strand
GAGGGCAAGGAGATCGCCGCCCGTCTCGCGGTCCGTACCGGCTCGGGTCTCATCACCGACGCCACCGACCTCGAAGCCGGTGATGAGGGCCCGGTCGCGACGCAGGCCGCGTTCGCCGCGTCGTTCACCACCAAGTCCCGCATCACCCGCGGCACCCCCGTCATCACGGTGAAGCCGAACTCCGCCCCCGTCGAGCCCGCCCCCGCCGCCGGCACCCTGGAAACCCTCCCCGTCACCTTCAGTGCCACCGCCACCGGCACGAAGATCACCTCGCGCACCCCGCGGGAGTCGACCGGGCGCCCCGAGCTCACCGAGGCCGCGATCGTCGTCTCGGGTGGACGCGGAGTCAACGGCGCGGAGAACTTCCACATCATCGAGGCCCTCGCAGACTCCCTCGGCGCGGCCGTCGGCGCCTCCCGCGCCGCCGTCGACGCCGGCTGGTACCCCCACACCAACCAGGTCGGCCAGACCGGCAAGTCCGTCTCCCCCCAGCTCTACATCGCCTCCGGCATCTCCGGCGCCATCCAGCACCGCGCCGGCATGCAGACCTCCAAGACCATCGTCGCGATCAACAAGGACGCCGAAGCACCCATCTTCGACCTCGTCGACTACGGCATCGTCGGAGACCTCTTCACCGTCGTCCCCCAACTCACCCAGGAAATCCAGACCCGCAAGGGCTGACAAGCAGCAGACTCGCGTTCGCAGGGCCCGGGCAGACCGCCCGGGCCTTTGCGTTTCCCGCCTCTCCGGAGAAGAACCGGAACGGTATGCGGAACCTGCACACCGCATGCGCAGACCGGTCACGCCCGCGCACACGGCAGCGGACGGACCGCCCGGACAGCGGGGCGGGCACAGGTCTTTGGGGCGGAAGTGTCCGAGTAACGGCAAAAGGAGTTCCGACCAAAGGGAATTCATCCGGTGAAGCTCATGTGGAAGCCACTCGCAGAAGATGAACACGCCTGCACGTAAAGCCATTTAAATGAAGGCCAGAACCCCTGATCAGGCACTGTTCGATTCGCTGCGCCGGGCTTCGCCGTGCTTTGATCCTGGCCAATGCCGGGAGCGCGCAAAGGCGTTCACGGATTCTGAATAGCCACACGAAGGGCAGCGCAGTCATGAACTTCACCCCCCAGGTCGAGACCCTCGAGATTTCCGACGCCGACCTCGACAACGTCTCCGGCGGCCTCGTCGGTGGCGTCCTCGGCAACGTCACCGCCACCGCCGACTCGATCGCCCCGGTCTCCGGCATCGTCGGTTCGGCCACGGGCCTCGTCGCCTCGACCACCGGTGTCAACACCGGCGCCGTCAGCGGCATGGCCACCGGTCTCGTCGCCGGTCTCTGAGATTGTGCGTGCGCCCCGGAACCCTTCGGTTCCGGGGCTCATCGCCGAAAGCGACAGGTGAGGGAAGAGTTCCGTGCGCTTCCGCCAGCAGGCCCTTTCCAAGCTCCAGTCGCCGGAGGAGCTCGACCTCCCCGTGCGTTTCGCCCGCCCGCAGGGCCGGCTCGTCCTCGGCGTCACCGTGGCCGTCATGGCCGCGGCCTGCTTCTGGGCCATGACGGGCACCGTCTCCTCCACCCGGGGCGCGCCAGGCATCCTCACGCACGCGCAGGGCAGCTACGTGCTCCAGAGCCCCGTCGCGGGCCAGATCACCGACGTACTCGCCGAAGAGGGCGCGACACTTCCGGCCGGTTCACCCCTGCTCAAAGTCCGTACGGAGCAAGGGGACCGAGTCGTGCGGACGATCGCCGCAGGCCGGCTGACCGCACTCTCGGCCACGATCGGCGCCGTGGTCGCCACCGGAGCGGACGTGGCGAGCGTGGAGCGGATGGACAGCGCCGACGATCCGCTGATGGCTGTGCTGTACGTGCCGGGCGACAGCGGACAGGCCGTTCCGATCGGAGCCTCGGTGGACCTCACCGTTCAGTCCGTGCCGGCTCAGCAGTTCGGTGTGCTGCGCGGAAAGGTGAAGGCGGTCGGCAGGACCTCCCTGACCCGGCAGCAGATCGCCCGCTCCCTCGGTGACGCCCAGCTGGGCGAGCAGTTCTCGCTCCACGGCAGGCCGGTCGCGGTCCTCGTGGAGCTCGACCGTTCGCCAGGCACGAAATCCGGCTACCGGTGGTCCTCGCAGCAGGGCCCGTCGTACGCGATCGACTCCATGACCCCCGCCACGGGCGTCGTCCACCTGGCCGACCAGCGCCCGATCGATTGGCTGCTCCCGTGACCGCCCCGCAGACCGCCCCGCAGGCCACCCCCTCGACGCAGCAGCTCCCGCCGCCAGGACGGGGCCGGCACCGTCCGGGCAAGGCGCCCGTCGACAGGGGCCGTTCACGTGCCCGGCAGGCGCCGAAGGCGCCGAAGCCGAAGACCGTCCGCACTCCGACCGTGCTCCAGATGGAGGCACTGGAGTGCGGCGCCGCCTCCTTGGCCATGGTGCTGGCGCACTACGGCAGGCATGTGCCGCTGGAGGAGCTGCGGATCGCCTGCGGTGTCTCGCGCGACGGCTCGCGGGCCAGCAACGTACTGAAAGCGGCCCGTAGTTACGGGCTGCGGGCCAAGGGCATGCAGATGGAACCCGCCGCGCTCGCGGAGGTCAGGGCCCCGGCCATCCTGTTCTGGGAGTTCAACCACTACGTCGTGTACGACGGCATGGGGCGCCGGTTCGGACGGCGTGGGGTGCACATCAACGACCCGGACAAGGGCCGCAGGTTCGTGCCCGCGGAGGACTTCGACACCAGCTTCACCGGCATCGTCCTCGTCCTCGAACCCGACGACGGCTTCCGGCGCGGCGGCCGGAAGCCCGGCGTCATGCGGGCCATGCCCGCACGGCTGCGCGGCACCTCCGGCACAATGCTGGCCGCACTGCTCGCCAGCCTTCTGCTCGTTGCCGTCGGCGCCACGCTGCCGGCGCTCAGCCGTACGTACATCGACATGTTCCTGATCGGTGATCAGCGGTCGTTGCTGGGTGTGCTGTTCGCGGCGATGGGCACCATGGTGGCGCTCACCGTCGTACTGACCTGGCTGCAGCAGGCGAACCTGCTGCGCGGGCGCATCATCTCGTCCACACTCGGCAGCGCCCGGTTCTTCCGGCATCTGCTCAGGCTGCCGGTCACCTTCTTCTCCCAGCGCAGCCCCGCGGATCTCGTCCAGCGTCTCCAGTCCAACGACACGGTGGCCGAGACACTCGCCCGGGATCTCACAGCGGCGGGCGTGGACGGGGTCGTCGTCCTGCTCTACGCCGCCCTGCTCTGGACGTACGATCCGCAGCTGACCGTCATCGGTGTGGGCATCGCCCTCCTCAACGTCGTCGCGATGCGCGTCGTCATCCATCTGCGGGCGACCGGCACCCAGAAGTTGCGGGCCGACAGCGCCCGCCTGACCAACACCTCTTACACCGGGCTGCAGTTGATCGAGACGATGAAGGCCACCGGCGGCGAGGACGGGTACTTCCGCCGCTGGGCGGGACAGCATGCGACCACGCTGGACGAACAGCAGCGTCTCGGTGTGCCGAGTGCGTGGCTGGGCATCGTCGCCCCCGCCCTGGCCACGCTCAACAGCGCGCTGATTCTCTGGATCGGCGGGCTGCGCGCGGTCGAGGGCGCTGTCTCGATCGGGCTGCTGGTCGCCTTCCAGGCGCTGGTGACCCGGTTCACCGCCCCGGTCACCCGGCTCAACGGGGTGGCGGGCCGCATCCAGGACTTCGCGGCGGACGTGGCCCGGCTGAAGGATGTGGAGAACTTCCCCGTGGACCCGCTGTACGCGCGGGGCGAGACCTCGTCGAGCACGCGCAGGCTGAAGGGGCATGTGACGCTGGAGGAGATCACCTTCGGCTACAGCCCGCTCGACAAGCCGCTGCTGACCGGCTTCTCGCTGTCGGTCGGGCCGGGGCAGCAGGTGGCGCTCGTCGGCGGGTCCGGCAGTGGCAAGTCCACTGTCTCCCGGCTGATTTCGGGTCTCTACAGCCCGTGGGAAGGCACGATCCGCATCGACGGCCAGCGTCTTGAGGACATTCCCCGGGGCGCGCTGGCCGCTTCGGTCTCCTTCGTCGACCAGGACGTGTTCCTCTTCGAGGGAACGGTCCGGGACAACGTGGCCCTGTGGGACCCGTCGGTCCCGGACGACGCGGTGGTCTCGGCCCTCCAGGACGCGGCGCTGTACGAGGTCGTCGCCCGCAGGCCCGGTGGCATTCACAGCCGCGTGGAGCAGGACGGGCGCAATTTCTCCGGCGGCCAGCGCCAGCGTCTGGAGATCGCCAGGGCGCTCGTGCGCCGACCGAGTGTCCTCGTGCTCGACGAGGTCACCAGTGCCCTGGACGCGGAGACCGAGCGAGTCGTCATCGACGGTCTGCGGCGGCGCGGCTGCGCCTGCGTGGTGATCGCGCACCGGCTGAGCACTGTCCGCGACAGCGACGAGATCGTGGTCCTGGACCACGGCTCCGTGGTCGAGCGGGGGCGGCACGAGGATCTGGTCGCCGCCGCGGGACCGTACGCCCAGCTGGTCAAGGAGCACTGAGGTGGTATCCGTACACCCGGTCGCGGACCCCGCCATGGGGCACGACGCGGTCATCGGTGCGCTGGGGGGCCTCGGCCAGCAGGTCGAATGCACCGGTCTGCGCAGCCTTTCGCTCGAAGGGCCGCAGGTGCTGTGGCTCGTGCTGGACGGCGCGCTCGACCTGTTCGCGGTCGACACCGTGGAGCAGGGGCACTGGCATTTCCTGGGCCGGCTGGAACCGGGCACGCTGCTGCTGGGTCCGGTCGAGGGGCCGCAGCACACCCTGATCGGCAGGCCCCTGGAGGGCTGTGTGCTGCGCCGGATCGCGTTGCGGGAGCTGTACCGGCCCGAGTTTCCGTATCCCGGCACCCAAGAGGGCCAGTACCTCAGCCGGTACGACTCCGGGGACGGCACGCTGAGTCTGCTGGAGCACGCCTTCTCCCTGGGGGTGGGACGCGGTCAGCGCGTCCTGTTCGAAGCTCCGCTGGACGGCAGGACCGCTCTCGACGAGACGGCGGCCGACGACGACATCCTGTGGCTCCCGGTCTCGCCCGGCAGCGTGCAGTACGGCGCCGCGTTCAGCGCGGAGGCGGCCGGTGATCTGCTCGTCGACGGCGAGCTGTGGCAGGGCATGGTCAACCGGCAGTACCGGTTGCTGTCCGCGCTCGACCGCTGGATCGAGCGTCTCGAGCGTGCGCACGAGGACCGGGCGGCGGCCGGCATCAAGGCGGGCGAAGCCGTACGGGACGAGGCCGACCGGGCTCTGCTGACCTCCATCGGCCGTACCAGGAGGGGCGCGTCCCCGGCCGCGGCGGCCGGTGACGATGCCACGTACGCGGCGTGCGTGCTGGTCGCCGGGGCGGCCGGCATCACGCTCTCGCAGCCCCCGCCGGGCGATGTCCTGGACGACCGGACCGACCCGGTCGAGCGGGTCGCGGTCCACTCGCGTGTCCGGACCCGTGCGGTCCGGCTGACCGGTCGCTGGTGGCGGGAGAACGCCGGACCGCTGGTGGGCCACCGGTCCGCGACGGGTACCCCGGTCGCCCTCCTGTGGCGCCGGGGCGGTTACGAGGCGGTCAATCCGGTGACCGGCCGCAGATCCCGTGTGGACAAAAGCAGCGCCGCCGACTTCGAGCAGCGCGCCGTCATGTTCTACCGCCCCCTGCCCGAGCGGCCCATGGGCAAGTGGCAGCTGATGCGCTTCGGTCTGCGGGGTACGGGGGCCGATCTGCGCGGCCTTGCCCTGGCCGGTCTTGCGACGGTCGGGCTCGGCGCGCTGGTCCCGGTCGCGACCGGCCAGATCCTCGGTGTCTATGTGCCCAACGCCGACACCGGTCTCATCGCGCAGGTCTCGCTCGCCGTGATCATCACCGCGGTGGTCTCGGCCGCCTTCATGCTGTTGCAGAACCTCACGGTCCTGCGGATGGAGGGACGCATCGAGTCCACCCTCCAACCGGCCGTGTGGGACCGGCTGTTGCGGCTGCCGACCTCGTTCTTCGCGGAGCGCTCCACCGGCGAGCTGGCGAGCGCGGCGATGGGTGTCAGTGCGATCCGGCGGGTGCTGTCGGGCGTAGGCCCGGTCGCCATGCAGGCGGGCACGGTCGGCGTGATGAATCTCGTCCTGCTGTTCTGGTTCAGCGTGCCGCTGGCGCTGGCGGCGATCGGGATGCTGATCGTGATCGTCGCGGTGTTCCTCACCATGGGGATGTGGGAACTGCGGTGGCAGCGCAGTCTGGTGGAGCTCGGCAACAAGCTCAACAACCAGGCGTTCCAGACGCTGCGCGGGCTGCCCAAGCTGCGCGTGGCGGGGGCGGAGAGCTTCGCGTACGCCGCGTGGGCGCGGGAGTTCGCCCGGAGCCGTGAGCTCCAGCAGCGGGCCGGCCGGATCAAGAATCTGACGACGGTCCTCAACGCGACGTATCTGCCGCTGTGTTCCCTGGCCATGTTCGTCCTGCTGGCGGGACCGGCCAGCGGGTCGCTGTCGGCCAGCGCCTTTCTGACGTTCAACACCTCCGTGACGATGCTGCTGACCTCGGTCACCCAGCTCACGGGGGCCTTCGTATCGGCCGCGGCGGCTCTGCCGATGTTCGAGCAGATCAAGCCGGTGCTCGACGAGGCACCCGAGGTGCGCGGTGCCAGCACACAGCCGGGGCCGCTGTCCGGGGAGATCGAGGTCAAAGGGGTCTCCTTCCGGTACACGGACGACGGTCCCGCGGTGCTGGACGAGGTGTCGCTGAAGGTGGGGGCCGGCGAGTTCGTGGCGGTCGTGGGCCCCAGCGGCTGCGGGAAGTCGACGCTGCTCAGGCTGCTCATCGGCTTCGACCGGCCGGTCACGGGGAGCGTCCTGTACGACGGTCAGGACCTGACGGCTCTCGACCAGGCGGCCGTACGCCGCCAGTGCGGGGTGGTGCTGCAGAACGCCCAGCCCTTCACCGGATCGATCCTGGAGTGCATCAGCGGCTCCGAGGTCTTCACCGAGGAGGAGGTCTGGGAGGCTGCCGCACTGGCGGGACTGGCCGAGGACATCAAGCTGATGCCGATGGGGCTGCACACCATGATCGCCGGTGGCGGCGCCATCTCCGGCGGCCAGCGCCAGCGGCTGATGATCGCCCAGGCGCTCGTACGCCGTCCCCGCATCCTGTTCTTCGACGAGGCCACCAGCGCACTGGACAACGAGACGCAGCGCGTCGTGATCGAGAGCACCCGGGCGCTGCGCGCGACCCGGGTCGTGATCGCGCACCGGCTCTCGACGGTGCTGGACGCCGACCGGGTGGTCGTCATGTCGGAGGGCCGCGTCGTCCAGCAGGGTCCGCCCGCCGAGCTGCTCGCGGACTCGGGCGGACGGCTGCACGAGTTGGTGCGGCGCCAGATGCAGTAGAGGGCTCGGTCCGTCCGGGCCGAATGTCCCGGCCGAATGGGGTCAGCAGGCTTCCGTACGGGTCATGGATCCCCCGCGCGCTCCTACTCTCGGTGGCAGGGCGCGTGCGGAGAGTTCCGGTCGGGTGACGGAAGGCTGCCGGGCGGCCGTTGGAAGCACTCCCGAGGAGAGCCGTCATGACCGAAGCAACCGATGCCGTCGAAGCCGACCGAGCGCTCAAGACCAGGCACCGGAAGATGTGGGCGCTGGGTGACTACGCCGCCGTGGCCACCCAGCTGATCCCGGACCTCGGACCTGATCTGGTCCGGGCCTGCGGTGTACGGAGCGGCGAACGCGTCCTGGACGTCGCGGCCGGTTCGGGCAACGCCGCCATCCCCGCGGCCCTGGCCGGCGCGGACGTCGTGGCGTGCGACCTGACGCCCGAACTGCTGGAGGCCGGGCAGGAGTTCGCGGCCGGGCGCGGCGCCGAGCTGGAGTGGCGGGTGGGCGACGCGGAGGCGCTGCCCTTCGCCGACGACGCGTTCGACACCGTGATGTCGTGCGTGGGCGTCATGTTCGCCCCGCATCACCAGGCGGGCGCGGACGAGCTGATCCGCGTCTGCCGTCCGGGCGGCACGATCGGCCTGCTCAACTGGACGCCGGAGGGGTTCATCGGCCAGATGTTCGCTGCAATGAAGCCGTACGCCCCCAAGCCTCCGCCCGGGGCGCAGCCCCCGCCGCTGTGGGGCCGGGAGGACCACGTCCGCGCTCTGCTCGGCGACCGGGTGACGGACGTCGATGCACAGCGGCGGACGGTGCGGGTCGAGCTGTTCGGTAAGCCCGGCGACTTCAGGGAGTTCTTCAAGGCCAATTACGGGCCGACCATCGCCACGTACCGGAACATCGCGGAGGACCCGGAGCAGGTCGCCGCGCTGGACAGCGCTCTCGACGACCTCGCGTCGCGTCATGCCGATGAGACCGGATCGTCCGGCATGGAGTGGGAATACCTGCTGGTCACCGCGCACAAGCGCGGCTGACGGCCCAGCGGGTGGTGGGCAACGGCAGCGGCGCCGCCACCCGCCGTCCGCGCCACATTACCGACCGGTATGTCGTGACTTATTGCGCGACTGACAGTAGAACTCGTTCCCATTCCATCGAGAGTGAGGAACGTGAAATGAGCGATTCCAGCCCCGGCGGCAGAGCCGCCAAGGGTGTCTCACGCCGCCGTCTGATCGCAGGAACGGGTTCAGTTCTCGGGGCCGCGGCCCTCGCCGGTCCGTTATCCGCGGCCCGCGCGTGGGCCGCCCCTGCCGCAGCCTCGGTGATCGGCACCGGGCAGCATGTACCGGCGCTCGTGATCGGCACCGGTTACGGCGGCTCCGTCGCCGCCCTGCGTCTCGCGCGGGCGGGTGTCCACGTCCACATGGTCGAGATGGGCATGTCCTGGGACACCCCCGGTCCTGACGGCAAGATCTTCGCCAACACGACCACGCCCGACTACCGGTCGTTCTGGCTCCGCACCCGGACCAAGCAGCCCCTCAGTAACTTCCTGGGCTTCCCGATCGACAAGAACGTCCCCAGCTACACCGGCATCCTGGACGCCGAGGACTTCAGCGGCATCACGGTCTACCAGGGCCGCGGCGTCGGCGGTGGCTCGCTGGTCAACGGCGGGATGGCCGTCACCCCCAGACGTGAGAACTTCGGCGCCGTCCTCCCCACGGTGAACGCCGAGGAGATGTACAGCACCTACTACCCGCGGGCCAACGCCGGCCTCGGGGTCAGCAGCGTCGACCCGGCCTGGTTCGACTCCGCCGACTGCTACCGCTACGCCCGCGTCGGCCGCAAGCACGCCCAGCGCTCGGGCTTCCCGTTCGTCTTCGTGCCCGATGTGTACGACTGGGACTACATGAAGCAGGAGGCGGCGGGAACGGTCCCCAAGTCGGCGCTGGCCGGCGAGATCCTGTACGGCAACAACTACGGCAAGAAGTCGCTCCAGCAGACCTACCTCGCCCAGCTCAGGGCGACCGGCATGGTGACCATCTCACCGCTGCACAAGGTCACTTCCGTCGCCCCGTCCCCCGGCGGCGGCTACACGGTCGTCATCGACCAGCTCACCACCACCGGCGGCACGGCGGCCACCAAGACGGTGACCGCGGACAAGGTGTTCTTCGCGGCCGGCAGCGTCGGCACGAGCAAGCTGCTGACCAAGCTCAAGGCCACGGGGGCGCTGCCCGCGCTGAACGACGAGATCGGCAGGGGCTGGGGCGACAACGGCAACGTCATGTGCGGGCGCGCCAACCACATGTGGGACCCGACGGGCGCCGTCCAGTCGAGCATCCCGTGTTCCGGCATCGACAACTGGGCTGCGGGCGGCGCGTTCGCCGAGATCGCGCCGCTGCCGACGGGGATCGAGACGTACGCGTCGTTCTATCTGTCGATCACCAAGAACCCCAACCGGGCCCGGTTCACCTGGAACGCCGCGGCGGGCCGTGTGGACCTGGACTGGCAGACCGCCTGGAAGCAGCCGTCCATCGACATGGCCAAGTCGATCTTCGACAGAATCAACTCGAAGGAGGGAACGATCTACCGGACCGACCTCTTCGGCCTCTACAAGATCTGGGGCGACCACCTGACGTACCACCCGCTCGGCGGCGCGGTGCTGGACAAGGCCACCGACAACTACGGTCGCCTGCGCGGCTACTCCGGCCTGTACGTCATCGACGGCGCGCTGATCCCGGGCAATACGAGCGTCAATCCGTTCGTCACGATCACCGCGCTCGCCGAAAGGAACATCGAGAGGATCATCGCCACCGACCTGTGACGACCCGTACGAAGGCCCCGTGTGCCGACGATCCGCGGGGTTCGGCCGGCCCACCCGTACCGCATCAGTGCCCGGGCAGCACGCAGACCGTGTCGAGGCCCAGCACATGGTTGAGCCGGCCGAACGCCAGCCAGGATCCGATGCTCATGCTGAGCTCCACGATCTCCGACTGGCTGTAGAGCGCGGTCATCCGGCTCCAGAACGCGTCGTCGAAGCCGTGGTGGTCCAGCGCGTACCGCTCGGCGTATTCGGCGGCCAGCCGCGTCCGGTCGTCGAAGGCCTCGGTCGTACGCCACTGGGTCACCGACTCGGCGAACTCCGCCTCGACCTTCTGTCCGTCGCGTTCGGTCCGCCAGTCCAGACAGAACGCGCACCCGTTGATCTGTGCGACGCGCAGCCGCGCGGCCTCGAACTCGCGGAGGCCGAGCGTCGTGTGCTCGTACACGGACATCGAGAGGTTCGAGGCGGCGATCCCGATGCCGGGGACCATCTCGCCCCATACGTATGCGATGGCGTCCTTGCCCTCGGGGATGTCGATGTTCATCGGTGTCTCCTTCCGAGCCTGCCCACGGCGGGGCGCAGCGGGATGTCGAGCGCGTCGTAGAGTCCGGGTTTCTCGGCCACGAGCCAGTCGATGGCGCCGACCAGCCTGCCGACCGCGGTGGCGTTCCCGCCCGCGGAACGGTTCTCGCCCTCGTCGTCGGCCGTGACCGTGACCTCGATGCGCGGGCGGCCTTCGATGATCACGCGGTGTGCCCCGTCGCCGTCGGGCGGCGTCGGCCAGTCCGGCGCGCAGGACGGATGGATACGGGTGATGTGCTCGATGACGATGCGGGGTTCGCCCCCGACGATGCCCTGGACCTCGAACCGCACCGCGCCCTGCATACCGGCCTCGAAGTCGCCCATCGTCCTGGTGCTCACCGTGGCTTCGAGCGGACGCCGGTGCATGGTCTCGCGGATCTCGTCGAGTTCGACACCGAGGGCCCTGGCCATCAGGCGTATCTGTCCGCCCCACACCATGGTCGGAATGTACGGCGCGAGCATCAGTGGCTCGTAGTCCATCGGCCGGCCCATACCGATCAGGTCGCGGACCGACTCCTCCTGCTCGTACGTGGAGTAGTCGAAGATCTCCTGGCAGCGGACGGCGTCCACCACGGAGCCGAGGCCGCTGATCAGCAGCGGCAGGACATCGTTGCCCCAGCCGGGGTCGACGCCGGAGACGAACAGCGAGCCCCCGCCTTCGGCGATGGCCGCGAGCACGGGTTCCCGCAGCTCCGGCGGGGCGTTCAGCTGGTCGTAGAGCCCGTAGACCGCGGGGGTGACGACGACGGCTCCCGCGCCGATCGCCCGGCAGATGTCGGCGAGTGCCTCGTCGGGGCGGATGTCGCCGGAGGCCGCGTACACGACGGCGTCGGGCCGGGCGGCCAGTACCGCGCCGATCTCGTCGGTCGCGGCGACGCCGAGGTCGCGGCCGAGGCCGCCGAGATCGCCCGCGTCGCGGCCGGTCTTGGCGGGGTCGTGGACGAGCACGTGGGACAGTTCCAGTGCCGGATGGGCGTCGACGGCGCGGATGGCAGCGCGGCCGACATTGCCGGTACCCCAGACAACCGTGGAAATCATGCGGCGGAGGGTAGCGCGGTGCATGACAGGTTCCTAGACCCGTCACCATGCCTTCCGGACGGGCCGGGCAATCGTCCGCTCTGCCGGTTCCTACCGGCCGCGGGGCTTGCCTCGCTTGGCGCCCTTGGCGCCCTTGGCACTCGCGGAACCGCTCCGGGGGTTCTTGGCGGCCGACGGCTTGCCTCCGGCGGGCTTCCGCTTGGCGGCCGCGGCCTCGGCGCGCTTGCCCTTCGGCTGCGGCGGGGTCGGCGTCCGGCCGCGTGTGCTGTTCACGGTCCGCCCGCGGACGATCCCGATGAACTCCTCCACCAGTTCGGTGGTCTCCTCCTCCGGCCACGACAGGGCGACGCGTGACTCGGGGGCCTCCAGGACGGGCCGGTAGGTGAGGTCCTTGCGGTGGTGCAGACGGGCGAGCGACTGCGGGACGACGAGCACGCCCACTCCGGCCGCCACCAGCTCGATCGCGTCCTCCGTCGTGGCGGGGCGCTCGATCGCGGGCTTCCCCGGCAGACCGGCTTCCCAGTCGAGGGTGTCGTCGAGGGGATGCAGCACGATCTCATCGGCCAGATCCGCGGCGGACACCTCTTCCACCGCTGCGACGAGGTGGTCCTTCGGGACCACGACGACGGTCGTCTCGGTGTAGAGCGGGATCGCGCTGAGGGCCGTCCTGTCGATGGGCAGCCGTACGAAACCGGCGTCGGCGTCACCGCCCCGCAGCGCGTCGGGGGCTTCGGCGGGGGATACCGCGACCAGGGTCAGCGGGACGTCGGGCAGTCGCTCGTTCCAGATACGCACCCACTTGGTGGGCGTCACTCCCGGAACGTACGCGAGCCGGAACGAAGGGCGTGCTTCCGGGCTTGTCACACGGCCAGGCTACCGGTCGTGGTCGGAGGTAGCGCACATGCTCGATACTCTTGACACCATGACGTCGCACCAGAGCACCCAGACGATGAAGCCCGCAACCGCGGCAAAGAAGCTGGGTGTGTATCTCGAAGCCACCCCCGCCGAGTTCCAGGAGGGTGTCGTCTCACGCACCGAGCTGAGTGAGCTCCAGGCAAATCCGCCCGAGTGGCTGCTGGAACTGCGTCGCAACGGCCCGCACCCCCGCCCGGTGGTCGCGGCCAAGCTGGGCATCTCCATCTCGGGCCTCGCCCGTGGCGGTGTCACCGAGGCGCTCACCACGGAGCAGATCGACGCGCTCAAGAACGACAGCCCCGAGTGGCTGCAGAAGGAGCGCGCGACCCAGGCCGAGGTCCGCAAGGAAACCGTCCGCATCAAGGAGAAGAACGCGGAGCGCGAGGCCCAGGCCGGCGAACCGCGCGCCTGACCCACTCGTCACGTACGAGACCCCTCGGGCCTCTCGTTCGGATCATGCCGCACCGGCACCCGGTCCGAACGAGAGGCCCGAGGCGCGTCCGGACCCGGTCCGGCCGGTAGCTCAGGGGCAGGCGGGGAGCGGCGAGCGCAGCGCCGTACGCCCGCCGCGCCAGCTCGCCAGCAGGTGTTCGGCGAGCCGGCCCTCCAGCAGTCCGGTGGCCTCGATACCGAGGACGACGTCCGGCGCGAGCCGGGGCTCGTCCTCCAGCAGTCCGCCGATCACGTCCCGGCGGACCACCTGCTCGTGGACCGCGTCGGCCTCCACGTGCTCGTCGTAGAAGCGCTGCGCGGCAGCGCCCGCTCCGGTACGGCGCAGGGCCTGCGCCAGCCGCCGGGAGCCGGGTGGCGAGGTGATCTCCACGGTGGCGAAATGCCCGACCAGCGCGCCGCGCAGCCTGCGGTGCAGTCCGAACAGGGACATCAGGTTCACGGTCGCGAGGGCCTGGGCGGGTACGACGTCGAGGTAGCCGCCGTACGCCGTGTTCAGCCCGAGGTCCGCCATCAGATCGGCGAACAGCCGGGCGTGGATGTTCTCGGCCCGGCCCGCTCCGAACTCGTCGTACTCGACGGCGGCCATGGCCGCTTTGGCCCGGCCCCTGAGCCTCGGCACCACCCACAGATGCGGGTCTCCTTCAAGTGGTAGAGCGAGCGCAGCGCCGCGTACTCACGGAGCTGTTCGGGCGTTCCCTCCCGCTGGAGGTGGTGGCTGACGCTGCGCGCGTCGCCGGCCGCGGGTTCCAGGAGCAGTGAGTCCACCGCCGCCGCCACGTCCGCTCCGCCCGATGTTCCCTCGCGCAGCGCACGGAGAAAGGCGCCCTCCGCGGCGGCGCGCACCGCGAGCAGTGCGGGGTCCCATTCAAGGCTCTCGTCCGCCTCCGCGAAGCCGCGGTAGTGCAGCTCGTAGAGGACGTACAGCAGGAGTTGCAGATCCTCGCCGTACGGGTCGGCGCGACCGGTCTCCTCGTCCGGGGGCAGCACGCTCGGCCGTCCGGCCAGGGTCGCGAGGACGCGCTCCGAGAGCGCTCCGCGCGCCTCCGGGAGTGCGGGTTCTCCGGCGTCGCGGAGCGCGAGAGGGGTCGGTGTCACGGTGGGGTGTCCTCAGCTCCTTCGGCAGGTTTCCGGCTGCGGTGGCTGGTGTCGCACCAGGGGTGGATACGGCTGCGGCGGCAGGTGCAGATCGCCACGACGAAGCGTTCGGACACCACTACCCGTCCGTCGTCCGTCGTCACTTCGACCGGGCCTTCGACGAGGACCGGGCCGTCTCGTTCCACCACCACGCGACGCGGCGGTTCAGAGCTTGCGGGCACGGATCACCACCAGTTCCTCCTGCTCGGTGTGGGTCGGCAGCAGTCCGCGGTGGCGCAGCCAGGCCAGTCGCCCGCGGGTCACGGGCCCGAACGGAATGGCCATACGGTCACTGACGGAAGCCTCCATCCCGGCGTCCGAGAGCCGGCGAACGGTCTCTTCGGGGCCACTGAGCACCGAGTGGACGATCAGCATCAGTCCGCCGGGACGCAATGAGGCCGGGGCGGCGTCACAGATCCGGTTCACCACGATCCGGCCGTCGAGCCCGGCGTCCCAGGCGCGGCCGGCACCCCGTCGCGGTACGGACAGGCTCGGGGCGGGGACATACGGGGGGTTACTGACGACCGCGTCGAACGTGTGGCCCCGCAGTTCCGAGAGCAGGTCGCCCCGGTGCACGGACACGGGCAGCCGGGCGAGGGCGGCGTTCAGCCGGGCCGATGCGACGGCACGGCGGCTGATGTCCACGGCGGTGACCCGGGCGCCCAGCCGGGCGGCATGGATCGCCAGCAGGCCGCTGCCGGTACAGAGGTCCAGGACCTCCATGCCGGGACCGATGCCCTCGCGTCGCATGGCGGCCGCCAGCATCAGGCTGTCGGCCTGTGGGCTGTACACGCCCGGCAGACGCAGCATCCTGCCCGGCCACGGGACGTCGTGGTCGGTTGCCGCTACGGAGTCCGGGATGCTCACGGCGCCTCCAGCCCTGGACCACTTCCCCTCCAGGCTCCGGCATCCGGCCCACCGCTGCCACTTGAGTCGGCACTGCACACCCCTAGACACCCGATCTATTCCCCGTGAAAATGGCGAAACCGCTGCGGTCAGCGCTGCGGCTCCCGCCAATCTTCGCAAAAGAACCGATCAATATGTCGAGAGGTCTCAGCGTGCCCAAAGATTCCCAGCCGCAGCGACGGAGCATCCTCAAGTTCGGCGGTGCCCTCGCCCTCGCACCGCTGCTCACTCAGCTGGCCGGCGGAACCCCTGCGGGCCAGGCGTTCGCCGCGACGGCCGCGCCGACGGCCGTCCAGTGGCCGAAGCTGTCACGCAAGGCGCTGAAGTACCCCGTCCCTGCCATGGACTGGCAGTCGCAGGCCCTGCCCATCGGCAACGGCCGACTCGGCGGCATGCTCTTCGCCGACCCCGACCAGGAGCGCGTCCAGTTCAACGAGCAGAGCCTGTGGGGTGGCGTCAACAACTACGACAACGCTCTCGCCGGCAAGCCGGACGGCGAGTTCGACACCGGGATGACCGGCTTCGGCTCGTACCGGAACTTCGGTGATCTCGTCGTCACCTTCGCCGCTCGCCCGAAGGTCACGGCCCCCGGGGGACCGTACGACACCTCCCCCTCGGAAGGTGTCGACAAGACCAGCGACGGCGACCCGCGCACCAAGTGGTGCGTCGTGGGGCCCGGCCCGAAGGTGCAGTGGCAGGTCGAGCTGCCCGACGCCGTCGCGGTCGGGTCCTACCGTCTGACCAGCGCCAACGACGTCCCCGAGCGCGACCCGCAGCAGTGGACGCTCTCCGGTTCCGCCGACGGCGCCACCTGGACCGCGCTGGACAGCCGCTCCCTGGCGACGCCGTTCGAGAGCCGCCTCCAGACGAAGGAATTCACCTGCGCCGGCACCACGGCCTACCGGTACTTCCGGTTCGACTTCGCCCCCAAGGCGGGAGTCAGCCACTTCCAGGTGGGCGAGATCGGTCTGTCCGGCGTGGACCTCGGCGGGCGCGGTTCGATGTACCTGTCGTCGCCGAGCGGGCACGCCGAGGGGTCCGGGACCGGGTCCGGGACCACGGACATATCAAGCTCGGTGGACCGTGATCCGGCCACCGTGTGGCGGGTCGACGGCGCCGCACCGGCGGTCGTCTGGCAGATCGACCTCCCCCGCAAGTCCGCCGTCACCGCGTACACCCTGACAACCGCCCCGGACCGTCCGCACGACGACCCGAAGGGCTGGGTGCTTGAGGCATCGCAGGACGGTGCCGCCTGGGTGACCCTCGACACGCGAAACCCCGGGGCACCCTTCGCCGGCCGCGGCGAGGCCCGGACCTTCCAGCTCACCAACACCACGGCCTACCGCACCTACCGGCTCACCCTGACCCCCGGGGCGAACTCCGCCGGCTTCCAGATCGCGGAGATCGCCCTGGAGGGCAAGGACTTCGACACACGCACGCAGCGCGCGGTCGTCGACTACCAGCGCACCCTCGACTTCGTCGAGGGTGTCCACGTCACCCGCTTCGGCGCACCGGGGCGGCGCGTCCTGCGGGAGGCCTTCGCGAGCCGGTCCGCCGACGTCATGGTCCTGCGGTACACATCGGACAGCACGCAGGGCCTCTCCGGAGCGATCTCCCTGACGTCCGGACAGGAGGACTCCCCCACGACCGTCGACGCCGGCGCGGGGCGGATCGCCTTCCGCGGTGTCATGGGCAACGGCCTCAAGCACGCGTGCACCGTCGAGGCCGTGCACACCGACGGCGAGTTCAGCGCCGACGGGCAGCTGCTCCGCTTCAGCGGCTGCACGACCCTGACCCTTCTCCTCGACGCCCGTACCGACTACAAGCTCGACGCAGCCGCCGGGTGGCGGGGCGCCGCTCCGGAGCCGCTCGTCGCCAAGGCAATCGCCACGGCCGCCGCCCGGACCTACGACGCCCTGCGCGACGAGCACACCAGCGAGATGCGCGCCGTCATGAACCGTGTCGCCGTCGCCTGGGGCACGTCCGACGACGCCGTCGTCGCCCTGCCGACCGACGCACGGCTGGCGCGCTACGCAGGGGGCGGGCAGGACCCGACCCTCGAACAGACCATGTTCGACTTCGGGCGGTACCTGCTGATCAGCTCCTCCCGCCCGAACGGGCTGCCCGCCAATCTCCAGGGTCTCTGGAACGACAACAACCAGCCGGCGTGGGCCTCCGACTACCACACCAACATCAACGTCCAGATGAACTACTGGGGGGCCGAGACGACGAACCTCCCGGAGTGCCACGAGGCGCTCGTCGAGTTCATCAGGCAGGTGGCGGTGCCCAGCCGCGTGGCGACCCGCAACGCCTTCGGCAAGGACACACGCGGCTGGACCGCCCGCACCAGCCAGAGCATCTTCGGTGGGAACGCCTGGGAATGGAACACCGTCGCGAGCGCCTGGTACGCACAACACCTGTACGAGCACTGGGCGTTCACCCAGGACATGACCTACCTCCGGACCGTCGCCTACCCGATGATCAAGGAGATCTGCGAGTTCTGGGAGGACGAGCTCAAGGAGCGCGAGGACGGACTCCTCGTCGCGCCCAACGGCTGGTCCCCCGAGCACGGGCCGCGCGAGGACGGCGTCATGTACGACCAGCAGATCATCTGGGACCTGTTCCAGAACTACCTCGACTGCGAGGCGGCGCTCGACACGGATCCCGCCTACCGGGCGAAGGTCGCCGACATGCAGGCACGCCTGGCGCCGAACAAGATCGGCAAGTGGGGTCAACTGCAGGAGTGGCAGGAGGACATCGACAGCCCCACCGACATCCACCGCCACACCTCGCACCTCTTCGCGGTGTACCCGGGCCGCCAGATCACACCGAAGAACCCCGACTTCGCGGCAGCCGCCCTCGTCTCGCTGAAGGCACGGTGCGGCGAGAAGGAAGGCGTCCCGTTCACGGCCGGAACGGTGTCGGGCGACAGCCGCCGCTCGTGGACCTGGCCCTGGCGGGCAGCCCTCTTCGCCCGCCTCGGTGACGGGCACCGCGCCCGGATCATGCTGCGCGGGCTGCTGACCTACAACACGCTGCCCAACCTCTTCTGCAACCACCCGCCCTTCCAGATGGACGGCAACTTCGGTATCTCGGGCGCTGTCGCGGAGATGCTCCTGCAGAGCCACAACGGGGTCATCCACCTGCTGCCCGCCCTGCCGGACGAGTGGAAGGCCAAGGGTTCCTTCACCGGGCTCCGCGCCCGTGGCGGTTACGAGGTCAGCTGTGAGTGGCAGGACGGCAAGGTCACGTCCTACAGGATCGTGGCCGACCGGGCACGGAACCAGAGCAATGTCACCGTCCGCGTGAACGGCGCCGACAAGAAGGTGAAGACGGTCAGACCCTGACCAGCACTCGGGCCTGGTGCGGCCGGAAATCGGCCCTGTGGCCGTGGCCGCACCAGGGCTGCCCCGAGATCGGCGAAGATAGAGGTGTCCCCGTCCTCAGCACGCATGGAGCGTCCGCCGATGCGAACATCCGATTCCGGTCCCGCCTCCAGGCCACCGACGATCGCCGACGTCGCACGTGTCGCCGGGGTGTCCCGTACGACGGTCTCGCATGCGCTCAACGGGCTCGGAAAGGTCGATCCGCGGACCAGGGAGCGCATCAAGCAGACTGCCGCCGAGCTCGGTTACCGGCCGAATCTCCGTGCCCAGAGGCTGCGCCGGGGGCAGGCGAAGGCCATCGCGCTCGCCTCTTCGATGCCGTTCGCGGTGGCCGGTGGGCCGTCGCGGCTCGGCTTCTACATGGAGATCGCAGCAGCAGCCGCGGAAAGCGCCCTGCTGCACGACTACGCGCTCGTCCTCGTGCCGCCCGCGCAGTCCGGATCCGCGCTGTACTCCGTCGACATCGACGGGGCCATCGTCGTCGAGCCGGATGTGAACGACGCGGCTGCGGCCCAGTTGAGGGAGCGCGGCCTGCCCTACGTGTCGCTCGGCAGGCCGGTGTCGCCGGAGGACACGTCGCCGTACGTCGATCTGCGCGGCGGACTCGTCGCCGAGTTGCTGCTGGCGCATCTGCACGAGCAGGGTGCCAGACGGCCCGCGCTGATCATCGGCTCCGGTTCACGGCATTCATCGGTCGACGCGCTCGCGGCATACGAGCGGGTCGCCGAGCAGTTGGGCTGGGTGCCCGTCGTGGCGAGCGCACCGGAGACGGGCGGCGAGCAGGCAGGGTACGAATGCTGCGCCGCCCTGCTGGCCGAATACCCAGAGATCGACGCGGTCTGCGCGCTGGTGGACGCGTTCGCGGTCGGCGCGGTGCGGGCGATCCGGGACAGCGGGCGGTCCGTACCGGACGACGTCATGGTCGTCACCCGGTACGACGGACTGCGTGCCCGCACCTGCGAACCGCCGCTGACCGCCGTCGACCTTCATCTGGACCGTGCGGCGTCCGACGCGGTGGACCTGCTGCTGGGCCGGCTGCGCGGCGAGGGCGCCGCCGCCACGGTGGCGACGGC
>NZ_JBSHFH010000085.1:0-20608 GCF_053617235.1 Streptomyces sp. NPDC055749 | reverse complement strand
TTTTGTTTATAAGCCCCCGCCCGGGGCGTGCGCACTCCCGAGGCCCTTCGCTGTGTGGTGCTCTGTGCGGTGCTCCGTGCGGTGCTCCGTGCGGTCAGGACAGCCGCTTGACCGCAGCCGCCACCCGCTCGTCCGTCGCCGTGAACGCCACCCGCACGAAGCGGTCACCGGCGGGCCCGTAGAAGTCGCCCGGCGCCACCAGGATGCCGAGCTCCGCGAGGTACGCCACGGTCTGCCAGCACGGCTCGTCGCGCGTCGCCCACAGGTAGAGGCTCGCCTCGCTGTGCTCGATCCGGAAGCCGTGCGCCTCCAGCGCCGCGCGCAGCGCCGTACGCCGCTCCGCGTACCTGACGCGCTGCTCGGCGACATGCGCGTCGTCGCCGAGCGCGGCGACCGTGGCCGCCTGGACCGGGGCCGGCGCCATCATCCCGCCGTGCTTGCGGATCAGCAGGAGCTCGCCCAGGACGGCCGCGTCGCCCGCGATGAACGCCGCACGGTATCCGGCGAGGTTGGAACGCTTGGAGAGCGAGTGGACGGCGACGATGCCCTCGTACGTACCGCCGCAGACGTCCGGGTGGAGCACGGAGACCGGCTCGGCCTCCCAGCCGAGCTCCAGGTAGCACTCGTCGCTGAAGACCAGCACACCGTGCTCGCGCGCCCAGGCGACGATCCGGATCAGCTCGTCCTTGGCCAGGACCCGGCCCGTCGGGTTGGACGGAGAGTTGAGCCAGAGCAGCTTCAGTCCTGCGGGGTCCAGCTCGGTCGGGTCGTCGTACGCGACGGGCTCGGCGCCGCAGAGCCGGGCGCCCACCTCGTACGTCGGGTAGGCGAGCCGCGGGTAGGCCACCTTGTCGCCCGCGCCGAGACCCAGCTGGGTCGGCAGCCAGGCCACCAGCTCCTTGGAGCCCACCACCGGCAGGACGTTCTCGTGCCCCACGGAGACCGCGCCGAGGCGCCGCTCCACCCAGCCCGTGAGCGCGTCGCGCAGAGCCTCGGTGCCCCATACCGTCGGGTAGCCGGGGCTGTCGGCCGCTGCGACGAGCGCCCGCTGGATCAGCTCCGGCACCGGATCGACGGGCGTGCCGACGGACAGGTCCACGATGCCGTCCGGGTGGGCGGCGGCGGTCGACTTGTACGGCGTGAGCTTGTCCCAGGGGAAGACCGGGAGACGGGAGGAGACTGCGGCAGACACTGATCTCTGCTTTCTCGTACGTGGATCAAAGCGGGCCGGGCCTGGAAACAGCTCGGTCCCGCACGGTGACAAGCCGTACGGGACCGGGCGGCGCACGTGCGGCGCGGGACTTAGCCGTTCTGCGGCGGCAGCGCGGCGATGAACGCGTGGTCGCGCTCGATCAGGCCGAGCTTGGAGGCGCCACCGGGCGAACCGAGGTCGTCGAAGAACTCCACGTTGGCCTTGTAGTAGTCCTTCCACTCCTCCGGGGTGTCGTCCTCGTAGAAGATGGCCTCGACCGGACAGACCGGCTCACACGCTCCGCAGTCGACGCATTCGTCCGGGTGGATGTACAAGGACCGGGAGCCCTCGTAGATACAGTCGACGGGGCACTCTTCGATGCAGGCCTTGTCCTTTACGTCGACACAAGGCTGCGCGATGACGTAGGTCACGCTGTCGTTCCTCCTCGGTAGGGCGTTGGCTCTCGCGCGGGAGCGCGGCGTCGTCGATGCCCGCACCTAGTATCTCCGTTCCCGGGCACGATCCGAACAGGAGGGGCGGACAGAGCTGTGGAATTCACCATCGGCGGACGGCTGGAGGTCCGCATCACCCCCGCTGACGTGGGCAAACGCGTTTCGGTACGGCGACGATCGGCCAACGCCGAGGCTGGCTTGAAGTTCACCGACACGGTCGGCGTTCTCACATCATGGAACGATAACGTGCTGTCGATCACACCGAAGAGTGGGGAAACCGTCCACATCGCGGAATCGTCTCTGGTAGCCGGCAAGGTCGTCCCGTCCGCCCCGGCCCGCCGCCGGGGTCCCGCGGCCTCGTTCGACGAGCTGGCGCGGATCACCGCCCGCGCCTGGCAGCCGCTGGAGAGCGAACCGCTGGGCGACTGGCGGCTGCGCGCCGCGAACGGGTTCACCCGGCGCGCCAACTCCGTACTCCCGCTGGGCGATCCGGGCCTTCCGCTCGACGAGGCGCTCGACCGCGTCCGCCAGTGGTACGCCGCCCGCCGGCTGCCCGCCTACATCCAGACCGCGACCGGCGCTGAGGGCACGCAGGAGCAGCTGTGCGCGGAGCTGGAGCGGCGCGGCTGGCAGCGTGAGGTGTCCGCCGAGGTGCGCGTCGCGGCGCTGGCCCCGATCGGCGACCGGGACGCGGACACCGGGCAGGTCCGGCTGAGCCGCGAGACCGACGCGGCGTGGCTGTCCGCGTACCAGCGCTTCGACGTCCCGGGGCCCGAGGTGCTCGCGGTCCTGAACAGCGGGCCCTCCGTGTGGTTCGCCTCCGTGCCGGGAGCCGCCGGGACCACGGCCCCTGCGGCGATCGGCCGGTGCGTGGTGGACGGGCGCTGGGCCGGCTTCATGGCGGTCGAGGTGGATCCTGAGCACCGGCGCCGGGGCCTCGCGACGGCCGTGATGACCGCGCTGGCCCGCAAGGCGCTGGACGAGGGGGCGTCGGCTGCGTGGCTCCAGGTGGAGACGGACAACGGAGCGGCCGATGCGCTGTACGAGGGCATGGGCTTCGCCGCCCACCACCGGTACCACCACTTCCGGTCCGCGTAGCAGGGGTACGGGTCGAACATGAGCGCTCAGGAATCGGACGAGGCCGGCCGGCGGCGGCAGTTCGCCGACGAGGTACGCGCCGAGCGGCCGGACCTCGCGCTGCTCTGCCTGCTGGTGGGCGCCGAGGCGGTCCCGGCGGCGCCGGGCGATGCCCCGGCCCCGGACCCGTACGGCATCGACGCCGCACAGATCGAACTGGACCGGCTGGCAGGACTGCTCCCCTACGGGACGCGCGGCGCCCGCTCCTGGGCCTCGGTGCTCGCCGAGCTGCTCGGTGAGCGCTGCGGCTTCGCCGGCTCTCCGCGCGACTACCAGCGGCTCGAGTCCTCCCTGCTCCAGCAGGTGCTGCGGCGGCGGCGCGGACTGCCAATCCTGCTCTCCGTGGTCTGGATCGAGGTCGCCAGGCGGGCGGGCACACCGGTGTACGGGGTGGCGCTTCCCGGCCACTTCGTGGTCGGTTTCGGCGATCCTGAGGAACGGGTGCTGGCCGACCCGTTCGCCGGCGGTGCGCCGCTGAGCGGACAGGACGCGGAGCTGCTCGTGGCCGGGGCGACCGGAGCGCCGCTGGAGCCGTCGATGCTGGTGCCCGCGAGTCCCGTGGAGATCGTGCTGCGGATCCTGAACAACATCCGGGCCTGGGCGGCGGCCCGCCCCGAGCGCACGGACGTGGCGCTGTGGGCGCTCGAACTGTCCCTGCTGCTGCCCGCCCATCCGGCGAGACTGCGCTACGAGCGGGCCCAGCTCCTCGTACAGCGCGGGGAGTTCCTGCGCGGGGCCGCGGAGATGGAGGAGTACGCGGAGATCGTCGAGGCGGTCGAGCCGGCGACGGCGGACGCGGTCAGGCGCCGCGCGCACGCGGCCAGGGCGATGCTGAACTAGGGCCTGTCCGGCGGATCAGGGTCGGATAGGGCGCGGCGTCTGGTGCGGTGCATCGCAAGGCGCCGGAGCGTCCTAATAGCGGAGCTATTCGGGCGGTTCGGCAACGCCGCGAGGTGCCGTGCCAGACGCCGTGGCCCCGGCCATGATCCGCCGGACAGGCCCTAGGGCCTGTCGTTCGGATCAGTCAGGAAGTCTGCAACAGGGAGGACCGTGTATGTCGCGCTACCGCGAGCTCAAGTTCCGGGCCGTCACGACGCTCCAGAGGCGTGTCGTGAACCCGCTCTCCACCCGGCTGCCCCTGCAGTGCCTCCTGGAGACGACAGGACGGAAGTCCGGGCTGCCCCGGCGCACACCGGTCGGCGGACGCCGTGTCGGGCAGACCTTCTGGATCGTCTCGGAGTTCGGCGAGAAGTCGCAGTATGTGCGGAACATCCAGGCGGACCCGCGGGTCCGGGTCCGGATCGGACGGCGGTGGTACGCGGGCACTGCCGGTCTTCTCCCGGACGACGACCCCCGGGCGCGGCTGCGGGCGCTGCCGCGGCTCAACAGCGCCACCGTCCGGGTGGTCGGGACGAATCTGCTGACGGTACGGGTCGATCTCGACGGCTGACACGCTACCCGGCCGCCGCCCGGCGTATCGCGAACGAGCTTCCCGGAGCTGCGTGTTCGACCGGTCCGCCGTATACGGCACCCGCGCGTGACACCGCGTCCTCGGGTGTCAGGCCGGGGCCCACGTGGGTCACCACGAGCCGGTGAGCGGCGGCGCGGCGTGCGGTCGCCCCCGCTTCCTCGGGGGTGTGGTGCACACGCGGCTCGTCGGCCGTCACCGTGCTGCTGTCCGCCTCGCACAGCAGCACGTCGCATCCGGCGGCCAGTTCGACCAGGGACTCGCAGGGGGCCGTGTCTCCTGAGTAGACGAGCACTCCGCCGCCCTCCGCGCCCATGTCCTCGATGCGCACGGCGAAGGCGGGCATGCCGTGTACGACGGCGGCGCTGGTGAGTTCGAGCGGGCCGATCCGCACCCGGTGCCCGTCGTGCAGTTCGTGCACGTCGAAGGCCGACTCGATGGGGCTGCGCCGGGCGGAGTTGGTGAGGAAGTGGGCCAGCCGGCCGGCGATGCCCGGCGGACCGTACAGCGGGATCGGCGTGGGGAGCCGGATGCCGGAGTAGAGCGCGGCGTAGAAGGCGGTGAGCAGGTCCGCGGTGTGGTCCGCGTGCAGATGCGAGATCCAGATGGCGTCCACCTGCTCGAACGTGATGTGCCGTTGGAGCTCGGCCAGCGTTCCCGTACCCGCGTCCATCCACACATGTGTGCCCCCGGCGGAAAGCAGGTAGCCGGAGCAGGCGTTGGCGACGCTGGGGAAGGGCGTCGCGCTGCCCAGGACGGTGAGTCGTGGTTCGTTGCCGGTCATCGGCGGATTCTAGGCGTGACCGATGAGCCGGATTCCGCGCGTCCCGTCAGGACCCGGCTCGGCGATGACGTGCCCATGTGGCTAAAGTCATGTGCTTGTTCGATTCTGGGGCACTGTGAAGGGGGAGGACGTGTATACGCAACTCAGGGAGACGGCCACGGAGTTGGCCAATGTCCTGTGGCGGGAACACACCGTGTACCGGGAGCGGGGCGGGGGCTTCGTCATCCGTGGTGAGCACGTCCAGCGCTGGATCAGCCTCGCTCCGACCGGGGGCCGGAACGAGGCCCTGATACGGGTCGGCCGCATCCTCGACGGGGGCACCACCGCACCCGCGCGTTCGGAGCAGATCGTGAGCCTCTCCGCCGGGACGAGCGAACTGGCGGCGACGTGCCGCCGGTTGCTGGCCGACGCCGCCGCGGAGCCGAGCCGGCCGGTACGGGGTCAGGCGGCCGGGCAGAGCGGTGAGGGGGGCAAGGGGAAGAGACCGCGCAAGGCGAGAAAGCAGAGACATACGAGCTTCACCTCCTGGGTCGTCATCGTCTGCGTGGTCGGCGTCGTGGGGCTCTTCGCCTACGCCTCCACCACCCAGTAGCCGACACCGTCCCGCTCTCTCGCACTCATGCCGGTCACGACGGTCGTGTCGGAAATCCGCGAGACGGGACCGTCCCGGGCTGGTGAAGTTGCACCATGAACGATCTGCGCAGCAAGGCTCTGGCCTTCCACGAACTGCACCACCGCACCACTCCGCTCCTTCTCTCCAACGCGTGGGACGTCGCCAGTGCCCGCCTCACCGAGGACGCCGGCGCGTCCGCGGTCGCCACCACCAGTGCGGGGGCGGCCTGGAGCCTGGGGATGCCCGACGGCGGACAGCTGGCCAGGGACCGGGCCCTCGAACACATCGCCCGCGTGACCGCCTCGGTGAGCGTCCCGGTCACCGCCGACATCGAGAGCGGTTTCGCCGACGACGCGGACGCGATCGCCGAGACGATCAGGGGTGTCCTGGCCGCCGGCGCCGTGGGCGTCAACATCGAGGACGCCGCACATGACCGGCCCGGCACCCTGCGCCCCGTGGAGGAGCAGGCCGCGTACCTGGCGGCGGCCCGGTCCGCGGCGGAGGCTGCGGGGGTGGCCCTGTTCGTCAATGCCCGGATCGATACCTACCTCCGGCCGTCCGGCGACCCCGCCGGCCGGCTCGGGCAGACGCTGGAGCGCGCGGCCGCCTACGTCGCGGCCGGGGCCGACGGGATCTTCGTACCCGGCGTCCAGGACCCCGCCGACATCGCCGCGCTGGCGGAGCGGCTGTCCGTCCCGCTCAACGTCCTGGCCGGCCCGGGATCGCCGTCCGTCGCCGAGCTCGGCAAGCTCGGCGTGGCCCGCGTGAGTCTCGGCTCGGCCGTGGCCGAGGCCGCCTACGCGGTGGCACGCCGGGCGGCCCAGGAACTGTTCACCACGGGCACGTACTCCGCGCTCGCCGGGCCGGTCCCGTATCAGGAGCTGAACGCGCTCCTGGCCGACCGTCCGGCAGCAGAGCGGGCGACGGATCAGACCACGCAGAACTCGTGACCCTCCGGGTCCGCCATCACCACATGGTCGGGCCTGCCCTGCATCTCGTGCTCGCGGATCACCGTCGCCCCGGCGGCGGTGAGCCGTTCGACCTCCGCGACCACACGCGGCCACCGCACCTCCCACGACGTCTCGCGTCCCCCGCCGACCCGCAGGTCCAGGTGGAGCCGGTTCTTCGCGACCTTGGGCTCCGGGACCTTGAGGAAGGAAAGGGTCGGGCCCGTGCCGTCCGGATCGGACAGGTAGGCGCCGTCGTCCCACTCCTCTTCCGGAATGTCGTGCTGGACGAACCATTCCTTCCAGTCGGCGTACCCGGCCGGTGGAGGCGTCTCGGCGTATCCCAGGGCCAGCGCCCAGAATCTCGCCAGCTCACCCGGGTTCGCGCAGTCGATCGTGAGAGTCCACTTGGTCGACACAGTTCCTCCTCGGCGGGGTGTGTGAACGGGAAGGGTGTCATACCCGGCTCATGACGCCGCCCCCGGCCGGAGGTCCGGACAGGGGCGGTCGTACGGGGGTGTTGCGGGCCGGTCAGCCGTTGCCGGTGAGGTTGATCGTGACCGTGCGCTCGGCGTCCGTCCTGCCGACCAGGGCGGTCTTCATGGCCTGCGCCACGTCGTCCGCTCCGACCTGGTGCTTCGTACCGTCGCCCTTGACGGCCATGACGCCGTCGAAGACACCGTCGAGCAGGGTGTCGATCGCCTTCTTGTCGTAGTAGTCGACCAGTCGGCCGTCGATCGCCTTCATCGACAGGATCTGCGGCAGGGACCTCGCCGGGCCGAACTGGATCTGCTTCGGTCCGGCCTTGATGGTGATGAGACCGGACATCGCGGGCTTGGCGAACTCCTTCATCGCCCGGTCCAGTTCGGCCTGGGTGATGCTCGGTTCGCGGCTCGCGACGGGCAGTTCGACGACGCCGGCCTCGCCGGTCTGGACCTGGGCGCGGTAGGCGTCGCGTACGGAGATCAGCGACTGGTTGACGTCCAGCGCCTTGCCGGTCCTGCCGGGGACCGCGATGGCCTTGTTCGGCTCGAACTTGATCGTGCCGTCCTGTGCCGTGCCGGAGATGCCCGCCAGGTCGGTCAGCGCGACGGCGAGCTTCTCCTCGTCGACGGGGATCACCGGGTCGGCCGGGCGCTCTCCACCGAAGAGGGAACCGATCACCGAGACCGGGTTGTAGTCGCTGCCCGCAGCCTCGCGGACCGTCTCCTGGCTGTCCAGGGCGAGTCCGGCCTTCTGCGGGACGAGCTTCTCCGTCTTGCCGTCCACGGACAGCTCCAGAGGGGCCGTGGCCCGCTCGCCGAGAGCCGCGTCCAGCTTGCCGACCGCTTCCTCCTTCGTCCCGCCGCCGATGTCGACGCCGAGGACGGTGGTGCCCTTGGGCACCTCGGAGTGGTTCAGCAGCAGCCCGGCGCCGTACGCGACACCGGCCAGGACGACGGCGCCCACGCCGAGCAGGACCACCTTGGAGCGGCCCTTCTTCGCGGGCGCGGCGGCCTTCGGAGCGGGGCGGGGCGCGGGAGTCGGCGACGGGACGCCGGGCACACCCGGTCCGCTGCCCATCGCCGCGTCGGGCCGTACGCCTCCGGGCCCACCCGGGCCCGGCGCGAACGGGGAGCGGGAGTCCGTCGGAACGACGGGGATGCCGCTGGTCAGCGTGTCACCGGAGACGTGGCCGCCGGGTGCGGGCTCGGGGGCAGGCGACTGCGGCGTCAGGATCGCTGTGTCGTCGGACATCCGCGGCGGTACGCCGCCGGGGCCGGGCGCGAACGGGGAGCGGACGCCCGCCGGAGCGCCGGGAGCACCGGGGCCGGGGCCCATGCCGTGGAACCCGTCGAGGTTCGGTGTGAGGGACGAGCTGCCGGTGACGGGACCGCCCGTGGGGCCTGCCGGACCCGGCGTACGCACACCGAGGTTCGGCGTGGGCCGCTGGCCGCCCGGACCGCCGGGGCCGCCCGGACCGCCGGGGCCGCCCGGACCGCCGGCGCTGCCGGGCGCCTCGGCGCCCAGGCCGTCGAGGGCGCTGCCGCCCTGGCGGGGTGCACCCTGGTCGCCCGCGCGCTGCGGGGCGTCCGAGAAGTACGGCAGGTCCGCGCGGGGCGGAACCGGCGGCTGGCCGGAGCCGTCGGCAGGGGTGCCGGAGGAGGGCGGGCCGGAGGAGGCGGTGGGCGCGCCGGCCACCGAGGTGGTCGTCGGCGTCTTGCGCGGGGCGAACCAGTCGCTTCCGCTCTTCTCCCTGGCCGGCTTGTCCGCGGGCGGCTCGTCGGCGGTGCCGCCGTCGCGTCCGTCCGCGCCGGGTCCGCTCCCCGCGCCGTTCGCGGCGGAGGCGGACGGCGTGGCCGCGCCGGGGCGCGGCGTGCTGCCTGTGCGCTCGGCGTCCGGACGGCCGCCGGACGTGTCGCCGTCACCCACCGGCGTACGCATCACGACAGGCGGGATCGGGCGCGAACCGGGGATGTTGATCCGGATGCGCGTCGTCAGCGTCGTCTCGGTTCTGGGTTCCTCGGGCCGGGGCGGCTCCGCAGGCTCCCCAGGCGCCTCCGGACCGTCCTGCGACGGGTGGAGCGACGGATACTGGCGGGATCCGTACGGCGGCGTGCCCGACGGATACGCGGCTCCACCGCGCCCCTGGGGCCCGGAGGACGAACTGTCAGTTTCACGACTCAAAGCAGGTTCTCCCGATTGGCTCCGCCGCCCGTACTTCCCCCATGCCGCAGGCCAGGGGACGGCTCGGCGCGCGCACCACCATACTGGCCGCCGCCGTCGGACACTCCGCCACCGGGTGAAACCTCCACTCCGGCATCACACCTGCGGGGGGCATTCCGGGAGCGGACGTGGCACATCAGGTGCCAGGTCGGCCGCTGTTGGTGGCTGATTGAGGCAGTTGCGACGTGGTGGCGCACATCACAGCGAGAGCCATCCCGCCGAGCATGAAAAGGGCCAGGCCGAGCTCGTCGCCGAAGAGGTAGTCGCCTTCGGGGCGGCCACTGAGCACGAGGACCACCGCGATGAGCCAGCCGGCGGCCGGGGCCAGCGCGCCGAGCTGGGTGCCCACCAGCACCCGGCCGCCGTAGAAGAGTCCGGCGCAGGAGGCGAGCGCGATGAGCAATCCGCCGGGGAACCAGGCGGCTTGGACGAGGGCGCCCGCGAGTGCGACGAACGCGCCGAGGACCGCGAGGCCCACGTAGGCGGCGATCCTGGCGGGGTTCAGGGGCGCCGCGAGACCGGTGGGTTCGGGGCTCCTGGGCGGCGCGTTGGTGCGCGGGGAGTGCGAGGAGGCCCGTGTACGCCTGGCGTTCATGCCTGTGCTCCCGGTGTGCCTGTCGGGTCCGGTACCCCGGCGAAGAGGTCGCGCTCGCGGACGTCGCCGCCGCGTTCCGCGGTGCCGTGGACCAACTGGTAGTACTCGGTGGTGAAGACGGGCTGCCCGAGGTCGTTCGAAAGAGCGAAGAAGGAGCCGTCCACGGCGACCTGGGTGGCGTGGGCGCGCATGGCGGCGGTCTTCGCCTCCGCGAAGTCCGAGCCGTCGAGCTCGGTGGTGATCAGCGTCTCGCCGACCACGCCGGGTACGTCGTCGACGGCCGCGATGCCGGGGAAGGTGTCCGGGGCGTCGGCCCGCAGCCGGGCGAAACCCTCTTCCACGACGGGGCGCGGGACGCGGTTCCAGTAGATCTTCGCGATCGCGTGCGGCGCTCCGGCTGCCGGGCGGTAGGCGGGATCGGCGGCCAGTTCGGCGGCGCGCGTGGCCACGCGGTGGGCCTGGATGTGGTCGGGGTGCCCGTAGCCGCCGTCGGGGTCGTACGTGACGAGGACCTGGGGGCGCACGGAGCGGATCACCTCGACGAGGTGCCCGGCGGCCTCGTCCACGGGGGTGTCCCAGAAGGCGCCGGGGCGGTGATTCTGTTCGGTGCCCATCATCCCGGAGTCGCGGTACCTGCCGGGGCCGCCCAGGAAGCGGTGGTCGGTGACCCCGAGCTCCCGCATCGCGGCGGCCAGTTCACCGATGCGGTGGGCGCCCAGGGTGTCGTCCCGGTCGGCGGCGAGGTGAGCGAGCTCCGGCGGGATTACCTCGCCCTCCTCGCCGAGTGTGCACGTCACCAGGGTGACGTGGGCGCCCTCGGCCGCGTACCTGGCCATGGTGGCGCCGTTGTTGATCGACTCGTCGTCGGGGTGCGCGTGCACCAGGAGCAGACGGCGGGCGGGAAGGTCCTTCATGGGGACCAGCCTACGAGCCGCCGGCACCGTGCACCGACCGCCCCACGGGTCAGAACTTGATGCCCCCGATCATGCCTGCCACGTTCGAGGTCACCTCCGAGATGGTGGGTGCGATCGACGAGCTGGCGAGATAGAACCCGAGCAACATGCAGACCACCGCATGTCCGCCCTTCAGTCCGGATTTCCGGATCAGCAGGAAGACGACGATCGCCAGCAGCACCACCGCCGAAATCGAGAGTGCCACGGCGGTTCACCTCCATCAGTACGGTCGGGACGGGCAGCACACATGGAGCCAGCAGGTTCTTACCCACCGAGCGCTACGGATCATAACTATCCGTGCCAACGCATTGTTCGGGGCACAGCAGCACGAGGGGCGCACGGAACGGGCGGGCAGAGCTAGGTTCGTCGCCATGACCTCGCAGAAGCTGTCTTTTCCCCGTCAGCACGCACGGACTCAGCGATTCACCTGTGGCGCCCCCCGCGCATTCACCGTCTCACCGGACGGGACGCGGGTGATCTTCCTCCGGTCGGCGTCCGGCACCGACCGGACGAACCGGCTCTGGGTGCTGGACCCCTCGACCGGCGAGGAGCGGATCGCCGCCGATCCCGGGGCGCTGCTGGGCGGTTCGGCGGAGAAGCTCTCGCCGCAGGAGCGGGCCCGCCGCGAACGCAGCCGGGAGGGCTCGGCGGGCATCGTCGGCTACGCGGTGGACGGGGCCGCCGAGTTGGCGGCGTTCGCGCTTTCCGGGAAGGTGTACGTGGCGGAGCTGCGGGCCGGGACGGCGCGGGCGCTGCCGGTGCCCGGTCCGGTGATCGACCCGCGCCCCTCCCCCGACGGCCGGCACATCGCCTATGTCACGCGGGGCGCGCTGCGGGTCGTGGGGGCGGAGGGCGATGGGGACCGGGCGGTCGCGGAGCCGGAGGACGCGCACACCTCGTACGGTCTCGCGGAGTTCCTCGCGGCCGAGGAGATGCAGCGTTCCCGGGGCTTCTGGTGGTCGCCTGATTCGGACCGGCTGCTGGTGGCGCGGGTCGACGACAGCGCCGTACAGCGCTGGTGGATCGCCGACCCCGCGCATCCGGACCGCAGGCCCACCGAGTCGGCGTACCCGGCGGCGGGGTCGGCCAACGCGGAGGTGCGGCTCTTCGTCATGGATCTGGACGGGGGCCGTACCGAGGTGGTGTGGGACCGTGCGCGCCACCCGTATCTGGCCGAGGTGCACTGGTCGTCCGCGGGGGCTCCGCTGCTCCTTGTGCAGGCCCGCGACCAGCGCAGTCAGCTGCATCTGGCGGTCGACCCGGAGAGCGGCGCGACGCGCACGGTCCATGTCGACGAGGACGCGGTGTGGCTGGATCTGTTCCCCGGGGTGCCCGCGTGGGCGCCGGACGGGCGGCTCGTGCGGATCGCCGACGAGGGCGGGGCGCGGGTGCTCGCGGTCGGCGACCGGCCGCTGACCGGGGCGCAGTTGCACATTCAGGCGGTGCTGGACATCGGGGAGTCGGACATCCTCGTCGCGGCGACGGCGGGCGAGGAGGCGGCCGGTCCGGAGACCGGTGAGAGCCATGTGTACCGGGTCAACGAGCTCGGCATCGAACGGATTTCCGAGGGGGTGGGGGTGCACACCGCGGTCCGTTCGGGTGGGGTGACCGTACTGGCCTCGGCGTACCCGGACCGGCCGGGCCGGATCACGCACGTGCTGCGGGACGGCAAGCGGATCGCCACCGTTGCGACGTATGCGGAGGAGCCGGTTCTCACCGCGAACGTGCAGCTCACAGAGGGGGGCGCACGGCGGATTCCGTGCGCCGTGCTGCTCCCCACGGGATACAAGGAATCGGATGGCCCGCTTCCGGTTCTGATGGACCCGTACGGCGGGCCGCACGGCCGCCGCGTGGTCGCCGCGCACAACGCCCACCTCACCTCCCAGTGGTTCGCCGACCAGGGCTTCGCGGTGGTCGTCGCGGACGGCCGGGGCGCGCCGGGACGCTCGCCCGGCTGGGAGAAGGCGATCAAGGACAACTTCCCTCTCACCCTCGACGACCAGATCGAGGCCCTGCACGCGCTCGCGGAGCGCTTCCCGCTCGACCTCTCCAAGGTCGCGATGCGCGGCTGGTCGTACGGCGGGTACCTCTCGGCGCTCGCGGTGCTGCGGCGCCCCGACGTCTTCCACGCGGCCGTCGCCGGAGCCCCGGTGACCGACTGGCGGCTCTACGACACCCACTACACCGAGCGCTACCTCGGCGACCCCGCCGAGCGGCCCGAGGTGTACGCCCACAACTCCCTGATGACCGAGGACGGGCTGTCCGAGCCCGCCGAGCGGGTACGGCCGCTGATGATCGTCCACGGCCTCGCGGACGACAACGTGGTGGTCGCCCACGCCCTGCGGCTGTCCTCGGCTCTGCTGGCGGCGGGACGGCCCCACGAGGTGCTGCCGCTGAGCGGGGTGACACACATGACCCCGCAGGAACAGGTCGCCGAGAACCTGCTGCTGCTCCAGGTCGACTTCCTCAAGCGGTCCCTGGGGCTGACCGGCGTGTAGGGCCCGTCACCAGCCCGGTGGCGGGGACGAGGGCGGCGGGGGTCCGAAACCGCCGCCCTGCGGATAGCCGTAACCGGGCCCCTGCCCGGGAGGACCGTCGGGCGGGTAGCCGTAACCGGGTGCCTGGCCCTGCGGGTAGCCGTATCCCGGGGCCTGACCCTGCGGATAGCCGTAACCCTGCCCGTAGCCCTGGTCCGGGCCGGCGGGCACGTCCTCGAAGCCCCTGCGGGCCAGGGCGATCAGCGCGGCGGCCCCCGCGACGGCCAGGAAGCACCAGGAGAGCAGGGTGAGCTGGAGTTCGGTGCCCAGCTCTCCGAAGCGCTCCAGCAGTTGGTGGTGCAGGGCGCGGGCGATACCGAGCGACCCGGCCGTCAGCACGAATACGGACACGATCACGCCGAGGGTCCGGGTGTGGACCGCGCGGACCAGGGCGCTGACCGCCACGACCAGACAGAGCAGCGCGATCGTCGCGTTGGTCCAGCCGGGCGGGGCGTCGGTCAGCTCCATGCGCACCTCCGGCCCGCCGATGAACCAGTCCGGGTAGAAGGCGGAGGGGAACGTGAGCACCTGGCGGATCTCCCAGGCGGTCATCACCGCACCGGCCGCGCCCAGTGTCAGGAAGGCGACGGCGCAGGCGCCCGTGCCGGGCCTGGTGGGTCTCGGCTCGTAGAAGTCCTCCGGCTGCCTGCGGCCGGCCGCTCCGGTGACGACGAGCGCGAGCGCCGCCGCCAGGGCGACGAACGTACCGATCAGCGCCCTGGTGCGGAGCTCGTCCGCGTACCGCCCGTCCATCCAGGAGGCGCCGATGTTCCAGACGCCGGGCAGCCGGAGCAGCAGCGTGACCAGACCGGTGGCGACGAGCGCCGACGCGGCGACCGACGAGCGTACGGCCGCGAAAGCGGCGAAGACGTACACGACGAACAGGACGAGGTCGCTCTGCGAGGTCGTGGGCAGCGTGTCCGGGCGCGCGTCGGCGTAACCCGCCCAGTAGCGCAGCAGATCGAGTGGATGACCTGCGGTGTCGATGTCCCGCACGACCCAGCCCGCGACCATCACCGCGAGCACGGCACAGAGGACGGCCCCGGTGATTCTCGCTCCCCGTGTGAGTGTCACCCCAGCGATACTCCACCGCGGCCCGCCGTTGGACAAGGGGACCAAAAGGGCATGAGGGGAACGGGTAACCGGCCGGGGCGACAAGACGACGCCCCGGCCGGTCCACGGCACCCGCACGGCCGTACGCTGTCCATCATGGAGCGTTCGTATATCGGTGCCGCGACAGCCAAGTTGCCTCTGTGTAAACGAACTTCGTGTGCATTTATGACTGATTGTCACCCGGAGTGTCCGGTGCGTCCGGCGTCTGCGGCTCCTGCCCGGGCCGCTTCCTGACGGCCGTGCCCGGCGCTTCCACGTCCGGACCCGGCCCCTGCCCCGGCGGCGTGTCCAGCTGCCCCTCCCCCGGCACCACCTGCTTCTCCTCCGCGAAGTGACACGCGGAGTCGTGGCTCGCCGGGCTCTCCGACAGCCGGAAGGACGCCGGGACCGCCAGCAGCGGCACTTCGAGTTCGCACCGCTCCTGCGCCTTCCAGCAGCGGGTACGGAAACGGCAGCCGGAGGGCGGGTTGGCCGGTGAGGGCACATCGCCGTGCAGGATGATCCGCTCGCGGAACTCACGGGCCATCGGGTCCGGCACCGGCACCGCGGACAGCAGGGCCTGGGTGTACGGGTGGGTGGGGTGCTCGTAGATCTGCTCGTCGGTGCCGATCTCGACGATCCGGCCCAGATACATCACACCGACCCGGTCGGAGATGTGCCGGACGATCGAGAGGTCGTGGGCGATGAACACGAAGCTCAGGTTGAACTCGGTCTGCAGGCTGTCCAGCAGGTTCACGACCTGGGCCTGCACCGACACGTCGAGCGCGGAGACCGGCTCGTCGGCGACGATGATCTCCGGGTTGAGCGCGAGGCCGCGGGCGATGCCGATGCGCTGGCGCTGACCGCCGGAGAACTGGTGCGGATAGCGGTTGATGTACTCCGGGTTGAGACCGACCACGTCCAGAAGGTCCTGCACCTTCTGGCGCCGGCTGCCCTTCGGGGCCACCTCGGGATGGATCTCGTACGGCTCGCCGATGATGTCGCCGACCGTCATACGCGGGTTCAGCGAGGTGTACGGGTCCTGGAACACCATCTGGATGTTGCGGCGCACGGCCTTCAGCGCACGCCCCGACAGCTTGGTGATGTCCTCGCCCTTGTACCGGATCGCGCCCGCCGTCGGCCGCTCCAGATGCACCAGCATCTTCGCGACGGTCGACTTGCCGCAGCCCGACTCCCCCACGATGCCTAGCGTCTCGCCCGCCGCCAGATCGAAGGAGACACCGTCGACCGCCTTGACGGCGCCGACCTGCTTCTTGATCAGGATGCCCTGGGTGAGCGGGTAGTGCTTGACGAGGTCGCGGACCTCCAGGATCGGGTCGCCGTTCGCGTACGCCGGTCCCTCCTGCTCCTTCGACAGCAGATCAGCGGGCATCGAGCGTCTCCTTCCAGAAGTGGCAGGCGCTCTGGCGGTGCCCGGACACCTCGTACAGCGGCGGCACGTCCGTGCGGCACACGTCCTGGGCCATCGGGCAGCGGGGGTTGAAGGCACAGCCGGGCGGGATGTGGAGCAGGTTGGGCGGCAGACCCTTGATCGCGTACAGCTCCCCGCCCTTCTGGTCCAGGCGCGGGATCGACCGCAGCAGGCCCTTGGTGTACGGGTGGGCCGGGGCCTTGTAGATGTCGTGGACGGGCGAGGTCTCGACGATGCGGCCCGCGTACATCACGGCGATCTTGTCGGCGACGTCCGCGACGACACCCAGGTCGTGCGTGATCAGGATCAGACCCATGTTCAGCTCGCGCTGGAGCTCCGCGAGCAGGTCCATGACCTGCGCCTGCACCGTCACGTCCAGGGCCGTCGTCGGTTCGTCCGCGATGATCAGCGAGGGCTCCAGCGCCAGCGCCATGGCGATCATGATGCGCTGGCGCATACCGCCGGAGAACTGGTGCGGATAGTTCCCCACCCGCTCCTTGGCCGCCGGGATGCGGACCCGGTCCATCAGCTCGATCGACTTTGCCCTGGCGTCCTTGCGGGACAGGCCCCGGTGCACGACGAACATCTCGCCGAGCTGCTCGCCGACCGTCAGCACCGGATTGAGCGAGGACAGCGCGTCCTGGAAGATCATGGCCATCTCCTGGCCGCGGACCTTGCGCCGCTCCTCCTTCTTGAGTTTCAGGAGATCGCGGTCCTTGAACAGGATCTCCCCTCCGGTGATCTTCCCGGGAGGCATGTCGAGGATGCCCATGACGGCCTGCGCGGTGACCGACTTGCCGGAGCCGGACTCGCCGAGGACGGCGAGCGTCTCGCCCTCGGCCACCGAGTAGTTGACCCCGTTGACGGCCTTGGCCACCCCTTCCCGGGTGTGGAACTCCACATGCAGATCGCGCACTTCGAGCAACATGGCAGCGGACTCCTCAGCGCAGTTTGGGGTCGAGGGCGTCGCGCACCGCGTCGCCGAGCATGATGAACGCGAGCACGGTGACCGCCAGCGCTCCGGCGGGCCAGAGCAGCATGTGCGGGGCGTTGCGGATGTACGGGGAGGCGGCGGAGATGTCGATGCCCCAGGAGACGGCCGGTGGTTTCAGGCCGACGCCGAGGAACGAGAGAGTCGCCTCCAGCGAGATGTACGTACCCAGCGCGATCGTCGCGACGACGATGACCGGGGCGATGGCGTTGGGGGTGATGTGGCGCAGCAGCATCCGGGAGTTGGACGCGCCGAGCGCACGGGCCGCCTGCACGTAGTCGTTCTGTTTGGCGGTGATCACCGAGCCGCGGGCGATACGCGCGATCTGCGGCCAGCCGAGGAGCACGATGAAGCCGACCACGGGCCAGACGGTGGAGCTGGTGACCACCGAGAGGAAGACCAGGCCGCCGAGGACGACGGGGATTCCGAAGAAGACATCGGTGATGCGGGACAGGACCGAGTCCCACCAGCCTCCGAAGAAGCCGGCCAGACCGCCGAGGACGCTGCCCAGCAGCGCCACCCCGAGGGTGGCGCAGACGCCGACGGTCACCGAGGTACGGGTGCCGTAGACGACCCGGGTGTAGACGTCGCGGCCCTGCGGGTCGAAGCCGAAGGGGTGTCCGGGCTCGGAGCCCTTTTGTGCGTCGTCGAGGTTGGCCTGGAGCGGGTCGCCGCTCGCGATCAGCGAGGGCCAGAGCGAGATGATCACCAGGAAGAGGATGACGAGCCCGGAGATGATGAAGACGGGGTTGCGGCGCAGATCGCGCCAGGCGTCGGACCATAGGCTGCGCGGCTTGCCCGCCGGGCCCGTCCCCTGTGGGCCTCCCGGGGTCTTCTCCAGGGTCTCTCCTTCCGCCATGGCGAGGTCCATGGCGCCACCGGCTCCCGCCGGGGAGATCGCTCCGTCCGATGACAGCGGCTCAGGCATAGCGGATCCTCGGGTCGAGTACGGCGTACAGGAGGTCGACGATCAGGTTGGCCGCCAGGAAGACCAGCACGAGGACGGTGACGAACCCGACGACGGTCTGGGAGTTCTGGCGCAGGATGCCCTGGTAGAGCTGGAATCCGACGCCGTGGATGTTGAAGATCCGCTCGGTGACGATCGCCCCGCCCATCAGGGCGCCCACGTCCGTACCGATGAAGGTGACGACGGGGATCAGCGAGTTGCGCAGCAGATGCCGGACGACGACGCGGCGCCGGGGAAGCCCCTTGGCGACGGCGGTGCGTACGTAGTCCGCGTGGGCGTTCTCGGCGATCGAGGTCCGGGTGAGCCGCGTGACGTAGGCCAGTGAGACGGAGGCCAGGACGAGCCCGGGGATGATCAGTTCGTTCCAGGGGGCGTCCGAGGAGACGGACGGCTTGATGATCCCCCACTCGACGCCCAGCAGGAGCTGGAGCAGCAGACCGGTGACGAACGTCGGTACGGAGATGACGACCAGGGTCAGGATGAGCACCGTGGTGTCGATGGGCCGGCCGCGGCGCAGGCCGGTCACGACGCCGAGGCTGATGCCGATGACGATCTCGAAGAAGATCGCGATGATCGTGAGCCTGATGGTGATGGGGAAGGCGGTCGCCATCAGTTCGGTGACCTCCTGCCCGTTGAACGCGGTGCCGAAGTCGCCGGTGAAGACGTTGCCCATGTAGGTGAGGTATTGCTGCCAGACCGGTTTGTCGAGGCCGAACTCCGCGCGCAGCTGGGCGGCGGTCGCCGGGTCGCACTGGCGGTCGCCGCAGAGGCCCGCGATGGGGTCACCCATCACGTTCACCATGAGGAAGATCAACAGCGTGGTGCCGAAGAAGACCGGGATCATCTGCAGCAGCCGCCGGATCACATAACGTCCCATGAGGGGCTCCGGGGGTCGGGGCGAACAGGCGGACAGCGGGGACTGCGAAGCCGGGCGGCCGGTGCGGGGTGCGCACCGGCCGGCCCGGCCTCGGTCAGATCACTTGACGGTGATCTCGTTGTACACGGGGACGCTGAACGGGTTGAGCGCGACGTTCTCGATGCGGTCCGAGTAGCCGGCGCTGCCGTTCTGGTACCAGAGCGGGATGACCGGCATCTGCTCGACCATCACCTTCTCCGCGTCCTGGAAGGTGGAGACCGCCTTGGCCTTGTCCGTCTCGGCGTTGGCCTTGTCGACGAGGTCGTCGAACTTCTTGTCGCTCCACTTGCCGTCGTTGGACGGGGCGTTGGTGTAGTAGACCGGCTGGAGGAAGTTCTGGATCAGCGGGTAGTCCATCTGCCAGCCGGCCCGCCAGGCGCCCGACAGCTTCTGCTGGGAGACCTGGCTGCGGAAGTCGGCGAAGGTGCCGACGGGGCTGCCGACGCAGGCCTTGTTGTTGCCCAGCGCGTTGTTGATGCTGTTGCAGACGGCGTCGACCCATTCCTTGTGGGAGCCGGTGTCCGCGTTGTACGAGATCTTGAGCTGCCCGCCGGGGATGCCGCCGCCCTCCTCGATCAGCTTCTTGGCCTCCGTCGCGTCGTACTCGCACGAGGGGCCGCACAGACCCTTCTTGAAGCCGCCCTCCTCGCCGAGGACCGGGGAGGTCCAGTCGGAGGCGGGGGTGCGGGTCTTCTGGAAGATCTGGTCGGTGATCTGCTGGCGGTTGATCGCCATGGACAGGCCCTGACGCACCTTGGCCCCGTCGGGGGTGTCCCACTCCTTCTCGTAGAACGGGAAGGCGAGGGTCTGGATGATGCCGGCGGGGGTGTTGATGTAGCGGTCGCCGAGGTCCGCCTCGACGTTCTTCAGCTGCGAGGCGGGCACGTCGTCGACAAGGTCGAGGTTTCCGGCCGTCAGGTCGGTGTAGGCGGTGTTGTTGTCGGTGTAGACCTTGAGGTCGATGCCGCCGTTCTTCGCCTTGTCGTCGCCCGGGTAGTCGTCCCACCTGCGCAGGTTCATCGCCGAGCCCTTGGCGTACTCGTCGATGGTGTACGGGCCGTTACCGATGGGCTTGGCGAGCCAGGCGTCGTGGTCCGTGAAGAACGCCTTCGGCAACGGCGCGAAGGCCGGGTACCCGAGGGTGTCCGGCCAGAGGGAGAACTTCTGGTTGAGCTTGACGGTGAACGTCTTGTCATCGACGATCTTGAGGCCCGAGAGCTTGTCCGTGGAGGCCGATCCGGACTCGGGGTGGGCCTCTTCGTAGCCGTCGATCTGGGCGAAGAAGAAGGCGTTCTTCTGGTTGTTCTTCAGCGCGGCACCGTAGTTCCACGCGTCCACGAACGACGCGGAGGTGATCTTCTCTCCGTTGCTGAAGGTCCAGCCGTCCTTCAGGGTGACCGTGAAGTTCTGAGAGTCCGTCGTCTCGATCTTCTCGGCGAGCATGTCCGTGGCCTCGCCGGTCTTCGCGTCGTACTTCTTGAGGCCCCGTACGAGCATGTCGAGGACCTTGCCGCCCTGCACCTCATTGGTGTTCGCGGGCTCCAGCGGGTTCTGCGGATCGCCCCAGGAAGAGCTCACGATCCCGTCGGCACCACTACCGCCGCCACCACCGTCGTCCCCGCCGCCACAGGCCGTCGCTGCCAGGGCGACAACCACCGCACATGCGGCCCACTTGCTTTGTGTGGCTCCGCGCATGAAGTGCCTCCTAGAGATCCATTGAGTAGCTCAATGCCCCATATCACCCCATTTGACTTCTGATCGCATGTTAAACGGGCCATCAGTGGAGGCCCGGGAGACAGAAAACCGCCGGGCGGGCTCGAAGGATC
>NZ_JBSHFH010000084.1:0-20619 GCF_053617235.1 Streptomyces sp. NPDC055749 | reverse complement strand
CGGTATGCGGCCCCGCGCCACCACCCGTGGTCAGCCGCCGGTGGCGGGGGACTTCTTCGCGGACTCCGGGATGGTGGCGTCCTCGCGGATCGCCTTCCAGAGCGTGCCGGCCTGCGGCTCGGACGCCACGACCCGGTTGGGGTCCTGCTTGTCGTACGCGACCGGCAGCATGATCGTCTCCATCGAGGACGGGTCGACCCCGTTCATCGAACGCGCGAAGTCGGTGAGCGACTTGAGGGAGGCGAGCCCCTCGTCCGTCGTCAGCGACTTGGTCGCGGAACTGGCGATCTTGTACGTCGTCGTCGGGCTGCCCAGCAGGTCCTGCGACTTGATCTCGCTCAGCAGCGCCATCATGAACTGCTGCTGGAGACCGATGCGCCCGAGGTCGCTGCCGTCACCGATGCCGTGCCGCGTACGGACGTAGGCGAGGGACTCGGTGCCGTCGAGCTTGTGCGGGCCTGCGGTGAGGCTGAGCCCGGACGCCTTGTCATTGATGTCCTGCGGGACATCGACCGTGACACCGCCGATGGCGTCGACCAGGTCCTTGAACCCGGCGAAGTTGATCTCCAGGTAGTGGTCGATCCGGACACCGGACATCTTCTCGACGGTCTTGACCACACAGGCCGGACCGGCCAGCGAGTAGACGGAGTTGAACATCACGCGGTTCGCGGAGGACATCGTCGAACCGTCGGACTTGGTGCACTCGGGCCGGGTCACCAGGGTGTCGCGCGGGATGGACACGGCCACGGCCTTCGTACGGCCCTCGGGGATGTGCACCACCATCGCGGTGTCGGAACGCGCCCCGCCGACACTGCCGCCCCCGCCGAGCTCCTTGTTCTCGGCCCCGGCACGTGAGTCCGAACCGAGGACGAGCAGATTCTGACCGGAGGTCGGAAGCTTCTCGGGACGGTCCTCACCGAGAGCCTTGTTGATGTCGACGCCCTTGATGTTGCCGTCGAGGCTGCTGTACATCCAGTAGGCGGTGCCGCCGCCGGCGAGCAGGAGGACGAGCAGGACGCCGAGGGTGATCTTTAGACCGCGGCGGCGCTTGCGAGGGGCCCCTCTACGCTTCCGTCCGCCGCCGTGGGACGTCGGACGATCTTCCTGCGTGCCCTGGGATATGGCGTCGTGGCTCATCGTGGTCGAGTCCTCTCTCGTGGCCCGAGGTGGGCTGTGGAGTGCGTGGGACTCGGGTGGGGGGTGTGGCCGGTCCGTGTGTGCATGACTGAGCGTGAACTATAGAACAGAGGATCGTACGTCCGGGTGTTTCGGCCGCAGTGAGGGCGTCGGCGCCCCGCCGGAGGGCGGTCAGACGCTGAGCATATGATGTCGTCGGCCCCCGTGTGTGGGCACGATGGAGAACTGGTGAAGCGGAGAGGGCGTTACGGGTCATGCGGAGAAGAGGATCGGACTCCGCGAGCAGTGCTTCCTCTCTCGCCCCGTCGTCCGGGCGCCACCAGGTCTGCGGAACGCCGCGTGGCCGCTGGATGCCGCTCGGCAGGGACGGCAGGCTTGCGCTCTACGCCCGCGCGGAGGGTGGTCTGTTGCGCTGGACGCAGCAGAGCCCGGGCGGGGACCGGTGGGACGGCCCGGACTTCGTTCCGATCGCGGACCTGACGGATCTGACCATCGTTCAGGGCGCCGACTCGTACGTGCACTTCCTCGGGCGGCGCGAGCGCCGTGGTTCCGACGGGCCGACCGTGGACTTCGTGCACGCCGTCCAGTACCAGACCGGCCGCCCCGTCGGCGAATGGCGCTCCCTCGGCAACTTCTACCGCAACCGGGAGATGTGCCTGAAAGCAGGTGCGCCGGCCGGAGCTGTCGACGCGCAGGGGACGGTCTTCGTCTTCGCGCGCAACGCGGGCCGCGGACTGCAGGTGCGCCGCGAGGGGAAGGGCGGCCAGTGGGGAGCCTGGCAGGACCTCAAAGGCTCCGCGCTCGCCGCGGAGATCGTGCCGTCGGTGACGTCGAGCGGGCTCATAGAGGTCTTCGCGCCCACCGATCGCGGGGTGCAGCAGTGGCGTCAACGTGATCCGGACGGCCCCCTGCTGATCGCTCCGCCCCTGCCCTTCCAGGCTCTGCACGGTTCCGTGACGGCGCTGGAGACGGCGCCCGACCGCTTCACCTACTACTGGACCGATGTCAACGGGGCAGGAGTCGTCTCCTACCGTGCGGGCGGCTGGCCCACGCCGGTCGGCGGACAGCCCGGGGACGGCGCCGTCGTGGCGTTGCGCACCCCGCTCGACGGCTACGACTGCACGGTTCTCGCTCAACGCGGGGCGGGCGGCACTCTGCTGATCGGGGTCTGCGGTACCGAGGGGGAGCAGAGCGGCGTCTGGTGGTCGGACACCACCGAGGAGTGCGTCGGCGATCCCGCGCTCGCCCTCGACGGGCACGGTCGTGTCGTCGTAGCGGTCCGTGGGCGGGACGGGGCTGTGTCCGTCGCCCGGCAGGAACCGGGCCCGGGGCTCACGCTCTCGCCGCACTGGCGCCGGCTGTGACCTGACGGCCCCTCCTGGAACACCGGGCGACACCGGTGTGTCGCCTCGATTTCATGTGGCGTTTTCGTGGAGTCGTAAAAGGTTGTACGGGCGCCTGGTGGGATTCATCACGGGCATATGTCGCTTATATCCACTTCGCTGACTGGACGTTGATCGGCTCTTTATGTGAAGGTTCTGTGACTTGCTCGTGGGTGAGCGGGTGGGACCGTCCAGCGGGGAGGCCGGTTTCAGTGGGGATGACAGGTTTCGGTCTCGTACCGTCCGTCGTCCGGGCACGAGGTGGTGCCCGGTCGCGGCAGACGTTGGACCGCAGTGGCGTGGGTGGTGGATGCCTCGTGGTCGGTTCCGGTAATCCGGAGGCGGGATCGCTCGTTTCGGCGTACCGGTCCGTGATCCCGGCGGGCGCGCGAAGGGGCATCGTCCGCAAGGTCCCGGCCCCGCTCCGCTCCGCCGTGAAGTCCTCGCTCACCTCCGTCGACGCGATCCGGTCGGCGACGGTCGTCTGGGCGATGGGCGGGCGCCGCAACGCACCCCGGCACAGTGCGGCCGCCGCACGCCGGGTGGTGCGCGTGAAGGGCCGGCACATGCATGCCCTGCTCGTGGAGGGCGCCACGGCGTGGGCCGCCCGGGCCCGTAATCTGCACATTCTCATCGCCGCGCTGGAGGCCGGGGGCATCGAGTACTTCTGTGTCCGCGGTGCCACGAAGGACGTTCCGACGGTCGCGGTGCCCGTCGGGCAGCGCGAGGCGGTGGAGGAGATGCTCCAGATCGCCTTCGAACAGACTCCGGGCTACGTGGGCGCGGCCACCGCGCTGGAGTCGGACATGCGACCCGGCGAGGAGGACAAGTCCTGGCGCCAGCTGCGCAGGCAGGACGCCCTCCGTGTCGCCTGGTACGTCACCGACCCCACACAGGAGCTCGTCTTCGGCTCTGACCAGGGCTGTGACCTGGAGTTCTGGGTGGAACGGGAGGGCCGGTTGGAGGCGCCCCGCCCCAACCGGGTGGTCGAAGAGGTGCCGGTCGACGCTCCACGCCACACCGTCCCGCAGGCCCTGTTCGCGCTGGTGCCCGGCGCCTACACCACGGGCAGCGCGCAAACCGTGGCCGAGTTCACCCAACCCCTGGCAGAGGACCACCTCTTCCCCATCGACGTCGTCTACACCTGGGTCGACGACTCCGACCCCAGATGGAGCGCCGAACGCGACGCCGTCCGCTCGGGCCGGATGGGCGGCGCGCCCCAGACCCTGCACGCCCAGGCGGCCAACGACGCGCGTTTCACCAGCCGCGACGAACTGCGCTACTCCCTGCGCTCCCTGCACCAGTACGCACCCTGGGTCCGCACCGTCTATCTGGTCACCGCCGGACAGGTGCCGAGCTGGCTGGACACCGACGCCCCGGGCTTCAAGGTCGTCGACCACCGCGAGATCTTCTCGGACCCCGCCGCGCTGCCCACATTCAACTCACACGCCATCGAAAGCCAGTTGCACCACATCGACGGCCTGTCCGAGCACTTCCTCTACCTCAACGACGATGTGTTCTTCGGCCGCCCGGTCGGCGCCGAACTCTTCTTCCACACCAATGGCCTGACCAAGTTCTTCCAGTCCAAGGCGCTCATACCGAGCGGCCCCGCTGACACGGACGACCTGCCGGTGAACGCGGCGGGCAAGAACAGCCGGGCACTGATCGAGCGGTCCTTCGGCACCCGTATCGCGCAGAAGACGAAGCACACCCCGCATCCACTGCGCCGCAGCATCCTCGACGACATCGAGCTCGTCTACGGCGATGAGCACCACCGCACCCAGCACTCCCGCTTCAGGTCCCCCGAGGACGTTCCGATCGCCTCGTCCCTGCACCACTACTACGGCTTCCACACAGGCCGCACGACCGCCGGGAACCTGCGCTACCAGTACATCGACCTCGCCGCCGACCAGGCCCGGCGCCGCCTGGACAACCTCCTCGCTCATCGGAACTTCGACACGTTCTGCCTGAACGACACCGTCGAGCACCCCGACCCGGAGGCCCAGGAGCACATGGTCAGGAGCTTCCTCGACGCGTACTTCCCCGTGCCCAGCCGCTTCGAGCGGACGGACTCGGCCGAGTACCGCAACGCGAACCGGCCGATCCGGCCACCGGCGGCCGAGATCAGACGGTGAGCGAACCGCTCCTCCTGCCGCAGCACCCATCTCCCGTAACGAAAGTGAACCGCGTGTTTGACACCTCCAGCCAGGCAACGGCTGGCGAGACCTTCATGGGCACCGGCCCTCGACCGGAGCCCACGCCTGCGCAACTGCGCAGGGGCCGTACGGAGCGGCAGGTCGTCGTGGACATGCACAAGCGTGTCGCGCTGGTGCACGACCGTCTCACGCCGCTCTCCGCGCGTGAGCTGAACAACCAGGAAGTCCGCCGCGCCCTCGAAGCCGAGCGGATCGACTGGTTCGCGGTGCCGGGCCTCGACGACACCGCCTCCGCGGTCGGCGTCGACGCGCGTCTACGCCCCCAGGCCCTGGCGGCGCTGCGCGCCCGCCTGTCCGGCAGCAGGGGCTACATCGCCCGCCCCAAGGCCGGGATGGCCCCCGGCGACGGCGCGTGGGAGGCATCATCGGACAAGACCTGGGAGCGGGCGAACGGCCTGTCCGTCGTGCGCGCGTTCTGGTTCCGCACCACGGAGGAAGGGCACCTGACGCATGGTGCCGATACGGGCTGTGACATCGAGTTCTGGGAGCCCGGGGAGAGCGTGCCCGGCCAGGGAGTCGACCGCCTCGTCGCACCCCGCCGCAACCGCGCCAGCGAGCACGTCTTCCTCGGCCACCAGCAGCTCGTCGTCCCCGGCGAGCAGATGACCAGGCTCGTGGGCCGGGCCCACGGGTCCGAGGTTCCACAGCTGCGTCCGACACGCACCCGCCCCGAACTGGACATCCTCTTCCCCGACGAGCACCCCTTCCCCATCGACGTCGTCTACACCTGGGTGGACGGCGACGACCCGGCCTGGCAGCGGCGCCGCGCCGAGAGCCGCGGTGAGGTCTTCCACGCGGAGGCGGCGAGCCTGTCCCGCTATGTCTCCCGCGACGAGCTGAAGTACAGCCTGCGCTCCGTGCGGATGTTCATGCCGTGGGTGCGGAACATCTACATCGTCACCGACCAGCAGACTCCGCACTGGTGGGCCGCCGGCGACGGCAGGGCCCGCGTGGTGGACCACCGGGAGATCTTCGACGACCCCTCCCACCTGCCCACCTTCAACAGCCATGCGATCGAGTCCAGGCTGCATCACATCCCCGGCCTCTCGCGCCACTTCGTCTACTTCAACGACGACATGTTCATCGGCCGGACCCTCACTCCCTCCGCGTTCTTCCACCCGAACGGCATCGCCAAGTTCTTCCCGTCCCCGGCACAGGTCCCCTACGGCCCCCCGGAGCCCGACGAGGTGCCCACCTCGGTCGCCGCGAAGAACAACCGCCGGCTCATCCAGGCGCGGTTCGGCCGCACGCTCGTACAGAAGATGAAGCATGTGCCGTACGCCCTGAACCGGGACATCCTCGCCGCCATCGAACGGGACTTCCCCGAAGAGCACCGGCGCACCTCCGCCAGCGCCGTGCGGAGCATCTCCGACCTGTCCATAGCCTCCTCGCTGCACCACTACTACAGCTACTTCTCCGGGTGCAGCCTGCCCGGCGACCTCCGGTACGGCTACTTCGCGCTGGACGACCCCGAGCTGGAGAACAAGCTGGAACTGCTGCTGCTGCGCCGGGACCGGGACACCTTCTGCCTCAACGACTCCGCGAGCGACCCCGCCGAGATCGAGCACCAGAGCCAGCTGCTCCACCGATTCCTCGAGGCCTTCTACCCGGTGCCGAGCCCGTACGAGAAGACGGCGGCCTGAGCCATGAACATCGAGATCCTGGTCCATACCCTGGCCACCGATTCCATCGGCGCGCGGGCGGCTGCCCGGCTCGCCCAGTCCCTCGTCGCCAGGCACCGGGTGACCGTCGTCACCGTACGGGGCGCCGCCGCACCGCACGCGGCGCTGCGGCTCCCGGAGAACGTCGAAGTCCTGGCCCTGGCCCCCTCGGTCGCGGCCGGCGACCGGGACGACGACGACACCTCACAGCTCGTCATCGCGGGCGACCCCGAGTTCCGGCGCTACAACCGCGCCGACGACGGAAGGCTCCGCAAGCACCTGTCCGCGAGCGGCGCCGACGTGGTGGTCGCCCTCAGCTCCGCGCTCGGCGCGGTCCTGGCTCAGTGCCGCGTACCCCACGCGCGGCGCATCGCCCGCCAGCCGGCACCTGTCGAGCGCCTCCCGGAGTCGGTGCGCGCCCGCTGGACGGAGCTCTACCGCGAACTGGACGCGGTCGTCCCGCTCACCCAGGGCGACGCCGCCGCCCCCGAGTACCAAGCGCTGCGCGCCGCCGGCGTCGAGGTGTGCCACATCGCCGAGCCGGTGCTGCTCGCCGAGGGCCCGGACAAGCCGGCGACGGGTGTGGTGATCAGCGCCGGGCGGCTGGTCTCGCACCGGCGCGTCGACCTGGCGCTGCACGCCTTCGCCCAGACCCGTGCCGCTCACCCGGGCTGGCAGCTGAGAGTCGTCGGCACCGGGCCGCTGCGCCGTGAGACCCGCGAACTGGTCACCGCGCTGGGACTCCACGACCATGTGCTGCTGTTCGACCGGGAAGCCGGCGAAGAGGACTTCTACGACGCCGACATGGCCCTGGTGACCGCGGAGCGCGTGGACAGTGCCCGCCCGGTGCTGGAGGCGCTCGCCCAGGCCACCCCCGTGATCGCCACGGAGGTGCCCTACGGAGCTCCCGAGGTGCTGGCCGAGGGCCACGGCGGGCTGCTGGTGCCGGTCGGTGACGTCCATGCCACGGCGCGCGCCCTTGAGCGCTACATGGCGGACGAGCAACTGCGCTCCGCGCACCGGACCCAGGCCCTGCGGACCGCGCGGTCCGCAGGCACGGAACAGGTCGGCGACGCGTACGAGGAACTGTTCAGGACGGTCAAGGCCGGAGTACGCGGCCGATGGGGCAAGGGGCGGCGCTCCGGCGGCGGAGCGCCCGCCGAGGAGCGCCCCCTCCCCACCGCCGACTGCCGGGTGCTGGCGAACGGCACATGGGAGGTCACTTTGCGCGGCGTGTCCGGCGCCCGCACCCTGCGCGTCAAGGAGCAGGGCAAGGGCCGCAAGGAAGTGGTCGACTTCGCCGTCGGGAGCGGCGGCGCCCGGGCCCTGATCGACGCTCGCGCGCTCGCTGTGATCGGCGAGGGCCGCGCCGACCTCTACGCCGTGGACGGCAGGGGCAAGGAGCGCCGCCTGCGCTACGGGCAGTGCACGCTCGGCGGGGCACGCGACGTCGGACACCTGAGCGACCTGCACCACTTCCACTGGGTGCTGCCGTACGCGAGCGAGGGCGGCTATCTGCGACTGCGTGTCTGGTCCCGGCCGAGCCATGCCGAGCTGGTGGCCGTCGACTACAGCGATACGAGCCTGTGGCTGACGGGCTGGCTGCAGGGGGAGTGGCAGCTCGGCGGCGAGCTGTTGCTGCTGCTGCGCCGGCGCCAGGAGCCCGCGCGCACGCTGGCAGCCGGCCGGGTGCGCTTCGAAGGCGGCTGGTTCGGCGCTGAGCTGAACATGGACGAGGCCATGAGGGCCCGGCTGCTCATGCGCGAGAACTGGGACGTCCTGCTCACCGACAGCAGCGGCAGCGAGCCGGTCAGGGTGGGACGCATCGCCGACGACCAGGTGGTGCGGCGCGATGTGCAGCGCTTCCCCGAGCTGGTGCGGGAGGAGCCGACCGACCTGTTCGGCCCCGACGTGGGCCGTGCCGTCGTCGGACTGCGCCCCTACTTCACCGCGGACAACGAACTCTCGCTCGTGGTGACCGAGCACCACTGACAGCGGCCCCTTACGGACCTCGAGAATCCCGAAGGACACTTGTGCGGATCTCCTTCCTGCTCCACAGCATCGACAATTTCGGCGGAGTACCGCGGGCGACCAGCAGCCTGGCGTCCGCGCTGGCGGTCCACCACGAGGTGGAGATCGTCTCGATCTTCCGTACGGCGGACCGGCCGTCCTTCCCTCCTGCCGACGGCGTGACCGTGCGCTACCTGGCCGAGCGGCGCGAGGGGGCGGCGAAGTCCAAGGGCGGCAAACCGTCCCGGATCATGCCGAGGGAGGACGACTGGGCCGACCAGTACACCCAGGAGGTCGATGACCTGATCCTCGGTCACCTCGGCAGTTGCGGCGCCGATGTCGTGATCGCCGCCCGGCCGACGTTCGCCGCGTATCTCATCGCCCATGGACGGCACGGCTACGGGCGCGTGGTCATCGACCACGAGGGCTCGATGGTGCCCTCTCAGGAACTGCGCGAGCGCACGCTGGAGCTGTACCGCGAGATGGACGGCGTCGTCTGTCTCACCCAGGCCGACCTGAACAACTACCAGCGGCAGCTGGGCGACCAGGCGCCCCCGTTCGCAGCCATCGGCAACATCGTGCCGCCGCCGGCCCGGCACGCCCCTGTGCGCGGCCTGCCGCTGATCGCCGCAGCGGGTCAGCTCGTGCCGCGCAAGGGCTTCGACACGCTGATCAACGCGTTCGCCCTGGTCGCCCCCCACCACCCGCAGTGGCGGCTGCGCATTTTCGGCCGCGGGCCGGAGCACGCACGGCTGCAGGAGCTCGTGCACGCGCACGGGCTCAGCGACGCCGTCCGTCTCATGGGCGCGCTGCCCGACCTCACGGCGGAGTGGGACAAGGCCGCGTTCGCGGTGAGCGCGGCCCGCCGCGAGTCCTTCGGCCTGACCCTGGTGGAGGCCATGCACCACGGGCTTCCGGTTCTCGCGGCCGATGCGCCCTTCGGTCCCGGCGAGATCGTCGTCCCTGGCCGCAACGGCATCCTGGTGCCGGTCGGTGACGAGGAGGCCATGGCCCAGGCGATGCGCTACCTCATAGAACAGCCGGGCGAGCGGGAGCAGTTGTCCCAGGGCGCCTACGCCTCCGCCCCGCTCTACAGCGCCGAGCGCATCGCCTTCCGCTACGACGCGTTCCTGCGGGATGTGACGGCCTCGGTACCGAAGCCGCATGCCGCCGCGGTCGCGTCCGTCGTCCCGTCCGGTGTCCCGGCCGAGGTGATGGTGCGCGGCGACGGCGCCATCGAGGTCCGTGCCGTGCTGAACCCCGGCGCGGAGCCCCCCGCGCTGTGTGTCACCCCGCGCAGGGCCGAGACACTGATCAGGCTGGCTGCCCTGGGGACCTCGGTGGACGAGGCGACGGGCACGCTCCGGTCGGTGTACGCGATTCCCGCCGAACCAGCGGTCCTCGCCGAGGGCCGTTATGACATCGACCTGGAGCTGCCGGACGGCCGGCGCCAGCCGCTCGCAGTGGAAGGCATCCACACCGGTGGCCTGCTGGTGCGCCGGATTCCCGCGGGAGGTCCCGCGTACTGGCCCGTGCCCTACCGCACCGCGGACGGCCATCTGTCGATCTTCGTGCGTCATCGCGCGGAGCACGCCGAGGTGCATGCCGTGCTGGTGGGGCAGGACGGCTGGCTCGTGCGCGGCGCCCTGGTCGTTCCGCCGGGCACGGGCCTCTCCGGGCTGCGGCTTGGGGCCGTGCCCCGCAAGGGGAGTGTCGCGTCCACTGTGTCGGGCCAGGTTTCCGTGGCGCACGACGGCGCCTTCGAGGCGCACCTGCCGTTCGCCGGGGTGGTCGCCGCATCGTCGGGCGGCCACGACGACTGGGACCTGTGGCTGGAGCGTGAACCCGGCCAGCCGCGTATCCGGCTGGCGCGCTTCTTCGACGACATCCTGGAGCGCAAGCGGATCGATGTCTATCCCACGCAGCGCTGGCACCACCCGACGCAGGGCCCGGCGCGCGGAAGGGTTTTCTTCACGCCCGGCAACGAGCTGTCCTTCACCGTCAGTCCCGACAATGCCTGACACCCTCTTCTTTCCGGAGTGAATACGTTCATGCCTACGCACCACCGCCGCACCCGCAAGGCCGTCATCCCGGCCGCGGGTCTCGGCACCCGATTCCTCCCCGCGACCAAGGCGACTCCCAAGGAGATGCTCCCGGTCGTGGACCGGCCCGCCATCGAGTACGTGGTGGCGGAGGCCGTACGCAGCGGACTCGATGACGTGCTCATGGTCACCGGCCGTAACAAGCGGGCGCTGGAGGACCACTTCGACCGCGCCTACGAACTGGAGCATCTGCTGGAGCTGAAGGGCGACTTCGGCAAGCTGGGCCAGGTCCGCGAGTCGAGCGAACTGGCCGACGTCCACTACGTGCGGCAGGGCAACCCGCTCGGCCTGGGCCACGCCGTCCTCTGCGCCGAACCGCACGTCGGTGACGCCCCGTTCGCGGTGCTGCTCGGCGACGACCTCATCGACGAGCGCGATCCGCTGCTCGCCCGGATGCTGGAGGTCCAGGAGCAGCGTGGCGGCAGCGTCGTGGCGCTCATGGAGGTCGAGGACGACCGGACGCACCTGTACGGATGCGCGGCCGTGGCCCCTCTGGACGACGAGGCGGGCGACGTACTGGCCGTCACCGATCTCGTGGAAAAGCCCGAACCCGGCACCGCGCCCAGCAATCTCGCCGTGATCGGGCGGTACGTCCTCGCCCCGCAGATCTTCGACATCCTGCGCAAGACCCCGCCGGGCCGCGGCGGCGAGATCCAGCTGACCGACGCCCTGCGTCAGCTTGCCCTCGACCCGGCTCTCGGCGGTCCCGTGCACGCGGTGGTCTTCCGCGGTCGCCGCTACGACACGGGGGACCGCGGCGACTACCTGCGTGCCGTCGTCCGGCTGGCCTGCGAGCGCGAGGACCTCGGCCCGGAATTCCGTGCCTGGCTGGGCGAGTTCGTGCGGGAAGAGGCCATCCGCTAGCAATGAGGGCCGTACGGGAGTGATCCCGTACGGCCCTCATTCATTCACAGGGGTGGTGTTACGCCGGAACGCTCGCCACGCCCGCCGCCAGGAACTTCCTGCCGTTGACGCGCTCCGAGATGCCCGACCGGTCCAGGTACGGCGTGATGCCGCCCAGGTGGAAGGGCCAGCCCGCGCCGGTGATCAGGCAGAGGTCGATGTCCTGTGCCTCGGCGACGACGCCCTCGTCCAGCATCAGGCCGATCTCCTGCGCCACCGCGTCCAGGACGCGGTCGCGGGCCTGCTCCTCGGTCAGGACGGTGTCGCCCTGCTTCAGGAGTGCGGCGACCTCCGGGTCCAGCTCCGGCTTACCGGAGTCGTACACGTAGAAGCCGCGCTTGCCGGCCTTGACCACAGCGGCCAGGTTCTCGGAGACGGTGAAGCGCTCCGGGAAGGCGCGGTTCAGGGTCTCGGAGACGTGGAGGCCGATGGCCGGACCGACCAGCTCCAGGAGGACCAGCGGGGACATCGGCAGACCGAGGGGCTCGACGGCCTTCTCGGCGACGGCGACCGGGGTGCCCTCGTCGATGACGTTCTGGATCTCGCCCATGAAGCGGGTCAGGATGCGGTTGACGACGAACGCCGGGGCGTCCTTCACCAGCACCGCGGTCTTCTTCAGCTTCCGCGCGACACCGAAGGCCGTGGCCAGCGAGGCGTCGTCGGTCTGCTCGCCGCGGACGATCTCCAGCAGCGGCAGGATCGCGACCGGGTTGAAGAAGTGGAAGCCGACGACCCGCTCGGGGTTCTTCAGCTTCGACGCCATCTCGGTGACCGAGAGGGACGAGGTGTTCGTGGCGAGGATCGCGTGCGCCGGGGCGACCGCCTCGACCTCCGCGAACACCTGCTGCTTGACGCCGATCTCCTCGAAGACGGCCTCGATGATGAAGTCGGCGTCGGAGAAGCCCTCCGCCTTGTCCAGCACACCGGAGACCAGGCCCTTGAGACGGTTGGCCTTGTCCTGGTTGATGCGGCCCTTGCCGAGCAGCTTCTCGATCTCGGCGTGGACGTAGCCCACACCCTTGTCGACCCGCGCCTGGTCGATGTCCGTGAGGACGACCGGGACCTCGAGGCGGCGCAGGAAGAGCAGGGCGAGCTGGCTGGCCATCAGGCCCGCGCCCACCACGCCGACCTTGGTGACCGGACGCGCCAGCGACTTGTCCGGGGCACCTGCCGGGCGCTTGGCGCGCTTCTGGACCAGGTTGAAGGCGTAGATGCCGGAGCGCAGCTCGCCGCCCATGATCAGGTCCGCGAGGGCCTGGTCCTCGGCGTCGAAGCCGGCGACCAGGTCGCCGTCCTTGGCAGCGGCGATGATGTCCAGCGCGCGGTACGCGGCCGGGGCCGCCCCGTGCACCTTGGAGTCCGCGATGGCCCTGCCGCGTGCGACGGCCTGGTCCCAGGCGTCACCGCGGTCGACCTCGGGACGCTCCACCGCGACCGTGCCGTTGAGCACGGACGCGGTCCAGATCAGCGACTGCTCCAGGAAGTCGGCGCCCTCGAAGAGCGCGTCGGCGATCCCGAGCTCGAAGACCTGCTTGCCCTTGAGCTGACGGTTCTGGTTCAGCGAGTTCTCGATGATCACCGAGACCGCGCGGTCGGCGCCGATCAGGTTGGGAAGCAGCGCGCAGCCGCCCCAGCCGGGGACCAGACCGAGGAAGACCTCGGGCAGCGAGAACGCGGGCAGCGCCTTGGAGACGGTGCGGTACGAGCAGTGGAGACCGACCTCGACACCGCCGCCCATCGCCGCGCCGTTGTAGTACGCGAACGTCGGGACCGCGAGGCCGGACAGCCGGCGGAAGACGTCGTGGCCGCCCTTGCCGATGGCCAGCGCGTCCTTGTGCTCCTTCAGGAGCTCGACACCCTTGAGGTCGGCGCCGACCGCGAAGATGAACGGCTTGCCGGTGAGGCCGATGCCGGTGATCGCGCCGTCGGCGGCCTCCTTCTCGACCTGGTCGATGGCGGCGTTCAGGTTCGCCAGCGACTGCGGTCCGAAGGTGGTCGGCTTGGTGTGGTCCAGGCCGTTGTCCAGCGTGATGAGGGCGAAGCGGCCGGCACCCGCCGGGAGGTCCAGGTGGCGTACGTGCGCCTGCGTGACGACCTCGCCGGGGAACAGCTCGGCCGCACCCTTCAGAAGCTCAGTGGTGGAGCTCACTTGTTGCCTCCGTTGAAGTTCGGGTTCTCCCAGACGACCGTCGCGCCCATGCCGAAGCCGACGCACATGGTTGTCAGGCCGTAGCGGACCTCGGGCTGCTCCTCGAACTGGCGGGCCAGCTGAGTCATCAGACGCACACCGGAGGAGGCCAGCGGGTGACCGTAGGCGATCGCGCCGCCGTACTGGTTCACACGGGCGTCGTCGTCGGCGATGCCGTAGTGCTCCAGGAAGGCGAGCACCTGCACGGCGAACGCCTCGTTGATCTCGAAGAGACCGATGTCGGAGATGGAGAGACCCGCCTTGGACAGGGCCTTCTCGGTCGCCGGGATCGGGCCGTAGCCCATGACCTCGGGCTCGACGCCCGCGAAGGCGTACGACACGAGACGCATCTTGACCGGGAGGCCCAGCTCGCGTGCGACGTCCTCGGCGGCGAGCAGCGAGGCGGTGGCGCCGTCGTTGAGACCCGCGGCGTTTCCGGCCGTCACGCGGCCGTGGGCGCGGAACGGGGTCTTCAGACCGGCCAGGGACTCCATCGTGGTGCCCGGACGCATCGGCTCGTCGGCGGTGACCAGGCCCCAGCCCGTCTCACCGGCCTCCGGGTTGGTGCGGCGCACGGAGACCGGCACCAGGTCCTGCTGGATCTTGCCGTCGGCGTACGCCTTGGCGGCCTTCTCCTGCGAACGCACCGCGTACTCGTCGGCGCGCTGCTTGGTGATCGTGGGGTACCTGTCGTGCAGGTTCTCCGCGGTCATGCCCATGAACAGGGCGGACTCGTCGACCAGCTTCTCCGATACGAAGCGCGGGTTCGGGTCCACGCCCTCGCCCATCGGGTGGCGGCCCATGTGCTCGACACCACCGGCGACGACGACGTCGTACGCGCCGAAGGCGATGGAACCGGCCGTCGCGGTGACGGCGGTCAGCGCGCCGGCGCACATGCGGTCGATCGAGTAACCGGGGACGGACTGCGGCAGACCGGCCAGGATTCCGGCGGTGCGGCCGAGCGTCAGGCCCTGGTCGCCGATCTGCGTGGTCGCGGCGATGGCGACCTCGTCGATCTTCGCGGGGTCCAGGTCCGGGTTGCGGCGCAGCAGCTCCCGGATGGCCTTCACGACGAGATCGTCGGCGCGGGTCTCGTGGTAGATGCCCTTCGGGCCCGCTTTGCCGAACGGGGTGCGGACGCCGTCGACGAAGACGACGTCCCGGATGGTACGAGGCACGGTGGCTCTCCTCCAGGGTGCGGGATGGCACTGCTGCGGGGCGCGCTCTGAAAGTGCGCCGCCTCCCTCATGCTACTTGCGGGTAACCAGACTGCCCACCCCCGGCGACCGGAGCGGTGAAGGTCACACCTGCGGACACCGCGGACGGTAACGCGCAGTGATCACTCGGCCCGTCCGCGGCGGGATAACGCGGTGGCGGCGCTGCGGCGTCAACCTGGCGCGAATTCGATCCTCGTCGGCGGGTGATCGGCCGCTCCCGTGCCCGCCCGCAACGGCGGACACCCCCGGCCGTCGGCCGGGGGTGTCGGTGTTCAGGGGGGAGCAGCGGGGTCAGACGCCGGTGCTCAGCGCCCGCGTCAGGAGCGGGGCGACCTGTTCGATCTGCCAGCGCCGCGCCCCGTAACCGGCGAGCGTGTCCTCCACCGAGGACGCCGTCATGCTCTGCGGGGGCTCCCAGCAGACCCGGCGCACGGTGTCCGGCGTGATCAGGTTCTCCTGCGGCATGTTCAGCCGCTCGGCCAGCTCCGACACCGCGGCGCGGGCCGCCGAGAGGCGGGCCGCTGCTGCCGGGTCCTTGTCCGCCCAGGAGCGGGGCGGCGGCGGTCCCGCGAGCTGCTGGCCCGGCTGCGGGAGCTCGGACTCCGGCAGGGCCCTGGCCCGGTCGACGGCCGACTGCCACTGCTCCAGCTGCCGACGGCCCATGCGGTGGCCGAAGCCGGGCAGCGCGGTCAGGGCCTGCACGGTGAGCGGGAGCGCGAGTGCGGCCTCCACGATCGCGCCGTCACCGAGGATCTTGCCCGGTGACATGTCACGTCGTTGTGCCACCTGGTCCCGGGTGTTCCACAGCTCCCGTACGACCGCCATCTGACGGCGGCGGCGCACCTTGTGCATACCGGACGTACGGCGCCACGGGTCCTTGCGCGGGGCCGGCGGCGGCGCCGAGGCGATCGCGTCGAACTCCTCCCGCGCCCACTCCAGCTTGCCCTGCCGCTCCAGCTCCTCCTCCAGGGCGTCGCGCAGATCGATCAGCAGCTCGACGTCGAGGGCGGCATAGCGCAGCCAGGGGTCGGGAAGGGGGCGGGTGGACCAGTCGACGGCGGAGTGCCCCTTCTCCAGCGCGTAACCGAGCACGCTCTCGACCATCGCGCCGAGGCCGACGCGCGGGAAGCCCGCGAGCCGCCCGGCGAGCTCGGTGTCGAAGAGCCCGGTGGGGATCATGCCTATTTCGCGCAGACAGGGAAGGTCCTGGGTCGCGGCGTGCAGAATCCACTCGGTGCCGGAAAGCGCGTCGCCGAGACCCGACAGGTCGGGGCAGCCGACCGGGTCGATCAGCGCACTGCCCGCGCCTTCACGGCGCAGCTGTACGAGATAGGCGCGCTGGCCATAGCGGTACCCCGAGGCGCGCTCGGCGTCGACCGCCACGGGTCCGGTGCCCGCGCCGAAGGCGGACACCACCTGGGCCAGGGCGTCGTCGGACGCCACCACCGGGGGAATGCCCTCGCGCGGTTCGAGCAAGGGGATCGGCGCCGGGGCGACGTCGTCCGGGGGGGCGCCCCCGGTGGTTCGCAGTGAGGTGTCTTCTGCGGTCTCTTGGGCGTCGGTCACATGTCAAGGGTATCTGTGTATGCACAGCGCCCGTCGACGGAATGATCCGTCGGCGGGCGCTGATGCACGTATTCCAGCCGGGGTCGCATCGGTGCACGTGGCGGCTGGGGGAGTGGCGGTCAGTGGATGATGCCCGTCCGCAGGGCCACGGCGACCATTCCTGCGCGGTCTCCGGTGCCGAGCTTGCGGGCGATGCGGGCGAGATGGGACTTGACGGTCAGGGCGGAGAGGCCCATCGAGACGCCGATGGCCTTGTTGGACTGGCCTTCGGCGACCAGGCGGAGCACCTCCACCTCGCGGCCTGACAGTTCGCGGTAGCCGCCCGGGTGGCTCGGGGAACCGGGAGGCCGACGGTGCATACGGGCGGCATTGGCGCCGATCGGTGCGACGCCGGGGCGGGTGGGATGGCCGATGTTCGTACGGGTACCGGTGACGACGTAGCCCTTCACGCCGCCCGCGAGGGCGTTGCGCACGGCGCCGATGTCGTCGGCGGCGGACAGGGCGAGGCCGTTCGGCCAGCCCGCGGCTCGGGTCTCGGACAGCAGGGTCAGCCCGGAACCATCGGGCAGGTGGACGTCGGCAACGCAGATATCGCGCGGGTTGCCGATTCGGGGACGGGCCTCCGCGATGGACGACGCCTCGATGACGTCACGAACTCCGAGTGCCCACAGGTGCCGGGTGACGGTGGAGCGGACACGGGGGTCGGCGACGACGACCATGGCCGTCGGCTTGTTCGGGCGGTAGGCGACCAGGCTTGCGGGCTGCTCGAGGAGAACGGACACCAGGCCTCCTGGGGAGTGGCGGACGGGCCGGCTCGGGGATGAAGCCGGGGCGAACCGTGCTTGAAGGGTCATTGACCTCTTCGGCAGCAGACCCGTCCTCCTTTAGAGGAAGATCACGATTTGGTGAGTAACAATTCGGGCAAATAGGACGCGCGATCGATTGTACGAAAAGAGAGCCGGTGAATGTGCGACCAATGTGACGCAGTGTTACGAAACCTGGGGCCCGCGCCGCTGAGGCAGCGTCACGACCGCCGCGTCCGAGACCTCCGAAGGCGGCAGTCCGGCGATCTGGCAGAGCAGATCACCCCACGCCACCAGGTGCGCCGCCGCGTCCGGCACCCCGCCGCGCCCCTCGCGCGGTGTCCAGGAGGCCCGGATCTCGATCTGGGTCGCGGGACGGCGCGAGGAGAGCGCACCGAAGTAGTGGGACCCGGCGCGCGTCACGGTGCCGCCGGCCTCCCCGTACGAAAGGCCGCGCGCGTCCAGCGCACCCGTCAGCCAGGACCAGCACACCTCGGGCAGCAGCGGGTCGGCCGCCATCTCCGGCTCGAGCTCGGCCCGCACCAGCGTCACCAATCGGAAGGTGCCCTGCCAGGCGTCGTGCCCGGACGGATCGTGAAGGAGTACGAGACGGCCGTCGGCGAGATCGTCCTCACCGTCGACGACCGCCGCCTCCAGGGCGTACGCGTGCGGAGCGAGGCGCTGGGGCGGCCTCGTCGGCTCGACCTCGAGTTCGGGGCGGAGCCGAGCCGAGCGCAACGACTCGACCGCCGACCGGAACGCGGGCGGGACTGATTTCTCCTCCGTACTCTCCTTGCTTTCAGCACCATCGGAATGATCGGAATATTGTCCCTGAGCCGGAGCCATGCGGGGAAGAGTAGGCGGAACCGGAGCCTCGCGCAGGGAGGGACACCCGGGCGGCACAAGCTCCTTACGGCTTCGTGCGAAGATTCTCGGTGTGAGTGCCAACGACCGCCCATCGGGCCAGCAGACGAAGTCCTCCGCCACCCATGAGTCGGCGTTCCTCAAGGCGTGCCGGCGCGAGCCCGTGCCGCACACCCCGGTCTGGTTCATGCGTCAGGCGGGGCGCTCACTTCCCGAGTACCTGAAGGTCCGCGAGGGCATCGCGATGCTCGACTCGTGCATGATGCCGGAGCTGGTCACCGAGATCACGCTGCAGCCCGTACGCCGCCACAAGGTCGACGCCGCGATCTACTTCAGCGACATCGTCGTACCGCTCAAGGCCATCGGCATCGACCTCGACATCAAGCCCGGCGTCGGGCCCGTGATCGCCGAGCCGATCCGTACCCGCGCCGATCTGGCCCGCCTGCGCGACCTCACACCCGAGGACGTCACGTACGTCACCGAGGCCATCGGCATGCTCACCCGTGAGCTGGGGTCAACCCCGCTCATCGGTTTCGCCGGAGCACCGTTCACTCTCGCGAGTTACCTCGTGGAGGGCGGCCCGTCCCGCAACCACGAGCGCACCAAGGCCATGATGTACGGCGACCCGGAGCTCTGGGCCGACCTGCTCGACCGGCTCGCGGAGATCACCGGCGCGTTCCTGAAGGTCCAGATCGAGGCGGGCGCATCGGCGGTCCAGCTCTTCGACTCCTGGGTGGGCGCCCTCGCCCCCGCCGACTACCGGCGCTCCGTACTGCCCGCCTCCGCGAAGGTCTTCGACGCCGTCGCCCCGTACGGCGTCCCGCGCATCCACTTCGGTGTCGGCACCGGTGAGCTCCTCGGCCTGATGGGCGAAGCAGGCGCCGACGTCGTCGGCGTCGACTGGCGGGTCCCGATGGACGAGGCCGCGCGCCGCGTCGGTCCCGGCAAGGCGCTCCAGGGCAACCTCGACCCGGCGGTGCTCTTCGCACCGACCCCCGCGGTCGAGGAGAAGACCCGCGAGGTGCTGGACGCGGCGGCCGGCCTGGAGGGACACATCTTCAACCTGGGCCACGGCGTCATGCCGTCGATGGACCCGGACGCGCTCACCCGGCTCGTGGAGTACGTCCACACGCAGACCGCGCGCTAGGACCACCCTGTCCGGTACGTCAGGCGGTGCCCGCCTGACGTACCGCAGCGCTCGCCTTGCGGGCCGCCACCAGGATCGGGTCCCAGACCGGTGAGAACGGCGGGGCGTAGCCCAGGTCGAGCGCCGTCATCGCGTCCACCGTCATCCGCGCCGTGAGCGCCACCGCCGCGATGTCCACCCGCTTCGCCGCCCCGTCCCGGCCCACGATCTGCACACCCAGCAGCCGGCCCGTGCGGTACTCCGCGAGCATCTTCACCGTCATCGGCCGCGCCCCCGGGTAGTAGCCCGCCCGTCCGGTCGACTCGATCGTCGCCGTGACGAACCGCAGCCCCAGCGCCTTCGCGTCCTTCTCCCGCAGCCCGGTCCTGGCGATCTCCAGATCGCAGACCTTGCTCACCGCCGTACCGACCACCCCGGGGAACGTCCCGTACCCGCCGCCCACGTTCGCCCCGATGATCTGGCCGTGCTTGTTGGCATGCGTGCCCAGCGCGATGTGGCGGGGGCGGCCCGCCACCAGGTCCAGGACCTCGACGCAGTCGCCGCCCGCCCAGATGTTCTCGTGGCCCGTGACCCGCATCGACGGGTCCGTCAGCAGACCGCCGTGCGCACCGAGCGGGAGACCCGCCGCGCGCGCCAGCTCCGTCTCCGGCGTGACGCCGATGCCGAGCACCACCACATCCGCCGGGTAGGTCTCCGCGTCCGTGGCGACGGCCGTGACCCGGCCGTCGGGCCCGGTGAGGATCTTGGTGACCGCCGCACCGTTCACCGTCGTGATGCCCAGGCCGTCCATCGCCTCGTGCACCAGCCGGCCCATGTCGGGGTCCAGCGTCGCCATCGGCTGCGCCCCGCGGTTGAGGACCGCGACCTCGAAGCCGCGCTTCAGCATCGCCTCAGCCATCTCGACGCCGATATAGCCCGCGCCGACGACCACCGCACGCCGTCCCGGCGCCCGGTCCAGGGAGTCCAGCAGCGCCTGCCCGTCGTCCAGGGTCTGCACCCCGTGCACCCCGGCGGCGTCCATCCCCGGCAGCTCCGGACGCACCGGGCGGGCGCCCGTCGCGATCACCAGCTTGTCGAAGCCCGTCCAGGACGTCTCGCCGCTGTCCCGGTCCACGCCGCGCACCCGCTGCCCCGCGACGTCGATCTCCGTCACCTCGGTGCGCATCCGCAGATCGATGTCGCGGGCCCGGTGCTCCTCGGGCGTACGGGCGATCAGGTCGTCCCGCTGCTCGACGTCGCCGCCCACCCAGTACGGGATGCCGCAGGCGGAGTACGAGGTGAAATGGCCCCGTTCGAAGGCGGTGATGCTCAGCTCGCCGGGCCCCTTGAGCCTGCGGGCCTGGGGCCGGGGGGGCCAGGCCCCCCCGGGCCCCCCCCAGGAGCGCCGCTCCAGGGCGCGCAGGGCCCGGTCCCGGTCGGAGAG
>NZ_JBSHFH010000083.1:0-20927 GCF_053617235.1 Streptomyces sp. NPDC055749 | reverse complement strand
CGTCGGCGGCGACGAACACCTGGACCGGGCCGTCCGCCGACTCCGTCGTCACGGCCAGCCGTACGGACGTGGCGGCCCGGGTCGCGGCTATCGCCTTGTTGGTGACCTCGGGAGCCGTCAGCCCGGCGAACGGGGCCTGCGATCCGGTGTCTTCCGGGAACGGGCCGCAGGCGGCGAGGTGGAGGACCGCGACGGTGCAGAGAGCGGCTGCGGCGGTGCGGGCTACGAGGCGCATGGTGCGGGCTCCGGGGCGAGGGTCATGGGTGGATCGGGGCTAGGGCCGGGGCTAGGGCCGGGGCTCGGGCCGGGGGAGCGGGCGTGGGCACGGGTGCCCTGTGTGCGGGGGCCGGTGTCAGAGCTTCAGGTCCCACTGGCTCGCGTCCCAGTCGAAGCCGGGGCTGACCTCGACGGTCAGGTTCTTGGCGTCCGCCGGGGCGTCGAAGGCGAACTGCACCGTGATCTTCTTGCCCGGCAGCACCGTGCCGGAGAAGCCCGCGCCGACCTTGCCGTCGAAGATCTGCTCGGCGTTCACGCCGTCCTGGCCGGCTCGGGCGTCGACGCCGACGAGCGTCGCGTCGAACTTCTCCTTGGTCTTGTTCTCGACGACCACGGAGACCTTGTAGGCGCGGTTGCCCTTGGTGTGACCCGCGGCGTACGCGTCCGGGGTGTACGCGGCGGCGTTGCTGACGGTGATCTCCAGGCCGTCGTCGTACACGGCGGTGTCCCGCTCCTCCAGGGCTTCGCCCTTGGGCTCCTCCTCGCCCGCCGCGTCGTCCGTGGCGGCGCCGTCGGTCTTCTCCGGCGCCGGCTCGTCCTTCGCCCCGCCCTTGGCCCCGTCCGGCTTCGCCGACGCCGAGCTGCCCGAGACCGACTTGTTGAGCTCGTCCACCGCGTCGTCCACGGCCTTGAAGGTGATGACCGCCCCGACCACCGACAGGATCAGCGCGAGCAGGCCGAGCACGGCACCGAAGGTGGTGACGCCCTTGTTGGTGGCCTCGCCGCGCTTCACCCGGCCACGTCCGGACAGGCCCAGGATCAGGGCGATGAGGCCGAGGATGCCCGCAAGCCAGAAGAAGAAGGGGATCAGGCCGGAGACGGCCCCGATGATGCCGAGGACGAGGGCCGCGGTGCCCAGGCCGTTACGGGCGGGCCGGGTGCCCGGTACCTGGTCGGGGGCGAACGGCTGCTGGGGCTGCGTGAACTGGGACATGGGTGTGCCCTCCGGCAAGAACAGGGATGAGTGGTGAGCGGTTCTGCACGTCGCTTGTACGCGGCGACTGGGTCAATCAGACCAGAGCCTGTGAACCGAGTCAACACGATTCACGGAGAATTGGTTCATCCACACTGTGAAGTGGTGCCGTGCGAGTGAGTCGGTATGCTCGCCGACACAGCTCTTGGGCAGCAGGGCAGCAGGGCGGTAGGTCAGCAGGGAGGCAGCACGTGCCGGAGAACACGACAGAGGTGACCGCGGCCGGGATCGCCCGGCTCGCGGGGGTGGGGCGCGCGGCCGTCAGCAACTGGCGCCGCCGCCACGCCGACTTCCCCAAACCGGTCGGCGGCACCGAGACGAGCCCCTCCTTCGCCCTCGTCGAGGTCGAGGAGTGGCTGCGCGACCAGGGGAAGCTCGCCGAAGTCCCGCTGCGCGAGCGCCTCTGGCAGCAGTTGTCCGGTCACCCGGCCGGTGCCGTGACCGCCCTCGTCCACACCGGCTGCGCCCTCCTGCTCGTACGCGACAGGCCCACCGCCTGGCTGGAGATCAGCGCGGTCTCGGACGAGCGGATGGCCGGTGTGCTGCCGGTGGCCCTGGACGACGTACTCACCGCGCGCTTCGGACCGGACACCGGGCGGGCCGTTCACACCCCCGGTGCAGCGGAGCTGCTGCCCTCCGTCCCGCTGCTGCGCGCCGCCGCCGAACTCGCCGCCGAAACCGGCGCCCGGCAGTGCTTCGAGTTCTTGTTCGGCCGCCAGCTCGACGCCAACCCGCGTCAGTACACGCTCACTCCGCCCGGCCTCGCCGAACTGATGGCCGACCTCGCGGAACCGTGGCAGGAGGCGGACAAGCAGCCGGGCAAGCAGCCCGCCCGTACCGTCCTGGACCCCGCCGCCGGAACCGGCGCCCTGCTGCGCGCCGTCGGCCGGCCCACGGCCCTGTACGCCCAGGAGGCCGACCCCGACCTCGCCGCGCTCACGGCGCTCCGTCTCGCGCTCCAGTCCGAGAGTTCACGGGCCGACGCGCCCGCGCTCGACGTACGCACCGGCGACACCCTGCGCGCCGACGCCTTCCCGCAGCTCGCGGCCGACACCGTGCTCTGCCACCCGCCGTTCAACGAGCGCAACTGGGGGCATGACGAGCTGGCCTACGACCCGCGCTGGGAGTACGGCTTCCCCGCCCGTACCGAATCCGAACTCGCCTGGGTCCAGCACGCGCTGGCCCACCTCCGCGAGGGCGGCACCGCCGTCCTGCTGATGCCCCCGGCCGCCGCGTCCCGCCGCTCCGGCCGACGCATCCGCGCCGACCTGCTGCGCCGCGGCGCACTCCGCGCCGTCATCGCGCTCCCGGCCGGGGCCGCGCCCCCGTACGGCATCCCGCTCCACCTCTGGGTCCTGCGCAAGCCGGGCAGCGGCATGCGCCCCGCGCCCGAACTCCTGCTCGTCGACACGGCGGAGCCCGCCGAAGCGGCCTCCGGACCGGGCGGCGCACAGACGGGCGGGGGCCGTGACCGGCTCGACTGGCCGGCCGTGCGGAACGCCGTACTCGACGCCTGGCAGTCCTTCAGCCTGCCGGACCACGCCACATCTACGGAGACCACCCGCCCCGGTCTCAGCCGCGCGGTCCCCGTCATCGAGCTCCTGGACGACGACGTCGACCTCGCCCCGGCCCGGCACCTTCCGCGCCCCGCGGCCGGCGGCGGAGCGGCCGAACTGACCGGCGTACGGGAGCGGCTGGCCGACACCCTCCGCCTCACCGCACGCCTCACCCCGCCGCCCGCCGACCTCTCGGACCCGGCCCACTGGCCCCTCACCACCGTCGGCGAACTCGCCCGCGCGGGCGCCCTCCAGCTGCGCACCGGGGGACCGGGCAGCGGAACCGCCCCCGTCCTCACGGAACACGACGTCCTGGGAGGTACGCCGCCGAGCGGTACGCCCACCGCCCCTGCCGCACAGCCCGAAGGCCCCGCCGACGAGGCCCTCCTCCTCCAGCCCGGCGATGTCGTCGTCCCCGTACTCGGCGGCGGCTCGGTCGCCCGGGTCGTCGACGACGCCACCGCGGGCGCAGCCCTCGGCCGCAATCTCCAGCTGCTGCGGCCCGATCCGGCCGCCCTGGACCCCTGGTTCCTCGCAGGTTTCCTGCGCGGCACCGCCAACAACCGGCAGGCAAGCAGCTACGCGTCCACCGCCACCCGGCTCGATGCCCGGCGGCTCCAGCTGCCGAGGCTGCCGCTGGCCGAACAGCAGCGGTACGGGGAGCGGTTCCGGCAGCTCGCCGCTTTCGAGGAGGCGCTGCGGACGGCGGGGCGGCTCGGCGGGCTCCTGGTGCAGGGGATGTACGACGGTCTGGCGGACGGTTCGGTCGCCCCGAAGTGATCTGAACCACAACGGTTGTGCACAACCCCGGACCGGCTGTCGGTGTCGGTGTATACGCTCACTGCACACGTCCGACATACGCCTTCCAGGAGCGTCACATGCACGGCTACGGCTATCCGCCGGAGCAGCCACCGAAGCGTCGCCCGTCCTCGGGAGTGCTGACGGCGCTGCGGGTGCTTTTCGTGGCGCTCACCGTGCTGAGCTGTGGACTCCTGGGCTGGGGCGCGATGCTGCGGCTCGCGATCGTCACCCGCAAAGGGCGTGACTGGGCCCTGCTCGCCCTCGTGTTCGCGCTCAACACCGGGCTCTTCGCGTTCATGATCGTCATGCCGGAGGATCCCGAGCAGACGAGCGACGCCGAGGCGTTCATCGGCGTCTCCTGGATATTCGGCGTGATGATCGGCGTGGTGGCCTATTACCTGTACGCGGAGATACACCACTACGGCCCCGACGGGCCCTACGGCACCCCGCGTCCGCCGATGCCGCACTCCCAGCCGCAGCCGCCGTACGGCGGGTACGGCTACCCGCCCGCCGCACCCCAGCCCGTACATACGCCTCCGCCCGTACACACCCCTCCGCCCGCCGCGCCCCAGCGTCTCGACCAGGTCCGCGCCGAGCTCGACGAGCTGAGCGACTACCTCCGTAAGGAGGGCGAGGGCCGGTGACCGGACGCGTCATCGCCGGGCGGTACGAGCTGGCGACGATCCTCGGCCAGGGAGGCATGGGACAGGTGTGGACGGCGTACGACCAGCGGCTCGACCGCCGGGTGGCCGTGAAGCTGCTGCGCCCCGACCGGGTGGCCGGGCCCACCGGCAGCGACGCCGCCGACGAGCTGCGCCGCCGCTTCGTCCGCGAGTGCCGGGTCACCGCCCAGGTCGACCACCCCGGCCTCGTCACCGTCCACGACGCGGGCAACGACGGCGACGACCTGTACCTCGTCATGCAGTACGTCGAGGGCGCCGACCTCGCCGACCATCTCGCCGAACACGACCCGTACCCCTGGCCCTGGGCCGTCGCGGTCGCCGCGCAGCTCTGCGCCGTGCTGTCCGCCGTGCACGCCGTGCCGATCGTCCACCGCGACCTCAAGCCCCGCAACGTGATGGTCCGGCCGGACGGCACCGTCACCGTGCTCGACCTGGGTGTCGCCTCCGTCCTGGACACGGACACGACCCGTCTCACGCACACCGGCTCACCGATCGGCTCCCCGGCCTACATGGCCCCCGAGCAGGCGATGGGCGGCGCCGTGGGCCCGTACACCGATCTCTACGCCCTCGGCGTCCTCCTCCACGAACTCCTCAGCGGGGACGTCCCCTTCGCGGGCTCCACCGCGCTCGGCGTCCTGCACCGCCACCTCTACGAACCTCCGCTGCCGGTCCGCCATCTCAGGTCCGAGGTCCCGGCGCAGCTCGAAGCGCTCGTCCTGCGGCTGCTCGCCAAGGACCCGCAGGCCCGGCCCGCCTCCGCCCAGGAGGTGTACGAGACGCTCGCGCCGCTGCTGCCCGCTCGTGGCGCACCGGCAGGGCCGCTCGACCCGACCAGGCCCTTCCTGCGACCGCACGCCCCGTGGCCCGACCGCGCCGCCGCCCAGGCAGCCCCCACCCCCGTACCGCACCCGTCCGTACCGAATGCCCACGCCGGCCACCCGGCGCCCGCGCGCCCGGATGTCGCGCGGGCCGTCGACGAGGTGAAGCAGCTCCTCGTCGAGGGGCGGATCACCCAGGCCGTGGACATTCTCGGGGGCATCCTCCCGGCCGCCGCGGCCGAACACGGGGAACACTCACCGGTCGTCCGTATCCTGCGCAAGCAGTACGCGGCCACGCTGATGGACGACGGTCAGTACCGCCGTGCCCTGCCCGAGCTGCGCCGCCTCGCCGACGACCGTACGGCCGATGCGGGCCCTGCCGACGTCCAGACCCTCCAGTTCCGTTACGACGCGGCGCAGTGCCTGGAACAACTGGGCGAGCCCGCCGCCGCACTCGCCGAGTACCGCGCGGTCCTTCCGTACTACGAGAACGCGTACGGGGCGGTCACCGCCGACCCCGGCCGCGCCTTCGACATCCGGCACCGCATCGGCCATCTGCTGCTCGCGGTCGGTGATCACGCGGCGGGACGCGGGCAGTTGCAGACGCTCCTGTACGACGCGGAGCGTGCCTACGGACCGCATCACCCGCTCCCCGTGGAACTGCGCAGGCAACTGGAGCACCAGCAGGACGTCCGCGGCGGCTGACTGAGGAGTCCCCGAGCGGTCGAACATGTGCCCTGAAGGGGCCGCCGGAGCACCGCATCCCCAACTCCTCCCGAATCGTTGGTCGAATCAGTGGCCCCAGCCACATCAACTGCCTAACATCGATCACCGCAAGGCTTTGTGCACTGATGCACAATCTCTCCCCGGGAGGCTCCTTTGCACCGCCGCCGTCGCACCGCGCTCTCCGTCTCAGCCGCCCTGCTCGCCGGGGTGCCGTTCCTCTCCGCCTGCGGGAGCGAGGCCCACCCGGGCTCCGCCGCCCTGGTCGGCGGGGACCGCATCGAGGTGTCCACGCTCCAGGCGCAGGTGGCGGACGTGCGCAGCGCGCAGGAGAGCTCGGCACAGTCCGCGCAGCTGGTGAAGAGCTCCGGGCAGCTCAGCCGGGCCAAACTGCACGGGATGATCTTCGGACGGATCCTGGACCGGGCCTCGAAGGACGCCGGGGTGACGGTCAGCCGCAAGGAGGTCCAGGAGATGCGCCTGGCGGCCGCCGCCCAGTCCGGCGGTGACAAACAGCTCCAGGCGATGATGCTCCAGCAGCGCTGGGTCGCGCCCGACCAGATCGAGAACGATCTGCGCCGGGAGGTCCAGCTGCCCAAGCTGGCGCAGGCGCTCGGTGCCGACCTGTCGTCCCCGGAGGGCCAGAAGGTCGTCGGCGAGGCGCTCGCCAAGGCGTCGAAGGCGCTCGACATCGACGTCAATCCGCGCTTCGGCGTCTGGGACGACGAGCAGATCCAGCTCGGCAACTACAAGGCCCCGTGGATCACCCAGGTCACCGAGTTCGAGCAGCCGGCCCCCGAGGCGGGCGCCTGATCCGGGGGCCACGCCGGGACGGTCGCGGACCGGGGTAGGTTTCGATGTGTGAACGCTGAAGCCCCCGGCGACCCCGGCCGTATCGTCCTGCTCACCGCCAGCCACCGGGTGGCGCCCGGACTGCTGTCCTGGCCCGCCTGGCAGACCCTGCACGCGGCGGACCGGGTGCTGTGCGGCGAGAGCCTGCATCCGCAGCTGCCGTATCTGCGCGAGGCGGGTGTCACGGTCGAGCACGGTGTGCCCTCCGCGCAGGAACTCGTCGACGACTGCGTGGGCGGCCGGACCGTCGTGGTGCTGGTGGGCGGCGAGGGGAACCAGCCGCTGACCGACGGCCTCGCCCGCCTCGGCGGCTCAGGACGGGTGCAGATGCCGGACCTGGAACTGCTGCCGGGTTCGTACGACCTGCCGGGCGCCCGGCTGCTCGATCTGGTCCAGGTCATGGACCGGATCAGGCTCGAATGCCCGTGGTCCTCGCAGCAGACGCACAAGGGCCTCGCCAAGTACGGCATCGAGGAGGCGTACGAGCTCGTCGAGGCGATCGAGGACGGCGACCGGGACGAACTGCGCGAGGAGTTGGGGGACGTACTCCTCCAGGTCGTCTTCCACGCCCGGATCGCGCAGGAGGACCCGGACGAGCCGTTCGACCTCGACGACGTCGCCGCCGGGCTCGTGGAGAAGCTGATCCACCGCCACCCGCACGTCTTCGGTGACGAGAGCGCCGAGACCCCCGAGGACGTCCACGCGCACTGGCAGCGCACCAAGGCGATCGAGAAGCAGCGCGACTCGGTCACGGAAGGCGTCCCGCTCGGCCAGCCCGGACTTGCTCTGGCCGCCAAGCTGGGCAGCAGGGTCCGCGGCGCCGGACTCGCCGTCGCGCTCCCCGCGGGCGACTCCATCGGATACGAACTCCTCGCCCTCGCCGTACGGGCCGAACAGGACGGCACCGACCCGGAGGCGGCCCTGCGCGCGGCGGCCCGTACCTACCGTGACGCGATCCTGGCGGCGGAGGCCGACGCCCGTTAGTACGGTGGCTCCAGGGCCGGTCGAGGTGTGGGGGACAGGGCGTGAACGGGGAGTTCGAATCGTTGGCCGAAGCCTTGCTGGAGGCGTTGGCCGACGACAGTCGTAGTGACCACCTCTTCGGTGTCTACGAGGAATCGCGTCCGGGGGTCGCCGAGGCGCTACGGCTGCGCAGGGTTCTGGACGAGATGCGGTTGTCCGGTGGCGTCGACCAGAGGTGGCGTCGCGACCTGGTCCGCCGGCTCGCCGATGTGGCGGCGGTGGACCCGGACGCGGTGTCGGAACTGCGGACGTTCTTCCCGAGCGCCGAGCGGGACCGGGAGGCGGTCCGGCCTCCGCCCCCGCCGCAGCCCTCGTCCCAGGGAGCCCGGGTGCACAACTCCGCCCGGGGCGGCACCTTCACCGGTCCGGTTCAGGGCAGCGGGGTCCAGCACAACTACTACGGTCCTGGCGCGTACGCCCCGCTGCCCGACGTGGCCCACTGGCCGAGGCTCGGGCAGGCCGCCCCGATCGCCCTTGGCGTCCGGCGCACCCGCCGCCTGCCCGACGAGCCGACCCTCCCGCCCTACATCACGCGCGACTGCGACGAACGCCTGGGCGCCCTGGTCCGGGCGGCGGCCGGGCCTGGCGGGCTGGTGCTCGTGACGGGCGCGCCGATGTCGGGGAAGACCAGGACGGCGTGGGCGGCGCTGTTCAGCAACATGGCCGGCACGACGAGGATCTACGCGCCCCCGCCAGGCGCGGACCTGCGCGGGCTGCCCGCCGTGCTGCGCGGCCGGGGCGACGAGACCTGCGTCCTGTGGCTCGACGACCTGGAGGGGCACCTCGGCGAGAACGGCCTGTCGGCGCCCGTCCTCGCCGAACTCGTCCAGCAGCACACGGTCGTGATCGCCACGATGGCCGACGAGGCGTACGACGCCCACCGCTTCGGTGTCTCCGCGAGCGCACGGTTGCTCAGTGGCGTGGATTCGGTCGAGCTGAACCGCGACTGGACCGCGACGGAGTGGGTGCGGTTCACGAAGAGCGCCGGCGACCTCCGGCTGCGTGGCGCACGCTTCGGGCGCGGGGCGACGGGCATCACCGAGTACCTCGCCATCGGTCCGGAACTCGGTGACTTGTGGCGTCGCGCGCTGCGCGCGAAAGGCCGGCGTCGCGGGCACCTCCTGGTGCGCGCGACGATCGACCTCGCCCGGTGCGGGGTCCACGGCCCGATTGCGGTGGATGTGCTCCGCAGGGCAGCGACCCACCAGGTCTACGGGGGCTGGCCCTTGGGCGAGGGGGAGACGTTCGAGGCAGCGCTCGCCTGGGCGGCGGAAATCCGTCTCGGGGTGACGGGGATGCTCGTGCCGGGCCGGGATTTCGAGACCTGGCTGGCCTACGGTTCACTGGTCGCGGATGTGGAGGATCAGGGGCCGGAAGCCCCACCCGTACCTCTGGGGCTGTGGGCGTACGCGCTCGAAGCGGTTGGGGACGACGACGAGAAGCGGACCGCGGTCGTCACCAGGGCCCGCCAGTACCTGACCCCGCGGGCGGACGGAGATCAGCGCACCCTGATGACGCTCGGATCGCTCGAACGGGCGGTCGGCGAAACGCAGGCCGCCGAGTCCTGGTTCCGCAAGGCCGCGGACGTGGGCAGCGCCGAGGGGGCGGGCGAGGTGGGACGGTTGCTCGCCGCACGGGGCGCCGAGGCCGAGGCGATCCCGTACCTGGAGACGGCCGCCGCGGCGGGCGATGTCACCTCGCAGCGGGTGCTCGGCACCGTACTCGGAGATCGGGCCAGGTACTGGCTGACCCGGGCCGCGGAGGCGGGGAACGGCGAAGCGGCGTGCCGGCTCGGCCACCTGCTCCTGGGGTCGGGCCAGGCGCACGAGGCGATGCGGTGGTACCGCACAGCCGCCGACAACGGGTACGAGGAAGTCGCGAGGACCCTCGGCAACCTGTTCCACGACTGGCAGGAACTGGACGAAGCGGAGATCTGGTACCGCAGAGCCATCGCCAACGGTGACACCGGGGCGTCGAACAATCTGGCACTGCTCCTGGAGGAGCGGGACGGTCCGGCCGATGAGATCGAACGGCTCTACCGGACGGGGGCCGAGGCGGGAGACATCAGCGCGCCGGTCAACCTGGGCTCCCTCCTCAAGGCGCGCGGCCAACTGGACGAGGCCCGGCGCTGGCTGGCGAAGGGCCATGAGCTGCGCAACTACGACGGCGCCTACGCGCTGGCCGAACTGGAACGGGAACAGGGCAACACGGCGGCGGCGGAGGAGTGGTTCGGCAAGGCGCTGGAGCTGGGGCACCACGCAGCCGAGCGGGCTCTCGCCGAGCTGCGGTCGGAGGGCGGGGAGGCGGCGGCTAACGTCGAGGGGTGAACGACAGCCCCGCCGAAAGCTCCTCCCCGGCCCCCGCCGAGGGCTCCTCCCCGGCCTCCGCCGACACCCCCACCCCGCCCCCCTCCGGCTGCCCCGTAGGCCACGCGGCCGGGTCCCCCACGCCCGCCGCCCCCGAGCTCTTCACGTGGGAGTTCGCCACCGACCCGTACCCCGCCTACGCCTGGCTGCGCGAGCACAGCCCCGTACACCGGACGACGCTGCCCAGCGGGGTCGAGGCATGGCTCGTGACCCGGTACGCGGACGCCAAGCAGGCACTCGCCGACACCCGGCTGTCCAAGAACCCGGCCCACCACGCCGGGTCCGCGCACGCCAAGGGGAGGACGGGCATCCCGGGGGAGCGCAAGGCGGAGCTGATGACGCACCTGCTGAACATCGACCCGCCCGACCACACCCGTCTGCGCCGCCTCGTCTCCAAGGCGTTCACCCCGCGCCGGGTCGCCGAGTTCGCGCCGCGCGTGCAGGAGCTGACGGACCGCCTCATCGACAACTTCATCGCGGACGGGAAGGCGGACCTCATCCACGACTTCGCCTTCCCGCTGCCCATCTACGCGATCTGCGACCTGCTCGGGGTCCCGCCGGAGGACCAGGACGACTTCCGCGACTGGGCGGGCATGATGATCCGGCACGGCGGCGGCCCGCGCGGCGGGGTGGCCAGGTCCGTGAAGAAGATGCGTGGCTACCTCGCCGAACTGATCCACCGTAAACGGGAGAATCCGGGCGACGACCTGATCTCGGGTCTCATCCGGGCCAGCGACCACGGCGAGCACCTCACCGAGAACGAGGCCGCCGCGATGGCGTTCATCCTTCTCTTCGCCGGTTTCGAGACAACGGTCAACCTCATCGGCAACGGTACGTACGCCCTGCTGCGCAACCCCGGCGAGCGGGAGCGGCTCCAGCGCTCGCTCGAAGCGGGCGAGAGCGGCCTCCTGGCCACGGGCATCGAGGAACTGCTGCGCTACGACGGCCCGGTGGAGCTCGCCACCTGGCGGTACGCGACGGAGCCGGTCACGCTCGGCGGGCAGGACATCGCCGTCGGGGACCCCGTGCTGGTCGTCCTCGCGGCCGCCGACCGTGACCCGGAGCGCTTCCCTGATCCGGACACGCTGGACCTCGCACGGAGTGACAATCAGCACGTGGGATACGGGCACGGCATCCACTACTGCGTGGGGGCGCCGCTCGCCCGCCTGGAGGGACAGACCGCGCTGGCAACGCTCCTGAGGCGCCTTCCTGACCTGCGTCTTGCGGTGGAACCTACCGATTTGCGGTGGCGTGGCGGGCTCATCATGCGCGGACTGCGCACGCTTCCGGTGGAGTTCGCCCCCGGTCAGCCGGCCAAGCAAGGTGACACTCCGTCAACTCTGTGACTTTCACGTGATCTCCGCTGCATCGACTTGTGACACACGTTCGAGTCCCGCTAGGTTCACCGTTCACCACAGCAGTCACATAACAGCAGTCACTTGTCAGTCACACGGAAGGCAATCCCATGGGCTCCGCGAACGGCAGACACCGTCGCCCTCGCCAGGCACCCGCCATCGTTGTCGCCGCAGGCGTGACGGGATCGGCCATCGCCATCCCGCTGCTCGGTGCGACCGGTGCGCACGCCGCCGACGCCTCGACCTGGGACCGGGTCGCCGAGTGCGAGAGCGGCGGCATGTGGAGTGCGGACCTGGGCAACGGCTACTACGGCGGCCTGCAGTTCTCCCAGGACACCTGGTCCGCGTACGGCGGCTCGGCGTACGCGGCCCGTGCCGACCTCGCCAGCCGCTCGCAGCAGATAGCGGTCGCGGAGAAGGTCCTGGAGGACCAGGGCCCGCAGGCGTGGCCGAGCTGCGCGGTGATTTCCGGGCTCGCGCTGGACGGCGCCCTGCCGGGTGTCGACCCGGGCGGCGTTCCCTCCGCCGAACCTTCGGACGGGCTGTTCCCGTCCGAGGATCCGTCGGGCGAAGCCACGGATGAAGCGGCGGACGAAGCGAACAACAAGGACGAAGCCGATAAGTCCGGCAAGCCCGGCAAGGGTGACGCGACGGACGGCACGGCGGAATCCGGGGACTCCGGCTCGTCCGCCTCTCCCGCACCGTCCACCACGCCGTCTCCCGATGCGTCCGACGCCCCTGCGGGCACGGACGAGGGCGGCGGCAAGCACCGCGGCACGCCGGCCCCCGAGGCGACCCAGGACGCGGACAAGGGCAACGGGCGCGACTCCGGCGGCCGACACGCCTCGCGCGGCGACGGCGAGGCCCGTGACGCGGGTACGGCGAGCCCCGACGGCGACTACACCGTGCGGCCCGGCGACAACCTCTGGGCGATTGCTGACGCACAGAAGGTTCCCGGCGGCTGGACCGAGCTCTACGAGGCCAACAAGGGCGCGCTCGGCTCGGACCCCGACCTCATCCTTCCCGGCCAGAGCCTCGATCTGGGACAGCAGGGCGGCGCGGAGAGCTCCAAGCGCAACTGATCCAATTCGGGAAAACGCCCCAAAATCGGGGGTAGTTCAGGGACCTATGTCCACTTATGCGTAAGTGAGACATGGGTCTCTTTGCTTCAACTGGCGTGTCGCGTCCGGCTGTCCCGCCCGCGCCCCTTCCGACCTGCGGAAACGTTCATTCCGCTGAGGCAAGTAAGGCACGAATGGCCGGTATGTCCCTCTTTGAATGTCGGGGTTGCCTATGTTTACGGTCGGAACCGCTCGCACCGCGGGCCCCGTCGACCGTCACGCCGAATCCTGCCGTCGGTCGAAGGGAACAGACGCGTAAAGCGCCGTAGGCAGGAGCGGGGGACCCAGGTAAGCGCCGGGCCCGATCGTCGAGAGACGACCGAGGACCGGCTTGGGGTGAAGTCGCACGCAAGGACGTGCGGCCGGGCAACTCACTTGGCCCGAACCCGACAGCTCACCTCGTAGGCGTCGGTGAGGAGAAGCTCCATGCTGTTTTCCAGCAAGGCCAAGCACCGCCGCCCGTCCAAGGCCGTCCGTGTCGCCACGCTCGCCGGTGTCGCCGGTGCCGCTGTCGCCGTCCCGCTGATGGGTGCGACCGGCGCCTCCGCCGCCTCCGTCTCCACGTGGGACGCCGTCGCCCAGTGCGAGTCCGGTGGCAACTGGTCCATCAACACCGGAAACGGCTACTACGGCGGTCTGCAGTTCTCGCAGTCCAGCTGGGCCGCCGCCGGTGGTACGCAGTACGCGTCCCGCGCCGACCTGGCCAGCAAGTCGCAGCAGATCGCCACCGCCGAGAAGCTTCTCGACATGCAGGGCCCGGGCGCCTGGGCCTGTGCCGGTGCCGGCAACCTCACCAACGACGGTGTGGACCCGGGCGTCGACACCTCCTCGGACAACGGCGACGAGCAGCCGCAGCAGCAGGCCCAGCCGGAGCGTCAGGCCGAGCAGCCCACCACGCGCAGCGAGCAGCGCACCGCCCCGAAGACCGAGGCGCCGAAGACCGTCACCACCCCGACCGGCGAGAAGGTCGAGAAGGGTGACGGCGAGTACAAGGTGAAGACCGGCGACACCCTGAGCAAGATCGCCGAGAAGCACGACGTCAAGGGCGGCTGGGAGAAGCTGTTCGACCTGAACGACGACATCGTCAAGGACGCCGACCTGATCTTCCCGGGCCAGCAGCTCCACCTGACGAAGTAATACCTGGGATTCTCCTCCCCCCGGGAGGGTGTCCGGCGGCATCCCTCCCCGCTCTGCTCCCCGACCCGGTGCGCTCTCCCCCGTGCGCGCCGGGTCGGGGTCTTTTCCGCACGCGTGTGTGACGTTGATCGTTTCAAGTGTTGTAGTTACTGGCCAGTAAATTTCTGGCCCTTTGACCGTGAATGCATGCCCTTGGGTCCTTTTTCGTCCCAGGGGACGGGCGCCGGGCGGGCCAACGGGGCCCAGCCGGATAGGCTCGTGCCGCAAGGCCACAGTGACCCTGCACAACCAGTGTCAGATCCCAGAAGGAGATGCCTCGTGCCGTCCATCGACGTCGTCGTAGCCAGGGAAATCCTCGACTCCCGGGGCAACCCCACGGTCGAGGTCGAGGTTGGCCTCGACGACGGCAGCACGGGACGTGCTGCTGTTCCGTCCGGCGCCTCCACCGGTGCGTTCGAGGCCATTGAGCTTCGCGACGGTGACCCCAACCGCTACATGGGCAAGGGCGTGGAGAAGGCCGTCCTCGCCGTCATCGAGCAGATCGGCCCGGAGCTCGTCGGGTACGACGCCACCGAGCAGCGCCTCATCGACCAGGCGATGTTCGACCTCGACGCCACCGAGAACAAGGGCTCGCTCGGCGCGAACGCCATCCTCGGCGTCTCGCTCGCCGTGGCCCACGCCGCCTCGGAAGCGTCCGACCTTCCGCTCTTCCGCTACCTCGGCGGCCCGAACGCGCACCTGCTGCCCGTTCCGATGATGAACATCCTGAACGGCGGCTCGCACGCCGACTCCAACGTGGACATCCAGGAGTTCATGATCGCGCCGATCGGCGCCGAGTCCTTCTCCGAGGCCCTGCGCTGGGGTGCGGAGGTCTACCACACGCTGAAGAAGGTCCTGAAGACCAAGGGCCTGTCCACCGGTCTCGGTGACGAGGGCGGCTTCGCGCCGAACCTGGAGTCCAACCGCGCCGCCCTGGACCTCATCGTCGAGGCCATCAAGGAGGCCGGTTACGTTCCCGGCCGCGACATCGGTCTCGCGCTCGACGTCGCCGCGTCCGAGTTCTACAAGGACGGCAAGTACGAGTTCGAGGGCAAGTCCCGCTCGGCCGCCGAGATGACCGAGTACTACGAGGAGCTCGTCTCCGCGTACCCGCTCGTCTCCATCGAGGACCCGCTGTACGAGGACGACTGGGCCGGCTGGAAGACCATCACCGACAAGATCGGCTCCAAGGTCCAGATCGTCGGTGACGACCTGTTCGTCACCAACCCGGAGCGTCTGGCACGTGGCATCGAGGAGGGCTCGGCCAACGCCCTGCTCGTCAAGGTCAACCAGATCGGTTCGCTGACCGAGACCCTGGACGCCGTCGAGATGGCCCAGCGCAACGGCTTCAAGTGCATGATGTCGCACCGCTCCGGCGAGACCGAGGACGTCACCATCGCCGACCTCGCCGTCGCCGTGAACTGCGGTCAGATCAAGACCGGCGCCCCGGCCCGCTCGGACCGTGTCGCCAAGTACAACCAGCTGCTGCGCATCGAGGAGATCCTCGACGACGCGGCGGTGTACGCGGGCCGCTCGGCGTTCCCGCGCTTCAAGGGCTGATCACCGGCCAGGGCTGATCACCTGAGCCCAACGGCTGATCACCGGCCTTCGCGGGCCGAAGTCACCAGCCTCCGTCCGTCCCCGCACTCGGTCCCGTACCGTGTGCGGGGACGGACGTGTGTAATGGGGAGGCGTGAGACATGGCCGGGAAGGACCGCGACCGGTTCTCCACCGCGACCAGGCTGCGACTGCTCGGTGAGCAGACCGCCGCCCGCGTCTACCGGTCCCAGAACCGGCGCCAGGCCCGCCGCTCGCGGCTCACCGGCCGCGCCGCGTTCCTCGCGCTGGTCGTCTGCTCCCTCGTGGTCGCGCTCGCGTACCCGATGCGGCAGTACGTCTCCCAGCGCGACGAGATCGCCGACCAGGAGCGTCTGTCGCAGGAAGCACGGCAGCGGACCGAGGAGCTGCGCGACGAGAAGGCGCGGCTCAAGGACGACGCGTACATCCGGCGCCTGGCCCGCGAGCACCTTCATTACGTACTTCCGGGGGAGACCGGTTACACCGTGATCGATCCCGACGCGGCCGAGGACCGCCGCGGGGAGCCGGGTACGACGGACCGTGCCTGGCACTCGAACCTCTGGGACGGCGTGGACAACGCCGACCGCGACTGACACGTACCACCCCGCACCACCTGAGAAGCACCTTCGAGCAGAACCAAGGCAGGCATGGAAACCCCCCCTCCGCAGACCGAGTCCACCACGCCCACCGACGCGGACATCGCCGCGTTCCAGCAGCAGCTCGGCCGTCCGCCGCGCGGACTGCGCTCCATCGCGCACCGCTGCCCGTGCGGCAACCCGGACGTGGTCGAGACGCAGCCCCGTCTGGAGGACGGCACGCCGTTCCCGACGACCTTCTATCTGACGTGTCCGCGTGCGGCCTCCGCGATCGGCACGCTGGAGGCCAACGGGGTCATGAAGGAGATGACCGAGCGCCTGCAGACGGACCCGGAGCTGGCCGCCGCGTACCGCGCGGCGCACGAGGACTACATCGCGCGCCGCGACGCCATCGAGGTCCTGGAGGGCTTCCCGAGCGCGGGCGGCATGCCGGACCGGGTCAAGTGCCTGCACGTCCTGGTCGGTCACTCGCTGGCGGCCGGCCCCGGCGTGAACCCGCTGGGCGACGAGGCGATCGCGATGCTGCCGGAGTGGTGGGCCAAGGGTCCCTGCGTGTCGCCGTGCGGCGCCGAAGAGGCCTGACCTCCCGCACCCCCGCGGACACCACGAACCACAGGAGCCCCATGACCCGCGTTGCCGCCATCGACTGCGGTACCAACTCCATCCGCCTGCTCGTCGCCGACGCCGACCCCGCCACGGGGGAGCTCACCGAGCTCGACCGGCGGATGCAGATCGTCCGCCTCGGCCAGGGCGTCGACCGGACCGGACGGCTGGACCCCGAGGCGCTGGAGCGCACCTTCGGGGCCTGCCGCGAGTACGCCGCGGTGATCAAGGAGCTGGGGGCCGAGCGGATCCGCTTCGTCGCCACTTCCGCCTCGCGCGACGCGGAGAACAGCGACGAGTTCGTCCGGGGCGTCCTGGACATCCTGGGCGTCGAGCCCGAGGTCATCAGCGGTGACCAGGAGGCGCAGCTCTCCTTCGACGGCGCCACCAAGGAGCTGGCCGGCAGCGACCACCTGGCGAAGCCGTATCTCGTCGTGGACATCGGCGGCGGCTCCACCGAGTTCGTCGTCGGCGACGACGAGGTCGGTGCCGCCAGGTCCGTGGACATGGGCTGTGTACGGATGACCGAACGTCACCTCGTGCAGGACGGCACCGTCGTCGATCCGCCCACCCCCGCCCGGATCGCCGCGATCCGCGCGGACATCGGCGCCGCGCTGGACCTCGTCGAGGAGACCGTCCCGATCGCCGGGGCCGCCACGCTCGTCGGCCTGGCCGGCACGGTCACCACGGTGGCCGCGATCGCGCTGGAACTCGACGAGTACGACCCCGAGGCGATCCACCACTCCCGGGTCTCCTTCGAGCAGGTCCGGGAGATCACCCGGCGGCTGACCGGCTCCACGCACGAGGAGCGCGCCGCGATCCCCGCGATGCACCCGGGACGGGTCGATGTGATCGCCTCCGGGGCGCTGATCCTGCTCGCCGTGATGGAGCGGACCGGCGCTCGCGAGGTCGTCGTCAGCGAGCACGACATTCTGGACGGAATCGCGCTCTCGGTGGCGTAGCGGCGGCCACCTCTGACGCTCGCTCAAACGCACTCCGGCCTGCACCTCTGAGCCGCTCAGGGGTGCTCGTGAGGCCGCTTCGGGGGGCCGGCACGACGAAGTTCGTGAACTTCTTCACAAGGAATTCGGCCCGGTTGGGTGCCGTTCGGCCCATCGGGGGCCGCAACGGCTGCCCGGCGGCTACCCCGGCGCGGATCCGGGCAGGTTCCGCGCATGTTGCGCGCGTGTGAAACAGAGCCGTGGTTCAGCCGCTGCGAAGGCACAAGGGCCAGCTCACAAGCGGTGAACAACGTCCGCTGGGGCACCGTGGTTCCCCTCCGGCCCCATGACCTGGGTCACGTGGGCGGCGGAGTGTAGCAGAGGGGCGCGGATAGCTTGTGAAGGGGCTCACGAGCAGGTGCCCCGAGGGGGGTGGATACTCGATGGCATGAGCACCACGGAGCGTCCCAGGATCCTCGTAGTAGGTGGCGGGTACGTAGGCCTGTACGCAGCTCGACGCATCCTCAAGAAGATGCGTTACGCGGAAGCGACCGTCACGGTCGTCGACCCGCGCTCGTACATGACGTACCAGCCCTTCCTCCCCGAAGCTGCCGCCGGCAGCATCTCCCCTCGGCATGTCGTCGTCCCGCTGCGACGCGTCCTGCCGAAGGCCGAGGTGCTCACCGGTCGCGTCACCACGATTGACCAGGACCGCAAGGTCGCCACGGTCGCGCCGCTCGTCGGCGAGGCCTACGAGCTGCCTTTCGACTACCTCGTCATCGCGATGGGCGCGGTCTCCCGTACCTTCCCGATCCCCGGCCTCGCCGAGCAGGGCATCGGCATGAAGGGCATCGAGGAGTCGATCGGCCTGCGCAACCACGTCCTCGAACAGCTGGACAAGGCTGACTCGACGACCGATGAGGACGTCCGCCGCAAGGCGCTCACGTTCGTCTTCGTGGGCGGCGGCTTCGCCGGTGCGGAGACCATCGGTGAGGTCGAGGACATGGCCCGGGACGCTTCGAAGTACTACACCAACGTGAAGCGCGAGGACATGCGCTTCATCCTGGTCGACGCCGCCGACAAGATCCTTCCCGAGGTCGGCCCGAAGCTGGGCGCGTACGGCAAGGAGCACCTCGAGGGCCGCGGTGTGGAGATCTACCTCTCCACCTCGATGGACTCGTGCGTCGACGGTCACGTCGTGCTGAAGAACGGCCTGGAGGTCGACTCCAGCACCATCGTGTGGACGGCCGGCGTGAAGCCGAACCCGGCGCTGGCCCGCTTCGGTCTGCCGCTCGGCCCGCGTGGTCACGTCGACACCTCCGAGAAGCTCCAGGTGCAGGGCACCGACTACATCTGGGCCGCGGGCGACAACGCCCAGGTCCCGGACCTCGTCGGCCGCAAGGCCGGCAACCCGAACGCCTGGTGCCCGCCGAACGCCCAGCACGCGCTGCGTCAGGCCAAGGTCCTCGGCGACAACGTCATCTCCGGGATGCGCGGCTTCCCGCAGAGCGACTACAGCCACGCCAACAAGGGTGCTGTCGCCGGTCTCGGCCTGCACAAGGGCGTCGCGATGATCGTCATCGGCAAGGTGAAGATCAAGCTCAAGGGCCGTCTCGCCTGGTACATGCACCGTGGCTACCACGGCATGGCGATGCCGACCTGGAACCGCAAGATCCGGATCTTCGCCGACTGGACCCTCGCGATGTTCCTCAAGCGCGAGGTCGTCTCGCTCGGCGCCATGGAGACGCCGCGCGAGGAGTTCTACGAGGCCGCCAAGCCGGCCCCGGCTCCGGCCGCCGCCAAGTCCGAGGGTGAGAAGGCCAAGGCCTCCTGACCCGGCGCCCCACCGTTCCACGCCCGAAGGGGCCGTCCGCCATCCGTGGTGCGGACGGCCCCTTCGGCGTATCCCGGCCCGCCCGGCTCCCGGTGTCCATGGATGGCGGTGACCGGTCCGGCGACGGATAGATGCGGTGCGCATGTATTTTGCCGTTCCATTGCGCGGTAGCGGGATGGGTTGCGCTGCGAGCACTGTTGACCGAGGTGTACCTCGTCGCGATCCCGAGGTGTCGTGACGCGGTTTTAGGCATGTTTGTGGAAATTTGGGCATGTTGGGAAACACCACCACGGAGGTGTGCGCCATGGCAGACGCCGCATCGCGGCTGACCGCTCTCGCCGAAGAGTTGCTGGGAGAACCCCTACCGGTCCGCATCCGGGCCTGGGACGGCAGCGAGTCCGGGCCGCCGGACGCCCCCGTCCTCGTGATCCGCAACCGCCGGGCCCTGCGCCGGCTGCTCTGGAAACCGGGCGAACTGGGCCTGGCCCGCGCCTGGGTGGCCGGCGAGATCGACGTCGAAGGGGACCTCTACGAGGTCCTGGACCGGCTCGCCGCACTGCTCTGGGAGCGCGGCGCCGACGCGAAGGACTCCGTCCACCCCGTCCGCGACCCGAAGGTCCGCGCCTTCGCCCGCGGCCTCGTCCAGGTGGCCGGACCCTGGCCGCCGCCGGCCCCGCCCGTCGAGGAGGTACGCCGCCGCACCGGCCCGCTGCACACCAAGCGCCGCGACAAGGAGGCCATCAGCCACCACTACGACGTGGGCAATGACTTCTACGAACTGGTCCTCGGCCCGTCCATGGTCTACTCCTGCGCCTACTGGGAGGACGGCGGGAACCTGGAGGACGCCCAGCGCGACAAGCTCGGCCTGGTCTGCCGCAAGCTCGGGCTGAAGGAGGGCGACCGCCTCCTGGACGTGGGCTGCGGCTGGGGCTCGATGGCCATCCACGCCGCCCGTGAGTACGGCGCCCTGGTCACCGGCGTGACCCTCTCCACCGAACAGGCCGCCTACGCCCGCAAGCGCATCGCCGAAGAGGGCCTCACCGACCGCATCGAGATCCGGGTCCAGGACTACCGGGACGTCAGGGACGGCCCGTACGACGCGATCTCCTCGATCGGGATGGCCGAGCACGTCGGCACGGTCCGCTTCCGTGAGTACGCCGACCACCTCTACGCACTCCTCAAGCCCGGCGGCCGGCTGCTCAACCACCAGATCGCCCGCCGCCCCGAGAAGGACGAGTCCGCCTATCGCATCGACGAGTTCATCGACGCCTACGTCTTCCCCGACGGCGAACTCGCGCCGGTCGGCCGGACCGTGGCCACCCTGGAGGAGGCCGGATTCGAGGCCCGGGACGTCGAGGCGATCCGGGAGCACTACGCGCTCACCCTGCGCCTGTGGGTCGCCAACCTGGAGCGGCACTGGCCGGCGGCCGTACGGGCCACCTCGCCCGGCCGGGCGAGGGTCTGGCGGCTCTACATGGCCGCTTCCGCCCTCTCCTTCGAGCGCAACAGGATCGGTGTCAACCAGATCCTCGCGGTGCGCCCCGAGGAGGCAGGGGCCGCCCGCGTGCCGCTGCGCACCCGCGACTGGAGGGCCACCGCGGCAGGCTGAGCGGGGACGTACGAGAGGCCGGTGCCCGCACACTGCGGACACC
>NZ_JBSHFH010000082.1:0-21835 GCF_053617235.1 Streptomyces sp. NPDC055749 | reverse complement strand
GGCTTGATTTCCAAGCCCGTCCGGCGATTTTTTACGTGGCGGCCCGGCTCAGCGCCAGCGTCCGCCGGGCGGAGGCGACCACCGCCGCGTCCACGAATCTGCCGTCCGGCAGCGCCTGCGCCCCCGCGTCCAGCAGGGCCGCCGCCACGACCTGCTCGGCGGCCTCGACCTCCCGGGCCGTGGGCCGGAACGCCCGCTCGATGACCGGCAGCTGGCGGGGATGGATCGCCGCCCGGCCCAGCAGCCCCAGCGACCGCCCGTGGACGGAGGACGCCCACAGCCCGTCCAGGTCCCTGACGTCCGGGAACACCGACTGGACGGGCGGGGCGAGCCCGGCCGCACGCGCCGCGACCACGATCCGGCTGCGCGACCAGTCGAGCCCGGCGTCGTCCCGCACGCCCAGGTCCGCCCGCAGGTCCGCCTCGCCCAGTGCGATGCCCCGTACCTCGTGGTGGGCGGAGGCGATCGTGTACGCGTGCTCGACGGCGAGCGCCGACTCCAGGAGCGGGTAGAGCGGGACGCCGGGCGCCAGCGCCGCCAGGTGGTGGACGCTCGCGGCGTGCGTGATCTTGGGGAGCCGCAGCCCGGAGAGGCCAGGCAGCCCCGCCAGGGCCCGTACGTCGTCCTCGCCGTGGACCCGGACATGGACCGGCACCGCACCCACCGAACCCATCGCGGGTTCGGTGAGCAGTTCGGCGGTGGCCGCCCTCGCGTACTCCTTCCGGTCGGGAGCGACCGCGTCCTCCAGGTCGACGATCACCACGTCCGCGCCCGAACCGAGCGCCTTGCGCACCACCTCCGGCCGGTCCCCGGGGACGTACAGCCAGGTCAGAGGCGTCGCGGTGGTCACAGGGCGCCCTCCGAGCGCAGGGCCGCGATCTGTGGGCCCGAGAGGCCGAGCCCGTCGAGGATCTCCTCGGTGTCCGCTCCGTGCGGCCGGCCGGCCCAGCGGATCGAACCGGGAGTCTCCGAGAGCCGGAACAGGACGTTCTGCATACGCAACGGGCCCAGCTCCGGGTCGTCGACCTCGGTGATCGTGTCGAGGGCCCGGTACTGCGGATCCTCCATCACATCCCGTACGTCATGGATCGGGGCGATGGCCGCCTCCGCCTTCTCGAACGCGGAGAGCGCGTCCTCGCGGGTGTGCCGGGCGATCCAGTTGCCGACGGCCTCGTCGAGCTCCTCGGTGTGCTCGGCGCGGGTCGTACCGGCCACGAACCAGGGCTCGTCGATCAGTTCCGGCCGCCCGACCAGGCGCATCACACGCTCGGCGACCGACTGGGCCGAGGTGGAGACCGCGACCCAGTGGCCGTCGGACGTGCGGTACGTATTGCGTGGGGCGTTGTTGCGGGAGCGGTTGCCGGTGCGCTCCTGTACGTAACCGAGCTGGTCGTACCAGAGCGGCTGCGGGCCCAGCACCGTGAGGATCGGCTCGATGATCGCCATGTCGACGATCTGGCCCTGTCCGGTGCGGTCCCGTCCGGCGAGCGCCGTCATCACGGCGTACGCGGTGGCGAGCGCGGCGATCGAGTCGGCGAGGCCGAACGGCGGCAGGGTCGGCGGCCCTTCCGGTTCGCCGGTGATCGCGGCGAAACCGCTCATCGCCTCGGCGAGCGTGCCGAAGCCGGGGCGGTGGGAGTACGGGCCGAACTGGCCGAAGCCGGTGACCCGCGCCAGGACCAGCCGGGGGTTCACCGCGTGCAGCTCCGCGGGGCCGATGCCCCAGCGTTCCAGGGTGCCGGGCCGGAAGTTCTCGATGACGACGTCGGTCTCGGCGGCCAGCTTCAGCAGCACGTCACGGCCGCCGGGGCTGGACAGATCGAGGGTGAGATTGCGCTTGTTGCGGCCGAGCAGTTTCCACCACAGGCCGATGCCGTCCTTCGCGGGGCCGTGCCCGCGCGAGGGGTCGGGCTTGCGTGGATGCTCGACCTTGATCACTTCGGCGCCGAAGTCGCCGAGCATGGTGGCCGCGAGCGGGCCCGCGAAGAGGGTGGCGAGGTCCAGGACCCGCAGGCCGGACAGGGGCGTGGTCGTCGGAGTGCTCATGCGGCCTCGATCTCGCTGCGGTACGGCATGGAGGTCGACGCGCCCGGTTTCTGTACGCAGAGCGCGGCGGCCGACGAGGCCCAGGCCAGTGCGTCAGGTACGGCTCTGCCCTCGCCGAGTGCCACGGCCAGGGTGCCGACGAAGGTGTCCCCGGCGCCGGTGGTGTCCACCGCGGTGACATCGGGGGCGGGGAAGAGGACGGGCTCGCCGCCCCGGGCCGCGTACAGGCAGCCCTTCGCGCCGAGAGTGATGACGACCTCCGGGACGTGGCGCAGCAGCAACTCCGCCGCGGCATGCGGCTCGGGGACGCCGGTGAGTGCGGCGGCCTCGTGCTCGTTGGGGATCAACAGGTCGACGGTGTCGAGGAGTTCGTCGGGGAGCGGCTGCACGGGGGACGGGGTGAGGATCGTCCGTACACCCTGGGCGTGGGCCGCCCGTGCGCCCTCGATCACGGCGGACAGCGGGAGTTCGAGCTGGAGGAGCAGCAGATCGGCGGCGGCGATGGCGGCCTTCTCGCCGGGGCCGAGTGCGGTGACGGTGCCGTTGGCGCCGGGGATCACCACGATCGCGTTGCCGCCGAGGTCGTCCACGACGATGTGCGCGGTGCCGCTGGGGCCCTCCGCGGTGTGCAGGAGATCGGTGTCGACCCCCGAGTGCTCCAGATTGGCGCGGAGCGCGGTCCCGTACGCGTCGTCGCCGACCGCGCCGATCATCACGACCTCGCCGCCCGCGCGGGCGGCGGCGACGGCCTGGTTGGCGCCCTTGCCGCCGGGAATCGTCCGGAACTCCCTTCCGGTCACGGTCTCACCGCGCCCGGGAGCCCGTGCGACGTAGGCGACAAGGTCCATATTGGTGCTGCCGAGCACCGCGATACCGGTCATGGGCGCAGTACCTCCTGGTAGGTCAGATCAGCGAGCGTGTCGAAGCCGATGGAGTCGAATCCCGGTACGGACGTGGCGAGGCGGTTCTTCAGCGGGGCGGTCCACTCGGCGGGCAGAGCGGTGGGCCGTCCGGCGAGGAGGCCCGCGAGTGAACCGGCCGTTGCCCCGTTCGAGTCGGTGTCCCAGCCGCAGGAGACCGCGCACCCGATGGAACGGCCGAAGTCCCCGTCGGCGTGGGTGAGAGCCGCGGCCAGCAGTGCGGCGTTGGGCAGCACGTGCACCCAGTGGTGGGTGTCCGCGTACGTGGCGTGCAGCCGGTCGACGACTTCGTCGAAGTCCGGTTCCGCGCGGGCCGTTTCGATGCCGAGGCGGACCGCGCGCGCGAACCGCGAGCGGGGCGGCACCACGCGCAGCCCCACCGCTAGACAGCCGTGCACATCGGTCTCGCCACCCGCGGCCTCGGCGAGGGCGGCGGCCGTGAACATCGCCCCGTACACACCGTTGGCGGTGTGCGTGAGTACGGCGTCCCTGTGTGCCTGCGCGGCGGCTGCGGCCGGGTCGCCCGGGTGGGTCCAGCCGTGCACGTCGGCGCGGATCTGCGCCCCGATCCACTCCCGGAACGGGTTGCGGTACCGGGCGGTTTCCGGCGGCTCCAGGCCGTCGAGCAGATTGCGGTAGGCGACCCGCTCGGCCGTGAAGACGCGGCCCGCCGGGATTTCGTCGAGCCAGAGCCGCCCGAGGTCGGCCGTGGTGAAGGAGCGGCCATGGCGTTGGAGCAACAGCACAGTCAGCAGAGGGTAGTTGAGGTCGTCGTCCTCGGGCATGCCGTCGATGTTCTCGGCGAGTGAGGTGGGAGCGGAGCGGCGGTTCCACGGGTATGCGGCCAGCAGCTCGGCCGGCAGGCCCTTCTCGGTGAACCAGGTGGTGAGCGGCCAGTTCCCGGCGGCGCGGGCCAAGGCGCGGATGCCGGTGAGCGGGAGCTTCTCTACGGGCTTTCCGAGCAGGCAGCCCGCGGCCCGCCCCAGCCAGGCGGCGTGCAGCCGGTCGGGCTCGATGAGGGCGCGCTCCGTGCGGGTGGCCGGCCAGCGAGGGCAGAGTGCCTGGATCTCATCGAGGCCGGTCGGCTCGTCGTCGGCCAACGGAGAGGCGAGCAGGCCGAGTTCGTCGAGCAGTCGCCCGGCGAGTGCGCGCAGCCGGGGCGACGCGGGGAGCTCCGAAGCTCCGGCCCGTTCGGGTGCGGGGGCGCCGCCCGCCTCGTACCAGCGCCGCTCGATGTCCCGCGCGTCCCGGCCGTCCTGTGCCGCTTGGCGCAGTTCGTGTCCGAGGAGGTCCTCGGGCTGCACCCAGGTCAGGCGTACGTTCACCGGGTACCGGCCAGTGCCGTGAACGCCGACTCGTGCGCGCGGCGCCGGGCGGTGTCCCGTACGAAGATCTCGCGGGTGACCTCGGTCAGAGTCCTGGCGGGGGAGTGCAGATCGAGGCGGCTGGCCTCGGCGACGGTCTTCACCCAGGCGGCGGGGACGGCCCGTTCGCCGTGCAGCGCTCCTGCCAGCGCTCCGCTCATCGTGGCGATCGAGTCGCAGTCGCGGCCGTAGTTGACCGAGCCGAGGACCGCGTGCCGGTAGTCGCCGCCGGCGACGAGCAGCATGCCGAGCGCGATGGGCAGCTCCTCGATGGAGTGCAGCCGGGAGGGGCGGCGGGCACCGAGCGAGGGGGCGCGGTAGTCCGGGCCCACCGTGTCGAAGGGGGCGACCGCGGTACGCAGGGGGAGAAGCGCCGACTCGAAGTCGGTGTACCCGGCGGCGACTTCGCAGACCGCCTCGATCGCCGCGCGTGTCCCGTCCTTGGCGAGCACGAGGCAGCTGTCGACCACGCTGGTTGGGGTGGCGCCCGGCGTGCAGGCGGCGGCCACGGCCGCGGCGAAGACCCCGGCGGCTTCCCTCCCGTACGAGGACTGATGCGGCCCCGCGATGTCCAGCGCCTCGGCGTACGCGGCCTCCGGGTGGGCGGCGTTGACCAGTCCCGCGGGGGCCATATACATGGCGGCCCCGCAGTTGACGATGTTCCCCGAGCCCGCCTCGCGGGGGTCGACGTGGCCGTAGTGCAGCCGCGCGACGATCCACTTCTCGGCGAGGAAGATCCGCTGGAGGGGGAGCGCCTCGGCCTCCAGCTCCGGAATCCAGCGGGGGTTGGAGATGAGGTCGGGTACGAGGTGGTCGGCGACGGAGTACGCGTCGAGGTGGTCGCGGACGGTGCCGTAGACCCGTACCAGCGCGTGCGTCATCAAGGTGTCGTCGGTGATGTGCCCGTCGCCCTTGTGGTACGGGGCGATGGGGCGGGCGGTCCGCCAGTCCTCGCCGTACCAGGGGCCCACGATGCCGTGGATACGGCCGCCGTGGCGTTCGGAGATCTGTTCCGGGGTCCAGCCCTCGACCGGGCCGCCGAGGGCGTCGCCGACGGCGGCGCCGACGAGCGCGCCGGTGATCCGTTCATCGAGGGTCAGGGTGGTGGGTGCGGTCGACGGTGTGGTGGGTGGTGTGGACGGCGTGGATGTCATGGGCGTCATGTCGGAATTGTCCACCCGGGGTGGCCGGTTCCGTGTCTGCCAGAAGCCCGGCGAGTTCGATGAGATCGGTGCCCGCGAAACGGGGGAGCGCGCACCCCGCGAGCGTGCGGCACGCCTCCCGCCAGCCCGCGGGCACGGTGCCGCTTCCGCCGAGCGCGCCGGTCAGTGCCCCGGCCAGCGCGGGAGCCGAGTCGGCGACCCGGGAGAGGCAGGCCGCCGACGGGACCGCCTGCGAGATCTCGCCCCGGGCCGCGGTCGCCAGCGCGAGGGCGACCGGCACCGTCTCGGCCGCGGCGATTCCGTAGCTGTAGACGTGGTCGACGATCTGGTGCTCCAGCACGGGGACAAGGGCGAACGCACCGGCGGGCTCGTCGGCGAACTCGCGGGCGATCCGGACGGCGTGCGCGGCGTTGCGGGCGATCTCGGTGCCCTCCGGGAGCTGGGCGAGGGCCGCGTTCACCGCGGTGTCGACGTCCGCTCCCGCGAGGGCCTCGGCGATCGCGGCGGCGATGGCGCGGGCGCCGTGGACCCCGTCGCCGTCCTGGGTGTAGCGGGCGTCGAACTCGGCGAGCGTGGCAGCGGCGGCGGGGTCGCCCGGGTGGACGACCGCGAGCACGGCGGCGCGCATGCAGGCGGCGTCGTCGAAGTAGTGCGGGTTGTCGTGCCCGGTCGCGGGCGGGCGCAGACCGGCGGCGAGATTGCCGAGCCCGGCCCGTACGGAGATCCGGGCCCGGAGGGGGAGTACGGCGGCCTCGACCTCGGGCGCGCGTGCGCCCGCCTCGGCGACCTTCGCGGCCAGGGCGTTCCAGGCGCGGTCGATGGCATCGCGCATCCGGCGCTCGTCGGAGAGCCCGAGCCCCCGGTCGGCCGCGGCGGCCAGCACGGTACGGGCCGCGAAGGCGGCCCACTCGGCGTCGTCCGAGGGCCCGAGCCGGAGCGGTTCGGGCGGCTGGTTGAGGGCGATCGGGACGGGCAGCGTGGTCGTGGCGTTCTGCTCGGCGAAGGTGTCGAGCTCACGGGTGAGCCGCCGCGTCCACTCGGGCATCCGGGCCGCCCGGTGCCGCGCGGCGGGCCACCCGGCGGCGTCCCCGGCGGCCAGCCCGAGCAGCAGCCCCTCGATACGGGCGCGCCGCCCGGGTGCGCCCGTCGGCCGGGTCCTGGCGGGTGCCAACCGGGTGGATGCCGTGGGGCGGGCCGTCGTCATCGTCGTGCTCCCTGGTCGCCGGTGAGCCGGGTGGTGCCGAAGGGGTGTGCCGGGTGGGCGTGCGCGATGTCGGGCGAACGGTCCGGTTCGTCCGGCTCGTCCGGGGTCAGGAGTTCCGCGATGTCCAGCACGTGATAGCCCCGCATCGACGGCAGGCAGCTGCCGCGCACCGGGCCGATCGCCGCGCCCCACTCCCACGGGATCGCCGACGCCCCGTTCAGCGCCCCGGCCAGTGCCCCCGCCACCGCGGCCGTGGTGTCCGCGTCGCGGCCCATGTTGACGGCCGTCAGCACCGCCGTGCGGAAGTCGCCGCGCGCCGCCGTGAACGCGCCGAAGGCCAGGCCCACCGCCTCGGGCGCCAGATCCGTCCACGGGTAGCCGCCGATCACCACCGCGGAACGCACCGCGCGCTCCATCGTCAGCTGATCGGGGTACGAGCGCTGCGCGGCCGACACCGCGCGCCGTAGCGACCGCGCCGTCCAGGAGTCCATCGGTACGACGGACAGCGCGGCGGCGATCACCGAGGCCAGGCCGGACCCCACCATGGCGGCCGCCACCCCGGCCGCGACCGCCTGCCCGCCGTAGATGCCCTCCCCGTCGTGACTCACCCCGCCGTCCACCGCCACCAGCCGGGCCGCCTCCGCCGGACGGCCCGCCGCGAAGACCCCGAACGGCGCCGCCCGCATCGCGAGACCGTCGCTCCAGGCGTGCCGGTGCTGCGCCGAGATCGGGGCGGCCAGCCCCCGGCGCAGATTCTCCAGCGTGCCGCGCTCGCTGAATCCCGCACCCCGGAACGGCCCCTCGTCCAGGTCGGCGATCCAGTGGTGCCAGGCCCGCTCCACATGGGAGACCGTCAGCGCCGAACCGTGCCGGGCCAGCAGGAGCCCCGAGAAGATCGCGTACTCCGTGTCGTCCGTACCCGCCGGGTCCTCGCTCACGAAGCCCTCGATCCGGCCCCAGCGGCGCCGGATCTCGGACGGGCGGAGGTTCTCCGCCGGTGCGCCCAGCGCGTCGCCCACGGCGAGACCGAGCAGCGCTCCACGGGCCCGGTCGGCCCGTCCCTTCGTGGCGCCCGCCGGGGCGCGGCCGTCCGCTCCCGCCCGTACCCGTGTGTCATCGGCGCCCACACCCCCCTGCTGCTCGGCCGGATTGCCTGCAATCAGCTCCATCGCGTCGACCCTTCGCTCGTACCGCGCCGGTCCGGACGCCGGTGCGGCCACCGGCGGGACCATCGATGCGATCTGTCCCACGCGAGGGGCGCGGCGAGGCCGCCCGGAGCAACAAAAGGGCCACACGGATGACACCGGCCACGCCTCGGACAAGGCCGGTCCGAACCGCCTTCCGAGGCAGGTAAGTACGGCCTTCCTTGCTGGCGGGAGGCGTTTTTCGTGCGTATTTTCGAGGGTGTTGGCGGGGGCCGGAACGTGGACCCCCGCTGCCGGAGAAGGGGAGAGCTGTGTCCATCATCGAGACCGACGCCGTCCTGCACGAGGCGCACCGCGACAACCACACCCACCGCGATGTGAACGGTGGCTGGCTGCGTCCGGCGGTGTTCGGTGCGATGGACGGGCTGGTCTCCAACCTCGCCCTGATGACCGGTGTCGCGGGCGGCTCGGTCGCGCAGCAGACCATCGTGATCACCGGTCTGGCGGGCCTGGCCGCGGGCGCGTTCTCCATGGCGGCGGGCGAATACACCTCCGTCGCCTCGCAGCGCGAGCTCGTCGAGGCAGAACTCGATGTCGAGCGCCGGGAACTGCGTAAGCACCCCAAGGACGAGATGGCGGAGCTCGCGGCGCTCTACACCTCCCGCGGAGTCGACCCCCTGCTGGCCCACGAGGTCGCCAGGCAGCTGTCCACGGACCCCGAGCAGGCACTGGAGATCCACGCCCGCGAGGAGCTCGGGATCGACCCGGGCGACCTGCCCTCGCCGCTCGTCGCCGCCGTCTCCTCCTTCGGCGCCTTCGCGCTCGGCGCGCTCCTGCCCGTACTGCCCTACCTGCTCGGAGCCACCGCGCTCTGGCCCGCTGTGCTGCTCGCGCTGATCGGCCTCTTCGGCTGCGGAGCCGTGGTGGCCAGGGTGACCGCCCGCAGCTGGTGGTTCAGCGGTCTGCGGCAGCTCGTGCTCGGTGGGACCGCCGCCGCGCTCACGTACGGACTCGGCATGGTCTTCGGCGTCGCTGTCGGGAGCTGACCGAGGGCTTCACACCGGCCGGCCGGCGGCCGGCCGGTGTGACATACGTCTTGATGAACGTCACTGGGCGGAACGGCCCCGCGCGGCGTAAAATGAGTCTCTATACAGGACTACACATAAGTAGTCGTTACTCGGCGGTTTCGTTTGTGCGACCGCTGGGAAAGAGCCGTAGACACACGCGGGCAACGACGCTCGCTCTCTGCGGTCCCCCCGGGTACTGACCGACTGCGGTCCGCCCCGACTGTGACCCACCTCCGCCACCACATGGCGTCCGCATGCTGGAACAGACCTTCCGCTTTTTGAGAAGCGCTCCATCATGTAACCTGCACGAAATTTCGCAGAGGGCCAACGTCGTCCCTCGGCACTGCATATGCCACGACGACGACGGGAGAGCCGATGCGTTCCGACGCCTGGTCGCCCATGGACGGTCGCCCCGCCCAGCAGGGGATGTACGACCCCCGTAACGAGCACGACGCCTGTGGCGTCGGGTTCGTGGCCACTCTGACCGGTGTGGCCAGCCATGAGCTGGTCGAGCAGGCGCTGACCGTACTGCGCAACCTCGAACACCGCGGCGCCACAGGATCCGAGCCCGACTCGGGTGACGGCGCCGGCATTCTGCTCCAGGTACCGGATGCCTTCCTCCGCGAAGAGGTCTCCTTCGACCTCCCCGAGGCCGGCTCCTACGCCGTCGGAATCGCCTTCCTGCCTGCGGACGACTCCACCGAGTCCGTCCGGAAGATCGAGAAGATCGCCGCCGAAGAGGGCCTGAAGGTCCTCGGCTGGCGCGAGGTCCCGGTCACCCCCGACCTCCTCGGCAACGGCGCCCGCGCCACCATGCCCGAGTTCCGCCAGCTGATCGTCGCGGACGGTACGAGCACCGGTGTCGTGCTCGACCGCAAGGCATTCGTGCTGCGCAAGCGCGCCGAGCGCGAGGCCGGGGTGTACTTCCCCTCCCTCTCCGCGCGCACGATCGTCTACAAGGGCATGCTCACGACCGGGCAGCTGGAGCCGTTCTTCCCGGACCTCTCCGACCGCCGTTTCGCCACCGCGGTCGCGCTGGTCCACTCGCGCTTCTCCACGAACACCTTCCCGAGCTGGCCGCTCGCCCACCCGTACCGTTTCGTCGCGCACAACGGCGAGATCAACACGGTCAAGGGCAACCGCAACTGGATGAAGGCCCGCGAGTCCCAGCTCGCCTCCTCGCTCTTCGGAGCCGAGCAGCTGGACCGGATCTTCCCCGTCTGCACCCCGGACGCCTCCGACTCGGCCTCCTTCGACGAGGTCCTGGAGCTGCTCCACCTCGGTGGCCGTTCGCTGCCGCACTCGGTGCTGATGATGGTCCCCGAGGCCTGGGAGAACCACGCCTCGATGGACCCGGCCCGCCGCGCCTTCTACCAGTACCACTCCACGATGATGGAGCCCTGGGACGGCCCGGCCTGTGTCACCTTCACCGACGGCACCCAGGTCGGCGCGGTCCTCGACCGCAACGGTCTGCGCCCCGGCCGCTACTGGGTCACCGACGACGGCCTCGTCGTCCTCTCCTCCGAGGTCGGTGTCCTGGACATCGACCCCGCGAAGGTCGTCCGCAAGGGCCGCCTCCAGCCCGGCAAGATGTTCCTCGTCGACACCGCCGAGCGCCGCATCATCGAGGACGACGAGATCAAGGCGTCCCTCGCCGCCGAGCAGCCGTACCAGGAATGGCTGGAAACCGGCGAGATCGAGCTCTCCGACCTCCCCGAGCGCGAGCACATCGTGCACACCCACGCCTCGGTCACCCGCCGGCAGCAGACCTTCGGCTACACCGAGGAAGAGCTCCGCGTCATCCTCGCGCCGATGGCCCGCACCGCGGGCGAGCCGCTCGGCTCCATGGGTACGGACTCGCCGATCGCCGCCCTGTCCGAGCGCCCCCGGCTGCTCTTCGACTACTTCACGCAGCTCTTCGCGCAGGTCACCAACCCGCCGCTGGACGCGATCCGCGAGGAGCTCGTCACCTCGCTGCGCTCCACGCTCGGCCCGCAGGGCAACCTGCTGGAGCCGACCGCAGCGGCCTGCCGCAGCGTCACGCTGCCGTTCCCGGTGATCGACAACGACGAGCTGGCCAAGCTCATACACATCAACGCCGACGGCGACATGCCGGGCATGAAGGCGGCCACGCTTTCCGGCCTCTACCGGGTCAGCGGCGGCGGCGACGCCCTCGCCGCCCGGATCGAGGCCATCTGCACCGAGGTCGACGCCGCCATAGAGGACGGCGCCCGCCTGGTCGTCCTCTCCGACCGGCACTCCGACGCCGAGCACGCGCCGATCCCCTCGCTGCTGCTCACCTCGGCCGTCCACCACCACCTCATCCGTACCAAGCAGCGCACCCAGGTGGGCCTGCTGGTCGAGGCCGGTGACGTCCGCGAGGTCCACCACGTCGCCCTGCTGATCGGTTACGGCGCCGCCGCGGTCAACCCGTACCTGGCGATGGAGTCCGTCGAGGACCTGGTCCGCGCCGGTACGTTCATCGAGGGCATCGAGGTCGAACAGGCCATCCGGAACCTGATCTACGCGCTCGGCAAGGGCGTCCTGAAGGTCATGTCCAAGATGGGCATCTCGACCGTCGCCTCCTACCGAGGCGCCCAGGTCTTCGAGGCCGTCGGCCTGGACGAAGCCTTCGTCACGCGGTACTTCAACGGCACCGCGACCAAGATCGGCGGAGCCGGTCTCGAGGTCGTCGCCAAGGAGGTCGCCGCCCGGCACACCAAGGCGTACCCCGCCTCCGGCATCGCGGCCTCGCACCGCGCGCTGGAGATCGGCGGCGAGTACCAGTGGCGCCGCGAGGGCGAGCCGCACCTGTTCGACCCGGAGACGGTCTTCCGCCTCCAGCACGCCACCCGCAACCGCCGGTACGACATCTTCAAGCAGTACACCGGCCGGGTGAACGAGCAGTCCGAGCGCCTCATGACGCTCCGCGGACTCTTCAACCTCACGTCGGACCGCGAGGCGATCTCCGTCGACGAGGTCGAGCCCGTCGCCGACATCGTCAAGCGCTTCTCCACCGGCGCCATGTCGTACGGCTCGATCTCGGGCGAGGCGCACGAGACCCTCGCCATCGCGATGAACCAGTTGGGCGGCAAGTCCAACACCGGTGAGGGCGGCGAGGACGCCGACCGCCTGTACGACCCGGCGCGCCGCTCGTCCATCAAGCAGGTCGCCTCCGGCCGCTTCGGTGTGACCAGCGAGTACCTGGTCAACGCGGACGACATCCAGATCAAGATGGCGCAGGGCGCCAAGCCCGGCGAGGGCGGCCAGCTGCCCGGCCACAAGGTCTACCCGTGGGTCGCCAAGACCCGGCACTCCACCCCGGGTGTCGGTCTGATCTCCCCGCCGCCGCACCACGACATCTACTCCATCGAGGACCTGGCTCAGCTGATCCACGACCTCAAGAACGCCAACCCGGTGGCCCGCATCCACGTGAAGCTGGTCTCCGAGGTCGGTGTCGGCACGGTCGCGGCGGGCGTCTCCAAGGCCCATGCGGACGTCGTCCTCATCTCCGGCCACGACGGCGGCACGGGCGCGTCCCCGCTCACCTCGCTGAAGCACGCGGGCGGCCCCTGGGAGCTCGGCCTCGCCGAGACCCAGCAGACCCTGCTGCTCAACGGCCTGCGCGACCGCATCGTCGTCCAGACCGACGGCCAGCTGAAGACCGGCCGCGACGTCGTCATCGCCGCGCTGCTGGGCGCCGAGGAGTTCGGTTTCGCGACCGCGCCGCTCGTCGTCTCCGGCTGCGTCATGATGCGCGTCTGTCACCTCGACACCTGTCCGGTCGGCATCGCCACGCAGAACCCCGTTCTGCGCGAGCGGTTCTCCGGCAAGGCCGAGTACATCGTCAACTTCTTCGAGTTCATCGCCGAAGAGGTCCGCGAGATCCTCGCCGAGCTGGGCTTCCGTACGATCGAGGAGGCCGTCGGCCACGCCGAACTCCTCGACACCGACCGGGCCGTCACGCACTGGAAGGCGCAGGGTCTCGACCTGAAGCCGCTCTTCCACGTGCCGGAACTGCCCGAGGGCGCGGTCCGCCACCGGACCGTCGAGCAGGACCACGGACTCACCAAGGCGCTCGACAACGAGCTGATCAAGCTCGCCGCCGACGCGCTCGGCGCGGACAGCGCCGAGGCCGCCCAGCCGGTCCGGGCCCAGATCGCGATCCGTAACATCAACCGGACCGTCGGCACCATGCTCGGCCACGAGGTCACCAAGAAGTTCGGCGGTGCGGGCCTGCCCGACGACACCATCGACGTGACCTTCACCGGCTCCGCCGGCCAGTCCTTCGGCGCCTTCGTCCCGCGCGGTGTGACGCTGCGCCTGGAGGGCGACGCCAACGACTACGTCGGCAAGGGCCTCTCCGGCGGACGCATCGTCGTCCGCCCGGACCGCGGCGCCGACCACCTCGCCGAGTACTCCACCATCGCGGGCAACACCATCGCCTACGGCGCCACCGGCGGCGAGCTGTTCCTGCGCGGCCGGACCGGAGAGCGGTTCTGTGTCCGTAACTCGGGCGCGACCGTCGTCTCGGAAGGCGTGGGCGACCACGGCTGCGAGTACATGACCGGCGGCCACGCCGTCGTACTCGGCGAGACCGGACGCAACTTCGCCGCGGGCATGTCGGGCGGCGTCGCGTACGTCGTCGACCTGGACCCCGACAACGTCAACATCGGCAACCTCGGTGCGGTCGAGACGCTCGACGACACCGACAGGCAGTGGCTGCACGACGTCGTGCGCCGCCACCAGGAGGAGACCGGTTCCACGGTCGCCGAGAAGCTGCTGGCCGAGTGGGACGCATCCGTGACCCGCTTCAGCAAGATCATCCCGTCCGCCTACAAGGCAGTGCTCGCCGCCAAGGACGCCGCTGAGCTCGCCGGTCTCTCCGAGCAGGAGACCACCGAGAAGATGATGGAGGCAGCGACCAATGGCTGACCCCAAGGGCTTCCTGACCACCGGCCGCGAGGTCGCCAAGACCCGCCCCACCGGCGAGCGCGTCAAGGACTGGAACGAGGTCTACGTTCCGGGCTCGCTGCTCCCGATCATCAGCAAGCAGGCCGGCCGCTGCATGGACTGCGGCATCCCGTTCTGCCACAACGGCTGTCCGCTCGGAAACCTCATCCCCGAGTGGAACGACTACGCCTACCGCGAGGACTGGACGGCGGCGTCCGAGCGCCTCCACGCCACGAACAACTTCCCGGAGTTCACGGGCCGCCTGTGCCCCGCTCCGTGCGAGTCGGCGTGTGTGCTCGGCATCAACCAGCCGGCCGTCACCATCAAGAACGTCGAAGTCTCCATCATCGACAAGGCGTGGGACAGCGGCGACGTCACCCCGCAGCCGCCCGAGCGCCTCTCCGGCAAGACCGTCGCCGTCATCGGCTCGGGCCCGGCCGGACTGGCCGCCGCCCAGCAGCTGACCCGGGCCGGTCACACGGTCGTCGTCTACGAGCGCGCCGACCGCATCGGCGGCCTGCTCCGCTACGGCATCCCCGAGTTCAAGATGGAGAAGTCGCACATCAACCGCCGCATCGAGCAGATGCGCGCGGAAGGCACCAAGTTCCGTACGGAGGTGGAGATCGGCAAGGACATCGACGCCGCCAAGCTCCGCCGCCGCTACGACTCGGTCGTCATCGCCGCAGGTGCCACCGTCTCCCGCGATCTGCCCGCCCCGGGCCGTGAGCTGAACGGCGTGCACTTCGCGATGGAGTACCTCCCGCTCGCCAACAAGGTGCAGGAGGGCGACCTGACGGTCTCCCCGATCACCGCCGAGGGCAAGCACGTCGTCGTCATCGGCGGCGGCGACACCGGCGCCGACTGCGTCGGTACCGCCCACCGCCAGGGCGCGGCCTCCGTCACCCAGCTGGAGATCATGCCGCGGCCGGGCGAGGACCGGAACGCCAACCAGCCGTGGCCGACCTTCCCGATGCTCTACAAGGTCACCTCCGCGCACGAGGAGGGCGGCGAGCGGGTCTACTCCGTCTCGACCACCCACTTCGAGGGCGACGAGGACGGAAACGTCCAGGCCCTCCACCTGGTCGAAGTGGAGTTCAAGGACGGTAAGCTGGAGCAGAAGCCCGGGACCGAGCGGCGGATTCCCGCTCAGCTCGTGACCCTGGCCATGGGCTTCACAGGTACCGACCAGGCCAACGGCCTCGTCCAGCAGTTCGGCCTCGACCTCGACCAGCGGGGTAACGTGGCCCGGGACGAGGACTACGCGACCAACGTCCCCGGTGTGTACGTCGCCGGTGACGCGGGCCGAGGCCAGTCACTGATCGTCTGGGCCATTGCCGAGGGCCGCTCCGCGGCACGCGGCGTGGACCGATTCCTGACCGGGACCAGCGCACTGCCGGCCCCGATCCGCCCGACGGACCGTTCACTCACGGTCTGATCGCGGCACACAAAGACGTCCCGTACAACGGCGTACGGAACTGAACGCGGCGCCTGCCTTGTCCCCGACCGGACTCTGGTGGGCGCCGTGGCGCGTCCGGGGCCGGGTACGCCCGGACCCATCCGGCCCCGCCCCTTCACTGCCGGGGCGGGGCCGTACGTACCGTCAGGCGCCGCCCGTCAGCGAGGCGGTCTTCGAGGCCACGACGATCGCGAACAGACAGAGCAGGACCAGACCCCCGCCGATCTGCGCCGGGGTGGTCTTGAACTTCGCGGGCGCGTAGGCCATGGCCCAGGTGACCAGGCCGCCCGTCAGCAGCCCGCCGAGGTGCCCCTGCCACGAGGTGAACGCGGCCGAGATGACCAGCCAGAGCAGCAGGCCCGTCAGCATGTGTTTCTCGGCTCGCATGTCCCGGCCGAGGCGTCGGCTGATGATGTAGAAGGCCGCCGCGATACCGAAGATCGCGCCCGACGCGCCCACCGTCACCGTCTCCGGCGAGATGACGTAGACGAGTACCGAGCCGCCCACCGCGGAGAGCAGATAGAGCGCCAGATACCGGGCCCGGCCCAGCTGTCCCTCGACGGTACGGCCGAGATTCCAGAGCGCGAGCATGTTGAAGACCAGATGCATCACACCGAACGAGGTGTCGGGCGGCAGATGCAGGAACGCACCGGTCAGCAGCCGGTACCACTCGCCGTCCGCGATCCCGCTCAGCTCGTACCCGGGGAAGACCTCGCCCTTGTAGTAGTACTGCCCGCCCTGCGCGTCGACCAGCAGGGCACCGACTACGGCGAACCGGTCCACCACCGAGGGCAGGGCCACCTCCGCTATGTACGCGAGGACGTTCAGTGCAATCAGGACGTACGTCACGACGGGCGCCGTCGCCATGGACGCCGTACCGCCGAAGATCCTGCGGGCCTGCCGGACGGAGCGCTGCCCCTCCTTCACGCACTCCACGCAGTGATGGCCGACCGCGGCCTCACGCATGCAGTCGGGGCAGATGTAGCGGTCGCATCGGGTGCAGCTCACATACGTCTCGTACGACGGATGGCGGTAGCACCTGGTGGCGGCGGCCTCCATGGCCGGCTCCTTCATGGGTCGACTGACAGAAAAGGGGCCGATGGGGACGGCGGCGATCAAGATAGCGAACGCGGCTGACGGTCATGGGCCCGGGTACCGGGCGGTGACCTACCCTCAGAAGTCGTAACAGCGCGGAACGCAGCGCAGAACGGAGACCTTCATGACCGGATCGCCAACCGCCCCGGGCCCGGCCATCAGCCTCCGCAAGGTCGAGGAGACGGCGCCCGCACTCGTCAGCCTGTACAAGAGCGCCAGCGTCTCGCTGGAGAAGCACGGGATGACGGGCCACCGCGCGGCGGTCTATCTGGTCCTCGACTACTCCGGTTCGATGAGGGACTACTACAAGGACGGCAGCGTCCAGGCGCTGGCCGACCGGGTGCTCGGTCTGTCGGCCCACCTCGACGACGACGGCCGCGTCCCGGTCGTGTTCTTCTCCACGGACATCGACGCGGTCACCGACATCGCGCTGGACGATCACCGCGGACGCATCGACAGAATCGTGGCGGGCCTCGGGCACATGGGGAAGACCAGCTACCACCTGGCCATGGACGCCGTCATCGACCACTACCTCGACAGCGGCTCGACGGCACCCGCCCTCGTCGTCTTCCAGACGGACGGCGGCCCCATCAGCAAGCACGCGGCGGAACGCTATCTGTGCAAGGCGGCGAAGCTGCCGCTGTTCTGGCAGTTCATCGGCTTCGGCAACAAGCGGAGCTCGCAGTTCGACTTCCTGCACAAGCTCGACGACCTGGCCGTACCCGCCAAGCGCCCCATAGACAACGCGGGCTTCTTCCACGCCGGAGCCGACCCCCGGCAGGTCCCCGACGCCGAGCTGTACGACCGGCTGGTCGCCGAGTTCCCGCAGTGGCTGGCTGCGGCCACGGCGCAGGGCATCGTCCGATGACGGCGCGCGTGCTGAGGGCGGCCGGACGTACGCCGGTGCCGTGGAGGAACGGCGGGGGAGTCACCCGGGAGATCGCCGTGTGGCCCGAGGGAGCCGCCTCCGACGCCTTCGACTGGCGGATCAGCCTGGCGGACGTGGCCGCGGACGGGCCGTTCTCCGCGTTCCCCGGCATCGACCGCACCCTGACCGTGGTCGAGGGTGAGGGCATGGACCTGCTGGTGGACGGTGAACACCACATCGTCGACGAGCCGCACTGGCCGTACGACTTCCCCGGTGACCTGGAGACCTTCGGCAGCCTCCTGAGCGGCCCGGTCGTGAACTTCAACGTCATGTACCGCAGAGGCCGTACGCGGGCGGCGACCGCTGTCGTCCGCGGCACCGTCCGGCTGATGCCGCCCGGCGGCGGCGCGGTACTCGCCCTCGCCCTCGACGAGGGCGCCGTCCTCGACGGCACGGACATCGAACTGGGCCGATACGACGCGGTCCTGGCGACCGGCGAATCCCCGGGCGTGCTCCGGACGATGGGCTCCGCCGTGGTGGTGACCCTCGGGCCGTGAGCCGCTACGCCCCCGGAATCCAGTAGTTGTGCACCGGAGAGGAAGCCGGGGGCTCGGGCGAGGCGGGGATGCCCAGACCCTCGGCGACCGGCATGATCACCGTGCCGAACTTGTCCATCGCCTCCTGGGACTCCCAGAGGTCGTAGATCTCCAGGCCCGTGTCGGTCGGGACGCAGACATGCGAGATGCAGCCGGCGAACGTGTCGCCGGGCAGCGCCTGGAGTTCGGCGTTGAGCGTGTCGTACTGGGCCGTGGTGACGCCGGGCAGAGTGGCCTTCATGAAGATCGTCATGGGAACTCACCTCGGTCGGCGGGCCGGCCCCCGCCGCGGTACGCGGCCGTACCCCTTCCAGAACAGCACGTTTGCCGTACGGCAGCATCCGGCCGGGTGACCGCCCGGTAATCCGGACAGAAGATGTCGGGTATCCCGTGTTTCCTTGTCCCATGACATCGAGTTCGTGGGCAGATTTCAGGACGGCGGAGCCGGCGTTCGCCGAGACCGTGCAGAAGCGATTCCAGCTGTACAAGCACCATGTCCTGGCGACCCTCCGCAAGGACGGCTCGCCCCGGGTCACCGGCCTCGAAGTGGACTTCCGCTTCGACGAGCTGCTGCTCGGCATGATGCCGAACTCCCGCAAGGCGCTCGACCTGCGGCGCGACCCGAGGTTCGCGGTACAGGCCAACCCCGGACCGGGCGCGGAGATGGCGGAAGGCGACGTCCGGATCTCCGGCCGTGCGATCGAGGTGACCGACCCGGACGTGCTGGCGCGCTTCATCGAGGACGCGAACCCGCCGGTCCCGTTCCACCTGTTCCGTACGGAACTGACGGAGGTGGTCCACACGGGTCTGGAGGGCGGCGACACTCTGGTCGTACAGGCGTGGCGCCCCGGCCACCCGCTGCGCACGATCCGCCGGACCAACGAGGAGAGCCCGGCCTGACACGGTGAGGGCCGGGCGGGCAACGGGCGGGCGGACAATGGGCGGGTGCCTACCAAGAAGAAGCCCCAGGTGACCCCCTCGCCCGCGCGGCGCAGCGAACTGCTCGCCACCGCCGCCGAAGTCTTCGCCGCACAGGGATACAACGCCACCACCGTCCGCAAGATCGCGGACGAGGCGGGGATGCTCGCGGGCAGCCTCTACTACCACTTCGATTCCAAGGAATCGATGGTCGACGAAATCCTCTCCACCTTCCTCGGCGAGCTCTGGGAGGGGTACGACGCGGTGCTGGGCGCCGGGCTCGGCCCCAGGGAGACCATCGAGGCCCTCGTCACCGAGTCCTTCCGGGAGATCGACCGGCACCGCGACGCCGTCGCCATCTACCAGAAGGAGTCCAGGCACCTCGCCACCCAGCCGCGCTTCGGCTATCTCACCGACTCGCAGACGAAGTTCGAGAAGGCATGGCTCGGCACGCTGGAGCGCGGCGTCGCCGACCGCGTCTTCCGCGCCGACCTGGACATCCGGCTCACGTACCGCTTCGTCCGTGACACCGTCTGGGTCGCGGCCTCCTGGTACCGGCCGGGCGGACAGCACAGCCCCGAGGAGATCGCCCGCCAGTACCTCTCGATGGTGCTGGACGGCATCGCGCTGCGCGCCTGACCCGCGCGGGGCCTACATTGGGGAAGCGGTACGTGCCCCGCCGGCAGGCGCGGTGCTCCGAGTGACCGCAGGGTGACCATCCGGGAACGGCAGGGCAAAGAGCCCCCGCAACCCCCCTGGTCAGCAAAGTTTTCCGTCCGGCGGTGCGCTGGGATCCGCCGCCGGACGAGATGACGTGCTACGGTGGTCCAGTTGCAGTTTTGGTACCCATGAACTTTATGTGCGCCTGACGGGAACCCTCCATCAGGCGCTTTATTGTTTTCCGGCTTTCTCCGGGTGGGGCTCAATGCGGCGACTTGGAATTCGTAAAGTGCGGATTTCCGGCACTGCACCTCTTTTAGGAGATCGACATGGCTACTGGAACCGTGAAGTGGTTCAACTCGGAAAAGGGCTTCGGCTTCATCGAGCAGGACGGCGGCGGCGCTGACGTCTTCGCCCACTACTCGAACATCGCCACCCAGGGCTTCCGTGAGCTCCAGGAGGGCCAGAAGGTCTCCTTCGACGTCACGCAGGGCCAGAAGGGCCCGCAGGCGGAGAACATCGTCCCGGCCTAATTGCCGGACGCGTACCTCGCAACCGGGGCCCGCACCGTGAAGGTGCGGGCCCCGGTTTGTGCTGTCTCCGGGACATCCCGCTTTGTGCTGCATCCTGGGGCGCACATCAAGCAGTCCACCAAGCATTCCGCAGTAACCCAGGAATCCCCCAGGAGGGCAATTCCGTATGACCCGCTCCGAACGCCAGGACCGACCGGCCACCCGCACCCGTCCGACCAGGGGACGTGGCCCGGCCCAGGCACAGGCCTCCGGCCGGGGAGCCGGCAAGGCGCCGACAAGGCGCCGCGCCGCGTCCCCCCAGGGCGAGTTCACCCTGCCGGAATCCATCACCCCCGCCCTGCCCGCCGTAGAGGCGTTCGCCGAGCTGGACATGCCCGCGGCGCTGCTCAAGACGCTTGCCGCGCAGGGCGTCACCGAGCCCTTCCCCATCCAGGGCGCCACCCTGCCGAACTCGCTGGCCGGCCGTGACATCCTCGGCCGCGGCCGCACGGGCTCCGGCAAGACGCTCGCCTTCGGCCTGGCGCTGCTGGCCCGCACCGCCGGCCGCCGCGCGGAGCCGCGCGCCCCGCTGGCGATGGTCCTCGTCCCGACCCGTGAGCTCGCGCAGCAGGTCACCGACGCCCTCACGCCGTACGCGACGTCCGTGAACCTGCGGCTCGCCACCGTCGTCGGCGGCATGTCGATCAGCAAGCAGTCGGGCACGCTGCGCCGCGGCGCCGAGGTCCTCGTGGCCACGCCCGGCCGCCTCAAGGACCTCATCGAGCGCGGCGACTGCCGCCTCGACGACGTCGCCATCACCGTCCTCGACGAGGCCGACCAGATGGCGGACATGGGCTTCATGCCGCAGGTCGTCGCGCTGCTCAAGCAGGTCGAGCCCGACGGACAGCGGATGCTGTTCTCCGCGACCCTGGACAAGAACATCGACCGCCTGGTCAAGATGTTCCTGACCGACCCGGTCGTGCACTCCGTCGACCCGTCCGCCGGTGCGGTCACCACCATGGAGCACCACGTGCTGCATGTCATGGACGAGACCGACAAGAAGGCCGTCGCGCTCAAGATCGCCGCCCGTGAGGGACGCGTGATCATGTTCGTCGACACCAAGCGTGCCGCCGACCGTTTCGCGAAGCGGCTGCTGGCCAGCGGTGTACGGGCTGCCGCCCTGCACGGCGGCCGGTCCCAGCCGCAGCGCAACCGGACCCTGGACCAGTTCAAGACCGGCCAGGTCACCGCGCTCGTCGCGACCAATGTGGCGGCCCGCGGCATCCATGTCGACGACCTCGACCTCGTCGTCAACGTGGACCCGCCCACCGACCACAAGGACTACCTCCACCGCGGCGGGCGCACGGCGCGCGCCGGTGAGTCCGGCAGCGTCGTCACGCTGGTGCTGCCCGAGGAGAAGCGGGAGATGACCAGGCTGATGCAGGACGCCGGCATCGCGCCGCGCACCACCCGCATCAAGTCGAGCGACGAGGAACTGACCCGGATCACGGGTGCCCGCGAGCCCTCCGGCATCGCGATCGTCGTCGAGGTCCCGCAGCCGACCCAGCCGAAGCCGCGTACGCGGGCGGGTGGCGGAGCCGCGGGTGCGAGCGCCGGTGGCTTCCGCGCAGGCAGCCGGGGCCGCGGTCGCCGCGGCGGCGCGGGCGGCGCCGGTGGCGAGGCACGCTCGGGCGGTACGGGTGCGGGTACCGGTTCCGTACGTGGTGGCGCCGGCCGTGGCAGCGGTGAGTCCCGGAGCGCCGGGACGGGCCGCGCCGGCACGGGCTCGGCCCGCAACGGTTCGGCTTCGCGCGGTCGCCGGGCGGCGTAGCGGGGCCTTGGTCAAGTGAAGGGGCGGGGCGGGGATC
>NZ_JBSHFH010000081.1:0-22366 GCF_053617235.1 Streptomyces sp. NPDC055749 | reverse complement strand
TCTTCCGAAGATCGCGATGCAGCCCGAACCGCATGACGTCAATCGCCAAAGCCGTCCTCACCCTGGAGAGGCAAGGCTGAAAACGCTCAATGATTCCTAATGCGGTCTGTCAAGCCGCGCCTGCGGTGGGTGGCAGGGGTGTCTTGTGGCGGAAGCAGCTTTCTAGTCCGGCGTCCCTTCGCGCTTGCTTCGTCGGGCGAGGTCGCGGGCCTGCCCTTCGTGAATGTCGCTTGCCCACTCCCAGCCGGGTTTGGGCGATACGACCCGCGGGTCACTGGAAACCCGGGCGTCACGTAGGTCCTCCACATACGCTCGATCCAGTTTGATCCTTGCGCGTACCTCATCATTCCTGGCGACGGACCCATGTCCGGGGATGAGGACATCGACGTCGTCCGCTACGCCCTCAAGCAGCCTTAGCCCGACGAGGTAGTCCTCAATCGGGTTATCGGTGTCGTCGAGCATGGGAACGAAGACGTCGGAGAGCATGTCGCCGGCGATGAGAACTCGGCGTTCTTCGATCAACAGGGCCGCATGGCCCGGGGCATGCGCCGGATGCTCAATGATCCGCACCTTAGGGCCGTCCCAAGGAAGCTGCACGGTTTCAGCGGGCAGACCAGTGATAAGGCCGTACAGGTCGAGCGGTGTGTCCTCGGCGATTTCTGGCGGCAGCCCCTCGGCGACGCTGACCTTCCAGTCCGCGTTCGACAACACATCCTGCATAAAGTCCGCGCAGCGGGCCGTGCCGTAACGAGGCGCATTACCAAGATCGGCGTGCCAGAGCACGTGATCCCAATCAGGATGCGTCGAGAACCCTGCCGCCACGGGCCGGCCCAGCCCACGAAGGTCGTTCGCCAAGCAGGTCATTTCGGCACCGGTAATCCCGGCGTCTACGAGTAGCACGCCGTCCCTGCCCTGCACGACAACGGTGTTGTTCTCGAGCAACTCACTCTGGTGGATCAGCACACCCTCGGCGACTTGCTTCAGCATGGGTCCCTCCCCGTTTGATGTCCGCACCCTGCCAGAGGGTCTGGCACACATCAACACAGCCGGACGGGGTGTGTCATGGCGACTCCCTACGACGAGACCGTCCACGGAGGCTTCTTCAGTGTTGAGCCCATGTCAGCTGAGGCCCCTGAGATGGCACTTCAGGTTGGAAGAGGCTCAGTGCCGGTACGGGATGGTCGGTTGCCCTGCGGCGACTCCCGTCTTGGAGATGACCAGTACCAGCGGGGGCACCAGGCACAGAGCCGCTGCGGAGGTCGCGAGCGGCAGACAGCGGAGGTCGCGAGCGGCAGACAGAGGAAGGCGTAAGCGCAGATGCCGAAGCCGAGCGCGAAGGGAAGCCAGCCCAGATAGACCGCGGAGGCCAGGGCGCCAGCTCGGGCGTGCAGGGTCGCATGTCAGGCGGCGGGGACCGACGACAGGGCAAAGAGGGTGCCCGCGACCGTTGCGTAGGTGGCGACGTCTGGGTCAGTTGCGCAGCAGGGGCTTGGTCGCGAGGTGATTACACCCCTGGACCACGGCGGCGGCCAGGACGATGAGGAGGAACGCTCGCCCATGTCCACGCCAACGCTTCAATTCACCATTGCCGCTGCCCGTCAGGCGCTGGCGCCGCGCCGCAGTGGACGACTCACTCATGACCGGCGGCCTTGCTGCCAGCCTGCGTAACGGACTTCGTCTCGCACTCCGCGTTTCTTGTAACTTATCGGCGCGTTTGCACTTATTCGAACGTCGAGTGGCTCATGATGCGCGGTATTAGCGTGGTCTCTCCTGGGAGTGTCTTGTGGATCTTTCGTTTCTGCGTCCGCTGTACGACGCAGCTGGCCCGGTGGTGTCCGTCCACCTGAACACCAGCCGTGAGGACCAGGATGCGGATAAGCGTATTGAGCTGGTCTGGCAGGGTCTGCGTAAACAGCTGGAAGGTCAGGGCGTCGACGAGGCCACGCTGGACGCGGTGGGCGCGGCGGTGGGAGGTTCGCCAGAGATCGTCGGGCCGCAGGGTGAGTCCTTGTTCGCGGCAGAGGGCAGGCTCCTGTCCGTTCATACGCTCGCGGCACCGCCGTTGGTCAACCGGGCGGTAGTCGGGCCGGTAGCAGATGTGCTGGAGACGGTTCTCGACCGGGATCGTCAGCTCCCGCATGTGGTGGTAGCCCTCGACCGCCAGGGCGGTGAGATCGACGGCTACGCGGTGGGTGCGTTCGACGCTGCCCGCAGCCGCACGTTCAATGGCAGCACGCTGCATATCACGCGGGTGAAAGCGGGCGGCCCCTCAAAGGCTTCCTACCACCGCAGGACCGAGAACGTGTGGGACAGAAACACTGCCGGTGTCGCGGAGGAGATCGCTCAGGCAGTCGCGTCTGTGGATGCCGCCGTCGTGTTCATCGGCGGAGACGACAAGGCCACAGCCGCTTTGCGGGATCAGCCCGCATTGTCGGCGCTGGACGTGACTGTCGTAGATGTCGCGGGAGGCAGGGGCGGCGAGGACGCGTTGGCAAGTCTGCGGAGGTCGGTCGACGCGGCACTGGCCCGGGCGTCCGCACGCACTCACGACGAGGCGTTCGAGCAGTACACAGCCGCAGCCGGAACGGGAACAGGGATCTCGTCGATCCCGGCGGTGACTGAAGCCGTGGCCGAAGGCCGCGTCGCCACGCTGCTTCTGTCCGCTGACCGCTCAGACGACCCGCGGAAATGGTCCTCCCTGGACGACCCTATGCGGGTCACGTCTTCCGCCGACGCGCTAGCCGGCACATCAGGTCCCGGGTTCGACATGTCCGCGGCGGCTCTACTGCTTCGAGCAGCCGCACTCGGCGACGCAGGTTTCACCGAGATCCCGGCAGGCCGCGACATCCCGGACGGCTGCGCCGCCGTTCTGCGCTACTAAATTTGGCGTTTTATCCTCGCAGGTCACCCGACCTGCTGATCTGCGGGAACAGGATCGCTGTCGCCTGGCCTTCTGTGGCCCAAGCCACGTCGTGAGCTGGTCCCGGCCGCTCGTCTGCGACCAGAGCGGCCGAACTGGCCACGGAACCAGGGGTGGTGAGTGCCACCGAAGGTGTCCGCGTGGCCCCGTCGCTGGATGTGAGCCTTCCGCTGATCGGTGGTGACAAGGCCATCTCCTCCGGCAACACTGTTCGCGAGCTCAGGGCTCAAAGGCACTCGCGTGGCCGCAGGCGGAAGCTGTCGTCAGAGCCTCGTCGACGGACCTACGAAGATTGGGCAGGGCATCATCCAGGCCGCGGCCGCCCGCGATGCCAACGATCTCGAGGTCAAGACCTTGCAGGGAGGGCACGCTCCGCAACGCCGCAGCCGCCTTGTCGCCGCCACGAACACCACTGCCGCGTTGACCGCAACGACTGCCTCGGCTATCACCACGCGTTTAACGACCACACGTTCTCTGCTCTGCAATGGCAGGACCTTGGAAGGTCCGCCGGCCTGCACCGGTGTGATGTGCAGGCCGGTGCCGTTGAACAACCGGCTGCGGGCTTTACCACACGCGCCGATCGCGTACCCGTCGATGTCACCGCCCTAACGATCCATCGCCACGACCACGTGCGAAAGCTGACGGTCCCGCTCCAGAACCATCTCTACCGGATCGCAACCGGCTCGACACAGCCCGTCCCAGTGGGAGCCGGGGGCGGATCTACACGGCCAGCAGGCGAACCGCCGACCTCGTCCTCGATCGCACTCAGAATTTCCCGGTCGACGCCCTGCTTGCTGCCGCTAGCGCAGAGTCCTCCAGGCCGCCTCGATCCGATGATCCGAGTCCTGGCCTTCACGACTGGTGTCCAGGTTCACGGACACCACCGGCCTCATCACCGCGTACAGCGTATGCAGAAGCCATAGGTCCTCCCACACGACATTTCAGTAGTTGCGCGTCGTGATGGATACAGAAGGACGAAGGCACTCACACCACACCGCACGTTTGCCCTTGCGGCGCACCGTCGGCCGACTGAGGGAACTGCGAGTTATACCGCAGGTGCGGTTGCAGTCAGCGCAAGCGCTGAGGCAGAACCAAGTCGCGTGTCCACGCACTTCCGCCCCCGGTGTCACGTTGAGCCACCGCTAGCGATCAAACGCGGGGTGGGTCACTATCAAGGAAACCACTGCGTCCACCTGCGCACCGGAGGTTGATTGAGATGTCCGATCAATTGATCTTGGCATACGACTTTCCAGTCCTCGGGACGTTCTGGACGTTGATGTGGGTCTTCCTCTGGATCATGTGGCTGATGTTGCTGTTCAGGATCATCGTGGACATCTTCCGCAACGATACGAGCGGCTGGGCCAAGGCGGGATGGCTGCTTTTCGTGCTCATAACTCCGTTCCTGGGCGCTCTCGTCTACGTGATCGCCTGCGGAAAGGGAATGGGGCAGCGAGAGATCAACTCGGCAAAGGCCCAGCGCGAAGCCTTCGACAGTTACGTGCGTGAGACCGCGCACTCCGGCGAGCGAAGCACCACGCACGAGCTTTCCGCACTGGCGGAACTCAGAGCCAAGGGCGATCTCACTGAGGCCGAGTTCGAACAGGCCAAGCAGAAGACCCTGCGTTAAGACACCTCAGCTGAGGCAGCACTGCGCTACGCCGCCACTCCTCCTGGCGACGTAGCGTAGCCGTGTGATGTGTGTAGAGGTTTCCAAATTCGAAGTCTCAGCAACCGCGGGGTGGTACTCCGCTGTTGCAGGGCTGCTGGCCGGTTTTGCGCTACTTGCAGTGCTTCTTCCGCTCGATCATCAGGCTGCTGAGACCAGTGCCACGGAGGACGAATCAGGCGCCGACGGGGTAGTCGTATTTACTTCTTCTTTTTTCGCCTTGCTCATCCTCAGCTTCACTTACGCGGTCCTCGCCGGCCGTACGTCCGAAGGTGCCACGCAAGGCATTGCAAGACACGAGCAGCAACTTAACGGTGCAGCATTCGGCCTCGCCTCTCTCCTCCTGCTGCTCGGCCTTAACGCAGTTCTCCGTCTATACGGCGGAAATGCCCGAATCTTTGAGCCGGGGCGTCGCCTCATCGTCAACGTGACCGGGCTTTACGGCCCTGCCATCGCCGTCGCCTTCCAGTTCAGCAATGCTCTCGACGTCGGCGCCTACCGTGCAACTGCGGGTGCTCGCAACGGAAATGAATGCCAGGCCGACGTGAGCCTTGGCACCTGGATCAACCTGACCGTGTCAATCCTCGCGATCGCCGCACTAGTCGCGCTGGCCTGGCTGCACCAACGCATGCCCCATCGCTCCGGAGCGGCTGCGATCGTCGGCCGCACTACCCTGGGATTTACCATCGCCGTCGCAGTATGGACGGCTTTGATCGTTCCTTTCCTCCCCGTTTCCTTCATCACAGGTTCGCTGTTGGAACACCTCGTCCTCACTCTGAACGCCGTCGGGTGCGTAGCTTTCGGAGCCGCCGCGAGGCTCTCGAGGTGAAAGGATTTCAGCCTGCCCGAGGGGGGACCCAGCCCATACCGCAAGGAATCCTTTATTCGATGAATCTCCCGCAAATGCTCTGGGCGTGAGTTCGTGCAGGCGGGCACTGAGCCTTTTCCAACCTCGGCTCGAGCAGGTGACGTCGAGGGTGACGCCGGGCTGGACGGTGCAGTGATGCGGGAGGCGCTGCACCGCTTCGTGGGTGAGGAATCCGGTCGCGCCCCGTGAGGTGGGCCGTTAACCTCCGCCGGAGCGTAATGAGGTACGACACGCGACCGCGAAGGGGAGCCGTTCATGGAGATCGAGGGCGTACGGACCGACCGTCTGGGCCTGCTGCTCGACCAGTTCGACAAGGCCAGGGAGATGGCCGGGGTGCGGCTGGCAGAGCTCGGCGACGAGGCGTATCTGTGGGAGCGGCGCCCGGCTGCTGGTCGCTCCGGCTGCGCGCCGAGGCGGCGACGCCGCGGGCGTTCGGCCGGGGCGAGTGGGTCATGGACCTGGGCGCCGCGGACATCCCGGCGAGCGAGTACGCAGAGGTCGCCCGGCAGGCGGCGGGCGGCATGTCGGTGCAAAAGATTGCCGACGACTGGAGCGTGACCGTCGGGCGGGTCGAACTGATCCCGCGCCCTTCAGCTCGACGTGATCACCGCGCCGGTGACCCCGGCCGCGCACACCCGGGCCTGCAGGACGTCCGCGGACATCGTGGCGGCCTCGGCAGCCAGCCCGCACATCAGCGCGGTCACGGTGCTGGACGGCGACCACCAGGCGCTGGGCAAGGGCCAGCGAGCTCGCTGGGCTATGACCGCTGAGCAGCACCGCCCCTACACCGAGCAGGAAGCGGCCCGCTTCCACGTCGTACAAAGCGCCCTGCACCAAGCGCTGCCCCGCATGCGGGAAGAGATCGCCGGGATCACGGAACAGGCCCGGCCGCTGATGCCCTCCCCCTGGCAGCCACGCCCGGTGGAGCACCGCCCCACACCGGTCTCGCCGCCTCTGCCAGCAGTGGCTTTGAACGCGAGTAGCGGCGGCAGATGCACGCCATCGTGAGCGCCTGTTCCCGAACGGATCGGTACGCCAGGCTGATGAGGTCGGTGACCGTGCGATCAGGTCATCTCCGGGCGTTGTCTCAGGCATCCGGCTTGCGCATCAGAGCCCGATGACGGCGATGGGGAAGCTTTACGGAGCGTCGTCCAGCCGGCTTGGAGGCTGCGCCTTTCACGCCACCCTGTCGGCTCTCAGCCGTTCCACCGAGAGTTGCAGCCCGATAACACTCCGTGATGTCATGCTCTGACCAGGCAGGCAGAGGGCCCGCCAGTGAGGAGACGACATGCCCGAGGCCACGCCCAACTCGAAGGGACTGGCCCCGATTCAGATGTCACCGGAGCAACTCGCGGGTCTGGGCCTGACTTCCGCACCCGAGGCGACGGCACCGCAAGAGCCTGTGCTGATCCCGGCGGACCAGGTCAAGCCCGAGGACATCGGCACGCTGTCGATCGAGTACCGCGACGGTCGCCCCGTCATCGTCGTCAACGGCGGAACAGCCGTTCCGGCAAGTCTTACCGTCGTTGATGGATCCGGCCACGCCGTTGCGAGGTACGCAGATGATCGCCTCATGCTTCGTGATGACACGGGCGTGGACGCGGAGGAGTACGGCAAGCAGCTCCTCCAGTCCGATGACGTCTTCTTGATCAACACAGGGGACCACGTCTTTTGCTGGGTTGGGTCCGGCGCGTCCATCGATGATCGCGGTGGCGAGGTACGCAGCTGATCCCTTCGCGGCTTCTCCTTCCAGCTCGGCCGCCTCGGTGCGGATCTCTCTACTCCCTCACCGGGGCGCATCGGCGCGACACCGTCCTCGCCTATCGCTGGCTCGACCCGCGGGGACCGGACGGTGGCGCGCATCTACGTCAACGGCGCCCCCAGCTGGAACGGGGCACCAGCGGCCCCGAGGTCCTCACGCGTCCTGAGTCGATGGCACGGACGGCGAAGCGGTTGATGAGCAACGTCCGTTTCTGGTTGGGGTTGATGTACACGAGAACGGTCAGCGCCGGCGCGGCGTCTTCGCCCTGGCGATCAAGCATTCAGCTCCTTTTGAATTCAGGATTCCGTGTACTGTCGCTGCTGTGCTGACTCTTGCTGCTGACATCGAGGTGCTGGCGCGGTTCGGCCGCGCCCTCGCCGACCCGATCCGTTGCCGGATCCTTCTCGCCCTGCGCGAGGCCCCGGCACACCCCGCCGACCTCGCCGACACCCTGGAGATCTCCCGCACGCGACTGTCGAACCACTTGGCGTGCCTGCGCGACTGCGGCCTGGTCGTCGGCGTTCCGGTCGGCCGCCGCACCCGCTACGAGCTCGCCGACGAACGCCTCGGCCACGCGCTGGACGACCTGCGCACCGCCGTGGTCGCCGTCGAGGCCGACAAGACTTGTGTGGACGCGGACGAGAAGGGCTGCTGCTGATGGCCGCCGGGATGCCCGTCGGCATAGGCCCGGCCCCGGCCCGCCGGGACGTACTCGCCCGCCGGATACGGCTGCTGGTCGCCGCCACCATCACCTACAACGTCATCGAAGCGATCGTCGCGATCACCGCCGGGACGATCGCCTCCTCCACCGCGCTGATCGGCTTCGGTCTGGACTCGGTCATCGAGGTCTCCTCCGCCGCCGCGGTCGCCTGGCAGTTCTCCACCCGCGACCACGCCCTGCGCGAAGCCAGGGAGAAGACCACCCTGCGGATCATCTCGGTGTCGTTCTTCGCCCTCGCAGCGTTCGTCACCATCGACGCCATCCGCGCGCTGGCCGGCACCGGCGAAGCCGAACGATCCATCCCCGGCATCGTCATCGCCGCCCTCTCCCTCGCGGTGATGCCCTTCCTGTCCGCCGCCCAGCGCAAGACCGGCCGAGAACTCGGCTCCGCCAGCGCCGTCGCCGACTCCAAGCAGACCCTGCTCTGCACCTACCTCTCCGCCGTCCTCCTGGTCGGCCTCGTCCTCAACGCCACCCTCGGCTGGTCCTGGGCCGACCCGATCGCCGCCCTCGTCATCGCCGCCATCGCCGTCAAGGAAGGCCGCGACGCATGGCAGGGCAAGGGCTGCTGCGCGACACCCGTCGCCGCGACGGTCCCCTCCGCCAGTGCCGAGACGGACGCGTGCGGCTGCCGCCCCGGCTGCGACTGCTGCAAATGATCAGCGGCCCGGGTGCTGTCCGTAGCTCACGAACATTCGCATCCGAAGCCCGCGGCCGTCAGCTGCCTCCCGAACCGGCGCCAAAACGCTGACTGTTTTTCGCGTACAGAGCCACCGCAGGGTTGCTCAGGTCGCGTTGAGGAACTTGAGTCGGGCGGCGTAGGCGAGGGCGATCTGCACGGTCTCGTCCTCGTCCGCCGTCTCCAGCCGGTCCCGGTCCTCCACGGCCCGGTCCCGCGCCGTACGCCACGCTGCCACCTGCTCCGAGTCCTGCCCACCCCTGCGGGCGGCGATGAGCCGGGCGTTGTACGCATCGATCACCCGCGCCACCAGCTCACCGGCCTGCTCGGCATCTCCGCCGGGCTGCTGGAGGGACTGCTCGGTGGGGTCCTGCGGGTTGAGGTCTGACATGTGGTTGCCACTTTCGCGTCGTGCTGACAGTGCTGGACCGACCATTGTCCGTGACGCGACATCACCCACCCGCAAGCGGGCATAGGTTGGGCTAAAGGGCGATCAACCTGGGGGATTTCAGGCTCTGTCGGAGATCTTGTGATGTCGCAGGACCAGGAACATAGGATCACCCACCGCTGAACCGGCCGGGCAGGTCCTTCTGTACCGTGGCGACCTCTTACCTCGGTGCCATGGGAGGGGCCAACACGATGGGACGGGTCGAGTTGACGCACGAGGACGCTCACGCCGGTGAGCGCGGTACCCGCGCGCGGTGCCTGCCCGAGCTGAGCGCCTGGTCGACTGGCCGGTGGATCCGCATGATGCGGACTACTGGCGGAACCGAGCGGCCCTGCCGCCCCGCTGGACGCGTTAGTGACCCAGCGGGTTCGGGGCAGGCTCGATGAGGAAGTCCCGGTCGGAATCAGGCTGCGGCGGTGTCACGCTCGATGGCTGCGAGTCGGTTCTTGAGCCGGGATGACCCGTCGTCTCACCAACGAATCCACACCAACCTGGCGAGGGGCCTGAAGCACAATCACATGCCCATCTCAGAGTCGGCCGAAGGATGCTCGCTAGAACCCGACTCTCGGTGTCGTTGAGGGAAGTGTTGCGCGATACTCGCTCTGTGGAATGGCACAAGCAGGTACAAACGGCGGAACAGATCAGTGATTGGGATGCAGCTATCTCGCTGGTGAGCGCTCGTGCCGAGTGCTACGCCACAAATTTCCACGCGCACGACAATCATCTTTCGCACATGGATCTGCTCGTCCGGGCCGAGCGATTCGACCAGCTCGCCGAACTTGCGCTCACAGACGTCCACGCGCGTCGGCGACTCAACAGATCGCTTCACGAGCGTGGGATGGACACAGCGCTGCGCCACCGTGCTGAGGCCGGCGACAGCGGTGCCTCCGAGAAAGGATGCCCCTCCCAGCAAACTATCGGCAGAAAACTCCCTCTGACGCGCTTCGCGCGGGCCTGACCCGGGGCCAGGGTGGGGTGGCAGCGGCAGCAGGCTTGGATGGAGGTCTTCTCATCTGCGGAGATGACGTACTCGTCCTCGCCGAGCGGAACGCCGTGGAGGATGCGGGCGTACGGGTCCAGGACACGCTGCTCCCCGGTGCGGAAGTTCGGGTCGCGGATCAAGATCCAGGAGTGTTGCCAAGGCTTGAGTACGTCGTCCTTGAGCCAGCGGCGCACCGTGGAGGCGGAGATCGTCTCGTTGATAGCCCGGGTGATGGCCTCGCGCGCGAGCTCGGGGCATGACCAACGTGAGAGTGGGGTTCCGGATTCGGTGGTCAACTGGCATGCCAGCGCCTTGACTTCGGCGATCTGTAGCGCAGTGAGCATCGGCGGCCGGTGAGTTTCGGCGGCGATCCGGGCGTTGCCGCGGCCTCGTACGCCAAGAGTACGATCGTCGCCCGCTGGCGTGTCTGGTGTGGGGACTGGTGGCCGTTGGCCATCTTTTTGAGCCCGTAGCGCTCGGAAGCGGTCAGCTCCAGGGACACGGCGGAACACACGGGCATGGAAGGAGGGCGGCCTATCTCTCGAGACGGAGACCGGGAGTTGCGGCTGCCGTCCGGGGTCCCCCTGAGGCGGTTGATAGTGTCCCGCGCGGAGGTCGATCGTGAACGCGAGCCGAGATGTACGCCCAGACAGGGTCCTGGGGCACCTCCTGCTCGTCGGAGTCTTCGCGTTGGCCGTGTTCCTTTTGCACACCGTCGCGCAGCGGACGGTTCGCCGGCCCACGGCACGTCGGCCGCCTCACTCAGTGCGGGACACCCCTTCGAAGAACGAACGAGCCACGGCTCCGTGCAACTATCGGCTCAGCACGACGGGCCATCGGCGCTCACCAGCCCTTTCGGCGGCACGGACATGGCCTCCCTGTGCGTCGGGATGATCAGCGCCTTTGCGGGCGCTTCCCTGCTTCGGCCCGCGTTCACTCGTCACGTCGGCTGGTCTCCCGCCAACGGCTCATCATTCGCTGAAAGGTTGCGGTCCGCCTCGCTGTCGCGAGAACCCAACCCGGCCCGCTCCCGCTTGCCGGTCCTGCGGGTATAGGCCGCCACACGCTTCCGCTAGCGGCTGCCCGTACGACCGACACACACGAGGTGAATCAAGCATGCCCGCCTTCACGAACCCGTTCCACCGACCGCGCACCCGCTCACTCTGCGCCGTGGGCTCCGCCGTTGCCGGAACTCTCCTCCTTGCCGCCTGCGGCGACAGCACTCCCGACGGCGGCGCCGCTGCCAGGGGCGAGGGGTCCAAGCCGGCCCCCGCCCTGCACAGCCACATCCATGGACTGGGAGTCGACCCGGAAGACGGCAGGCTCTACGTGGCCACCCACGAGGGAATCTTCACCCCGGACAACGGAGGAGGCCCGCAGCTGGTCGGGGACAGTACGGACGATTTCATGGGCTTCACCGTGGCCGGTGCCAAGACCTTCCTGGCCAGCGGTCACCCGGCCCCCGGCAGCAACCAGCCGGACAACCACGGGTTGATCAAGAGCACCGACGCCGGGAAGTCATGGAAGACCGCATCGCTCAAGGGCGAAGCGGACTTCCATAGCTTGGACTATGCGAAGGGCGTCATCTACGGGTACGACAGCACGGGCGGTGTGCTGCGCATGAGCGAGGACGGCACGAACTGGAAGGCCCGTGCGCGGCTGCAGGCCCTCGACTTCGCCGTCAATCCCGCGGACCCCAGCCAGGTCGTCGCCACCACGGCGGATGGCGTGGCGCGCAGCACGGACGGCGTCGCGACCTTCGGTCCCGGCGACGGGGCGGGAATGGAGTTCCTGTCCTGGGCATCGCCGGGCTCTTTGTTCGGGGTCGACTTCACCGGCACTCTGAGTATCAGTTCGGACGGCGGCGCCAACTGGAAGAAGACCGCTGCCGTGCCGGGAGGAGAACCTCAAGCCCTGACCGCCGTCGACGAGCGGCACATTCTCGCCGCTACCCAGGATGGCATCTACGAGTCCCAGGACGCAGGGAAGACCTTCACCAAGCGCCTCTCCGTGGCAAGCGGCGATCACCACTGACATACGCCAATTCACCGGACCTACCCGGCGGGCTGCTCGTTGAGAGGGGTTGTGTGCGGGGCGACCGGCGTCGAGCAAGAGCTGTGTTGAAGCCGCGCTGAGCCTGTCGCTCGGCAGGTCTGCAGTCCTGCTGGGTGTCGTCTGGCCCCCGCATGGGGCAACTGGAAAGCCTCCGTCACCGCCAACGGCGCCTTCGTAACGGCCATCACGGTGGCGATGGTGTTCCTGCCACTCGGCAACAACCTCCCCAAGGGCTGCCCACCCGCCGATCTCTGGAAGTTCCGTCCGGCCGCGATCGGCATCCAGGCCGCGCTGCGGACGGTGTCCGGGTCCTCTTCGGCTACCTGGCCGAACGGATCCTCGCACCGAGTCCCTCAAGGCCGCCACAGCCCGGCGGAACCACACGGCAGGAAAGACCGGGGGTGTGCCAGGCACATCCCGCGTCTCTCCGTCGGTCCCCGCGCTTCCCCCGGCACGAACACTGCTCCAACGCGGCTCCCGAGCCGCCGAGAACTACCACTCAACGAATGGGCACGGGGCTCGTTTTCCCCCGGAGCGGGGCCTGCCCCGTCTGTGGCGTCACTCACTCGCGCGATCCCCGACCCCTCGTTGAAGCTAATCTTCTAAGGAGATTAGTATTCACGGAGCTTTCGCACGGCCGCCCACCCGCCCGGGATGGCGCCAAGGTGCCGCCATGTCCACCATCGCTCACGCGGATCCGGGAAGGGCACAGTCCCGGCTCGGCGGCCGAGCAAGAAGGAGCTCCACAGTGGCTTCCCATCGCCGCCCGAAGCAGTCCGGTCCGCGCTACACCGGTGTCCTCACCATCACCGCGGCGGCAGCCATTGCCCTCTCCACCCAGTCGGCTACGGCCGACCCCCTGCCCGACCCCAACAAGAAGGGGGTCAAAGCGCAGGTGGACCGGCTGTACGAACAGGCGACCCAAGCCACCGAGAAGTACAACGGGGCGAAGGAGAAGGCGGACGAGCTCACCAAGCAGGTGGACACCCTGCGGGACGAGGCCGCCCGTAAGCAGGGCGAGCTGAACAAGCTTCGCGATCGGATCGGCGCAGTGGCAGCTGGCCAGTACCGGTCAGGTGGCCTCGACCCGTCCGTCCAGTTGCTCCTCTCCGAGGACCCCGACACATACCTGGAGAAGGCATCTGCCCTCGACCGGCTAGGCGAACAACAGACTGCCGCCCTCCAGCAGTTCCTCTCCCAGCAGCGCGCGCTCCAGCAGCAGCGCAAGGAGGCGTCCGAGAAGCTGCGCGATCTCGGCGCCGTGCAGAAGGAGCTGGGCAACCGGAAGACGGAGATCCAGGGCAAGCTCGGCGAGGCACAGCGGCTGCTGAACACCCTGTCGGCGAAGGAGCGGGCACGGATCACCGAAGAGGAGAACCGGGCCAACCGGGCGAGCGCTCGGGTCGAGTTGGGCAACGAGGCGAGCACGTCCGAGCGCGCCGCCGCGGCCTTCGCGGCGGCAAAGAGCCGGGTCGGGATGCCATACGTCTGGGGTGCGAGCGGGCCGAGTTCCTTCGACTGCTCCGGACTGACGTCCTGGGCGTATCGCCAGGCCGGAGTGACCATACCCCGCACATCCCAATCGCAGGCGAGCGCCGGGGCGCGGATCAACTCCCTGAGCGCACTCAAGCCGGGAGACCTGATCATCATGCGCAGCGACTTGAGCCACGTCGGGTTCTACGCGGGCAACGGCCAGATCCTCCACGCCCCCAAGCCGGGCGCTCAGGTGCGTTACGAGTCGATCGCCCGCAGCGGCATGCCATTCATGTGGGGCGTCCGCATCGACTAACCTCGCGCTTTCACGAGCGTGACTGTCCGACGTGTGATCAACGAAGTGAGGAGTGCCGCTGACCTGGCGCGATGGGACTTGTTCAGAGTCTTGGCGCGGTCAGGAACGCTGCACTCTTCAGGTGAAGAGGCCCATCGGGTCCTACACGCGTGTGCGGGTGTCCGGTGCGGGTGGCTGGTGCCCTGGTCAGCAGAACCCTCTGCCCATGGGGCGCCCTTCGTAGCGGGTGGCCAGGGTTCGTGCCGTCTCGGCGATGCGGTTGCGTAGTTCGGCCGGTGCCATGACCTCGACATCGGCGCCCAGCCGCAGGAACTCTCGGTGGGCGTGGTCGATCGACTCGATAGGCACGCGGGCCTCCGTCCATCCGTCATCCGTGGGTGTCACGCCGAGGCGGCAGGCGCCCTCTGGGGTGAGCCGCACCAGGGCCTCCGCGGTGTGCAGTCGCGCTCGGAAGTCGGCCAGATAGCCGTTCCAGTATCCGGCCAGGTCGAACCCGTCCGGAATGGCGAACTCTTCTTCCAGCGGCCGAATTTCGAGGATCTGGTCGACTCGGTAGGTGCGGATCCCGGACGGCCCCCCGGCGATCAGGTACCAGCGGCCGGCCTTGAGGACGAGCCCGTACGGCTCCACCCGTCGCTCGATCTCCTCCGGCGCCCGCCAGCGCCGGTACCGCAGTACCACCGCCCGCCGCGCCCATACCGCGGCGGCGACCGCTGCCAGGTGAGGCACCCGGTCGGCGTCGCCGTACCAGCCGGGGGCGTCGAGCAGGAAGCCTTCCTGGATCCGCTCGGCGTGCTCGTGCAGCTCCGCCGGAAGGGCGGCCCGCAGCTTGAGCTGGGCCATGGCGAGCGCCTCGCCGAGGCCGAGTTCGGCGGCGGCGCCGGGGAGTGCGGCGAGGAACGCGGCCTTCGCCTCGTCCGCGGTCAGTCCGGTGAGCCGGGTCCGGTAGCCGTCGACCAGCCGGTAGCCGCCGGCGTGGCCGGCGGCGCCATACAGCGGGATGCCGGCGGCACCGAGCGCCTCGACGTCCCGGTAGACCGTCCGGACGGAGACCTCCAGTTCGTCGGCCAGCTGCCGGGCCGTCATCTGGCCCCGGTTCTGGAGCAGCAGAAGCAGGGTGACCAGCCGGCTCGCACGCATGCCGCTCATTATCCACTGACAGTAGATGTCAGCAGACCGGCTCTAGCCTGCGGCGCATGGACGACAACTGGACCTTGGACCTCACGCGCACCGGGCGGGCCACCGCATGAGCATCGTCGAACTCCGGCAGTACACCCTGCGTCCCGGCGCCCGGAAGGCGCTGATCGAGCTGTTCGAGCGCGAGTTCGTGACCGGTCAGCAGGCGGTCGGCATCACTGTCGGCGGCCGGTTCCGCGACCTGGACGACCCGGACCGCTTCGTCTGGCTGCGCGCGTTCCCCGACATGGCGCACCGCCGGCGCGCGCTGGAGGCGTTCTACACCGGCCCGGTCTGGCGGGAGCACCGCGACACCGCCAACGCCACAATGATCGACAGCGACGACGTCCTGCTGCTGCGCGGCCCGGGCTTCACGCCGGAGCCGGGCACGAGTGAGGTGTTCGCGACCGTCTGCCACCCCACCGACGCGGCCGATTTCGACGCGTACGCCGCCCGGCACCTGGGCCCGGGCCACGCGCTGCACCGCACCGAGCACGCCGAGAACGACTTTCCCCGCTTGCCCGTCCGGACCGGGGAAGACGTCCGGATCTGGTTCGGCCAGGCCGAGCCGGCACCCTGGCCGACCCGACAACTGCGGCTGGAGCCCGTGAAGCCTTAGAACTCCTCACCGCGCGCGCTCGTGAAACGTGCTGTCCGACGGGTGGTCAGGTAAGCGAAAAGTGCTCTGACCAGCGAGAATGAGGATTGTCGAGGTCCTTGTTCCCGCCCCCGTCGGAGACACTTCCCAGGTGAAGAAGCGTATCGGGTCGTACCCGCGTGTCCGCATCGAGAGCGGCGGCCGGGCGGTGGTGTCCCAGGCCGGGGGCGTGCTGCTGGTCGAGACCGTCCGCAAGGCCGGGCTGGACCAGGCGATATCGGCGGCGCTGGCGCCGTGGCGGAAGGCTCGGGCGGTGCACGATCCGGGCAAGATCCTGCTGGATGTGGCGCTCGTTCGCGCTGGGCGGGGACTGCCTCGCGGATGTCGGGATGCTGCGGGCCGAGCCGGCTGTGTTCGGGCCGGTGGCCTCCGACCCGACGGTCTCCCGCCTCATCGACACCCTCGCCGCGGCTGGGCCGAAGGCCCTCTCCGAGATACGGGCCGCGCGAGCCGAAGCGCGCGAGCACGTCTGGAACGTGGCCAAGAACAGGCCCCGGACGCCTCAGGGCAGGTGATCGTGGACCTGGACGGGGTGCTCGTTCTGGCCCACTCCGAGAAGCAGGACGCCACCGCAACCTGGAAGAAGACCTTCGGACACCACCCTCTGATGGGGTTCGTCGATCACGGAAGCGGTGGGAGCGGGGAGCCGGTGGCCGGCCTGCTCAGGCCAGGCAACGCAGGCAGCAACACCGCCGCCGACCACATCACCACGGCCCAACTCGCCCTGGCCCAGCTGCCGAAGAAGTACCGGCGCGGACGCCGGACGCTCATGCGTACCGACTCCGGCGGTGGAAGCCACGAGTTCGTCGCCTGGCTCGCCCAGCGGGGCAGGTGGCTGTCGTACTCGGTCGGCATGACCATCACCGACGCCATCCACGAGGCCGTCCTCAAGGTCCCGGCCACCGCATGGACGGTGGCCGTCGAGCCGGGCGGCGAGATCCGTGACGGCGCCTGGGTCGCCGAACTGTCCGGCGACTGCCTGAAGGGCTGGCCCAACGGGATGCGACTGATCGTCCGCAAGGAACGCCCGCGCCCTGGAGCCCAGTTGCGCTTCACCGATGACGACGGCCTGCGGCTCACCGCGTTCGCCACCAACACCACCAGCGTCCCGATCGCCGCACTCGAACTGCGACACCGTCAGCGGGCCCGCGCCGAGGACCGCATCCGAAACGCCCGCGCCACCGGCCTGCGCAACCTGCCACTGCACGATACCGCGCAGAAACCAGATCTGGCTGGAGATCGTCCAGATCGCTCTCGACCTGCTGGCCTGGATGCCCATGCTCGCTCTGACCGGCGAAACCCGCAGGTGGGAGCCTCGCCGTCTCCGGCTTCGCCTCTTCTCCGCCGCCGCCCAGCTCGTCACAACCGCCCGCCGCCGACACCTGAGGTTCGCACGCCACTGGCCCTGGACCGACGTGATCACCGATGCCATCACCCGGCTTGAAGCTCTCCCGAACCCCGGCTGACCAGCCAGTTCCCGTCCCTGCGAGCAGCATCATCCCGCCGGAGCAGTGGAAGCCGGCGCCCACCCGACGCGACAGCCGGGCCATCAGCCTGGCCACCACCAGCCCAAACAACCGAAACGGCCCGCCGAAGAAACCGACGGACCGTCACGAAAGATCGAGGCTAAAGGCACGGCTGCGTTACCCTGCCCCCCTTTCACTGCGGCCACAGCATTGTTGAGTCCTCAATTTATTTCTCGGCCACTCAGCAGAGGCCGTGACCAGCCCGCCCAAATCCGACAACAGATCGAGCCTGTACACGACTTATTCACGCCATGCTCCATGCGGAATTACGAACTGTGGCGAATATGCGGTTAAGATAACGACGTGATTACAGCCCGGTCGCGCCCATGTGCGCCGCACTCCCGCCTTTCAGTGGGATTGCGACACCTGTTCTGCCTGGCTGTACTCCTGTTCGGTCTACTGGCCGGACATGGTGTAGAGAAGGAAGGCTTCGCCGAGTTCGCTCCGCAGAACCTGGCCGCCGCATCGCAGAGCATCGTGGACGGTTTCGGTGGACACTCGCCGATGCACCCGACCCATGAATGCTCACCCAGGCTTCCCGAGGGAACTGCGGCGCCCAACACCCTCGGCGCCTCCAGGCAGTCCGACGTATACCGTGAAGCTGTCACCGGTAAGCCGGTCACAACCGATTCGGTGAGAGACAGTTCGCTTTCATCGGCATCCCCCAGAAATCCCGCAGTCCTTCAGGTGTAGATGCTCCCGCGCCACCTCCCTCGGCTTGCGACCGAACGGTCAGCGGTCGAACGGCGCGCCTTCTCCCCACACCCCTTGAATTGTTGTGTGCGCCCTCCGTCCTGTCGCACGGACCCAAGTCGGCGCACCCATGGAGGAACTGTGCCAAGCCGCAATCACGCACGCCCGACCGCTGAATTTCTGCCCGGCGTAAGCCACTTACTCAGTGTCATCGTCGGCGCCCTGATGGTGTCAGCAGCTCTCTGCTTCTCGCCCGTCGGCGGCGACACCTCGCACCGCGAAACCGGCATCGCCACGGCGGTGAAGTGGGGCGGGAACCACACCGAGGACCGGGCACCACAGCACCGTGGCCACGGTCACGGTCACGGTCACGGTCACGGAGCCGAGTGCACCTTTCGGGGTCTAACTCCCCAGGCTTCCGTCACGACGCAGCACTCCGAACCCGGGGCCACACCTCTCACCTTGCCCGCGGTCAGCGACGCGACGGCCCTGGACGCCCCGGCCGTAGGAGCGGTCGCCTCACCAGGTGCCTCTCTGGCACGGTCGGGCCGCTCGTTGCAGATCAGCGTCTGCCGGTGGCGCATCTAGGCCGTTCCCTTCGCGGGCCGCGTGGCGCGGCCACCGAACGGAACGAGTACCTGACGCGCACATCGAAGTGAGAGCGGAACCATGCACTCCTGCACCACCGACGTCACACCCCCTGCGCGCTCCGCCCTGTCCGGGCTGGTCGGCAACACCCCAATGCTCCGCGTCTCGGAGCCGCTCGCCCCCGCGGGCCGCGGCTTCTGGGCGAAGCTGGAGGGCTTCAACCCCGGCGGCATCAAGGACCGCCCGGGTCTCCACATGGTCGAACGGGCCCGCGCCCGCGGCGATCTGCACCCCGGCGCCCGGATCATCGAGTCCACGAGTGGCACCCTCGGGCTCGGGCTCGCCCTCGCCGGCATGGTGTACGGCCACCCCGTCACCCTGGTCACCGACCCGGGCCTGGAGTTGTCCATGACGCGGCTGCTGTCCGCGTACGGGGCCAAGGTCAACTTGGTGTCCGAGCCGCACCCCACCGGCGGCTGGCAGCAGGCCCGCCGCGACCGAGTGACCCAGCTCCTCGCACAGCACCCCGGATCCTGGTGCCCTGATCAGTACAACAACCCCGACAACATCACCGCGTACACACCGCTCGCCCTCGAACTCGCCACCGAACTCGGCCACATCGACGTCCTGGTGTGCAGCGTGGGCACGGGCGGCCACTCGGCGGGCGTCTCCCGTGTCCTGCGCCAGCTCTACCCGGACCTGACGCTCGTAGGGGTCGACACCATCGGCTCGACGATCTTCGGCCAGCCGGCCCGGTCGCGCCTCATGCGCGGACTCGGATCGAGCATCTACCCCGGCAACGTCGCGTACGACCAGTTCAGCGAGGTGCACTGGGTGGCCCCGAGCGAGGCGGTGTGGTCCTGCCGTCAGCTCGCCGCCTCCCACTACGCCACGGGCGGTTGGAGCGTCGGCGCCGTCGCCCTGGTTTCGGGCTGGCTCGCCCGCGCGCTGCCCAAGGAGACACGGATCGCTGCGATCTTCCCCGATGGGCCGCAGCGCTATCTCGGCACCGTGTACGACGACGACTACTGCGCCGCCCACGGCCTCCTCGACGGGACGCCGGCACCCGAACCGGATGTCATCGGCCGCCTCGACGAGAAGGAGGTCACCCGCTGGACGCGCTGCACCGCCGTGGTCGACCCCCTCACACTCGCCCAGGACGAGCAGGCGGCCGGCGGCGAGGGCCTCGCGGACACCGCGAAGGAGCGGGTCTGATGAAAGGCACTCTCACCCAAGTCCGTTCGTACGAACGGAGCGTGCAGCTGCTGATGGTGAACCAGTTCACCATCAACCTCGGCTTCTACATGCTCATGCCCTACCTCGCGGCACATCTCGCCGGGCCCCTCGGGCTCGCCGGCTGGCTGATCGGGCTCATTCTCGGCGTCCGCAACTTCAGCCAGCAGGGCATGTTCCTCATCGGCGGCACACTCGCGGACCGGCTCGGCTACAAGCCCATGATCATCGCCGGACTCGTCCTGCGCACCGTCGGGTTCGCGACGCTCGGTCTGGTCGAGTCCGTCCCGGCGCTGCTCGCCGCCTCCGCGGCGACGGGCCTGGCGGGCGCGCTGTTCAACCCGGCCACCCGCGCCTATCTCGCCGCCGACGCCGGCGAGCGCCGGGTGGAGTCGTTCGCCCTGTTCAACGTCTTCTACCAGGCGGGCATTCTGCTCGGACCGCTGGTGGGCATGGTGCTGACCGGAGTCGACTTCAGCGTCACCTGTCTCGTCGCGGCGGGGGTCTTCGCCGTGCTGAGCGTCATCCAGAGCCGTGCCCTGCCCTCCCGCCGAGCCGAGGAGGAGAAGGAGAAGGCCGGCGAGGGCGTACTCAGCCAGTGGCGGGGAATCCTCGCCAACCGCCCGTTCCTGCTCTTCTCCGTGGCCATGATCGGCTCGTACGTCATGTCGTTCCAGGTCTACCTGGCACTCCCGCTGGAGGTCCGGCGGCTCGGCGGAGAAGGCACCTTCGGCATGGCGGCCGTCGCCATCCTGTTCGCCGTCTCCGGGCTGAGCACGATCCTCTTCCAAACCAAGGTGACCGCCTGGTGCAAAGCCCGAATGGAGCCGGGACGAGCCCTCACCTGGGGTCTGCTCACCATGGGCACGGCGTTCCTCCCGCTCCTCGCCGCCACAGCGGTCCCTGTGCCCGGCGACGGCATCGGCCTGTGGCTGCTGGCCGCCGTACCGCCGGCGTCGTCCGCGCTGCTTCTCTCGGTCGGCACGATGATCGCCTATCCCTTCGAGATGGACACCATCGTGCGGCTCTCGGGCAACCGCCTCGTGGCCACGCACTACGGCTTCTACAACACCATCTGCGGGATCGGTATCACCGTCGGCAACCTGCTGACCGGCGCGGCGCTCGACGCAGCCCGAAAGGCCGGATTGTCCGCGCTGCCCTGGCTCGCGCTCACCTCGCTCGGCCTGGCGTGCACTGCCGCGCTGTACGGCCTGCACCGCACGGGCCGTCTCGCCGCACCCCCGGCCGAGGCACGCCCGCAGCCCTTGACCGTCTGACCTGACACCCCGTAGCAGAGGGGCGGTCGCCCACATCGCGCCCGCCCCTCTGCTGCACCATGCCCCTTTCGGGAGTGAACGATGACGACCGTGCCGTCCCGGAAGTCCCGCACCACCGGTCCTGAGGTCTCCGGCCAAGCCACCGTGCGGGAACACGGGGGCACGACTACATCGCGTGCCGCTCTGCCGTGGCCGACGGCAGGCCACGACGGAGCGGACGGTTCCGCGGTGGGTCAGCTCTGGCCGAGCATCTTGTTCATCTCGATCTCAGCCGTCTGCGCCTTGATCACCTCGTCTGCCAGCTCGAGGGCGGGGCCGTACTTGCCCTCCGCCTTCTCCGTGTTGGCCATCTCGATGGCACCCTCGTGGTGCTTGATCATCATCTCGGCGAACATCTTGTCGAACTCGGCACCCTCGGCCTTCATGAGCTCGTCCATCTCCTCCTCGGTCATCATGCCGGGCATACCGTGGTCCATGTCGTGGCCCTGGCCGGACATGTCTGCGGGGACCTCCTCGCCCCACGACGTCAGCCAGCCGGACATGGTCTTGATCTCCGGTTCCTGTGCGCCCTTGATCTTCTTCGCCAGGTCCTTCGTCTCCGCGGACGAGGCCCTGTCGTCTGCGAGATCAGCCATCTCCACGGCCTGCCGGTGGTGCTGGATCATCTCTTCGGCGAAGGCAACGTCCTGGGCATTTGGTCGCCGGCCTGAGCCGAGGCGCTCGGAGCAGGGGCGGAGGAGCTGGACTCCATGGCCCCCATGTCGTGCCCGCCGCCGTTGCCGTTGCCGCCGCAGGCGGCGAGAACGAGGGCCACCGCTCCGGTCGCGGCGACGAGGGAAGTACGGCGGATCAGCGTGCGGTGCGTGCTCATTGCGAGACTCCTGGGTCTGTCGTCTGTCGAGGAAGGCATGACGATGGGCCCCGGCCCGCCCGGTGGGCAGAGCGAGACGCCACGGCGCTTCCTAGATCCGCAGGAGCTGAAGTTCGGACAGTGACGGCGGGGCGCGGCCTCCGCCGGGTGCGGCAGTGCTCCTCGTGACGAGCCCGGGGGCGGACTCCCCCGGACAGATCAGTGTCGGCTGCAACTCAGGAAGGGCGATCGAGCCGCTGACAGCGGCCGAGGCACAGGTGGGTCAGCGTGCTCGCCCTGGCCGCCGTGCCCGGAGCAGTCGTGATCGCAGTGGTCCGGCGCGTCGAGAACCACAGACGGGGAGCTGTACGCCGCAGTCGTCTGCGCCGCCGAGGGGCCGGGCCCCATGGCATGCATGCCGAGCAGCCCCAGAAGAACGGCAAGAACAAGAAGTCCGTGGTTCCGCAGCGCCTGC
>NZ_JBSHFH010000080.1:11455-22659 GCF_053617235.1 Streptomyces sp. NPDC055749 | reverse complement strand
CCCCGCCGCCGCCCCCTCACCCCCCGCGCCCCCCCACGAGGGGTCTGTCATATCCCGCGCAGTCGCGCCCGCGCCTCCATGAGCGCGAAGCCCAGCAGATTCAGCCCCACCCAGTCGGCCGGGTCCGCCGCCCGAGGGTCGTCCCGGGTGAGACCGATGCCCCAGATCCGGTCGCGGGGGCTCGCCTCGACCAGCACCCGTTCCCCCGTGTTCAGCAGATACTCCCGCAGCGCCGGGTCCTGGCCGAACTTGTGGACGCTGCCCTCCACCACCAGGGCGAACCGCTCCCGCACCCAGACGCTCTCGTCGAAACCGCGGACCTGACGGCCCACCTTCTTCGCCGCCCCCGGGCTGCTCGCCCCGACCGCCCGTATCTCCGCCTGCTCGTCCGCGAAGAGCCGCGCCTTGCCGGCCATCATCCAGTGCTCCGCCGACGCGTACGTCACGGAATCGACCGTGAACGGCGACGGCCACCACTGACTCAGACAGCTCGAACCGAGCACGCCGTCGGGCCGCGGACGGTGTCCCCAGAACAGCAGGTACTTCACTTTCTCGCCACGTGCCACCCTCGCCACAAGATCATCGATATGTCCCATGGCATGGGAGTGTGGCATCCGCCACTGACACTTCGTACGGTGATCTTCTTGTCGACGCGACACATGGTCGACAGATTCCGTCGCGTAACCAAAAGGCAACAACGGAATCACTTGTTGGCATGGGTGCCCTCTGTCAGGATCGGCACTCAACTCGACCAGAAGCTACGCCGCCCCCGCCAGCGGGGAGTGCGGCGGAGGAGAGCGTCATGGGCAAGGGCTTCCACGCGCAGGACCGCTTTGCGGGCGGCGCGCAGTACATCGGCGGAAAACTGCTGTCCGGTACGTCCGGTCGCCACCACGAAGTGGTGAACCCGGCGACGGGTGAAACGGTCTTCCGCTACGAGCTGGCGGGCACCGACGACGTCGACGCGGCCGTCGCCGCGGCCAAGGCCGCCTTCCCCGGCTGGTCGGGCGCCACCCCTGCCGAGCGCTCGGAGGCGATGCACCGCTTCGCCGCCGTGCTCGCCGCGCAGGCCGACGACTTCGCGTACGCCGAGTCCCTCCAGTGCGGCAAGCCGATCAAGCTCTCCACCGAGTTCGATGTGCCCGGCACCGTCGACAACACGTCCTTCTTCGCGGGCGCCGCCCGCCATCTGGAGGGCAAGGCCGCGGGTGAGTACGACGGCGACCACACCTCGTACGTACGCCGCGAGGCGATCGGGGTCGTCGGCTCCATCGCCCCCTGGAACTATCCGCTCCAGATGGCCGCTTGGAAGGTCCTCCCGGCCGTCGCCGCGGGCAACACCATCGTCCTCAAGCCGGCCGAGATCACCCCGCTGACCTCGCTGATGTTCGCGCAGGCGGCCACCGACGCGGGCATCCCGGACGGTGTGATCAACATCGTCACCGGTGCGGGCAAGGACGCGGGCGAGCACCTCGTCGGCCACCCGGACGTCGTCATGACCTCCTTCACCGGCTCCACCGCGGTCGGCAAGCGCGTCGCGGAGATCGCCACCTCCACCGTCAAGCGCCTCCACCTCGAACTCGGCGGCAAGGCCCCCTTCGTGGTCTTCGACGACGCCGACCTCGAAGCGGCGGTCAACGGAGCGGTGGCCGGCTCCCTCATCAACACCGGCCAGGACTGCACCGCCGCCACCCGCGCCTATGTGCAGCGCCCGCTCTACGACGCCTTCGTACGGGACGTCGCCGCGCTCATGGAGACCGTCAGGCTCGGCGACCCCTTCGACCCCTCGACGGACCTCGGCCCGCTGATCAGCCACGCCCAGCGCGACCGGGTCGCCGCCTTCGTCGAGCGCGCCCGCGCCTACGCCACCGTCGTCACCGGCGGCGAGGCCCCCGGCGGCGAGCTCCGGGACGGCGCCTACTACCGGCCGACCCTCGTCGCGGGCGCCGCCCAGGACAGCGAGATCGTCCAGTCCGAGATCTTCGGACCGGTCCTCGTGGTCCTCCCCTTCGACACCGACGACGAGGGCATCGCCCTCGCCAACGACACCCCGTACGGACTCGCTGCCTCCGCCTGGACCCGCGACCTCTACCGGGCCAACCGGGCCACCCGCGAGATCAAGGCGGGCTGTGTCTGGGTCAACGACCACATCCCGATCATCAGCGAGATGCCGCACGGCGGATACAAGGCCAGCGGCTTCGGCAAGGACATGTCGGCGTACTCCTTCGAGGAGTACACGCAGGTCAAGCACGTCATGTACGACAACACCGCGGTCGCCCGGAAGGACTGGCACCGCACGATCTTCGGGGACCGATAGCAGCCGTCGCCCGACCAGCGGCCACACACACCCGAAAGGGCAACGCGTATGGAGCAGTACGAGCCCGAGCACCTCTCCGCCGCCCAGCTGGCGGCCATGAGGCGAAGCCTGACCACAGGCAGGGGCGCCCTCACCCGCCGTTCGATGCTGCGCGCCTCGGGCATGGGCGCCCTCGCGCTCGGCGGCCTGGGCACACTGAGCGCCTGCGGCATCCCGCCCGCCAAGCGCGAGGGTGACGCGGCAGCCGCGTCCGACGACCACTCGGCCAAGGAGAAGCAAGTCAGCTTCTCCAACTGGACCGAGTACATGGACGTCAGCGAGGACGAGAAGGGCCGCCCGACCCTGGAGGCGTTCACGAAACGCACCGGGATCAAGGTCAAGTACACCGAGGACATCAACGACAACGTCGAGTTCTTCGGGAAGATCAAGCCGCAGCTCGCGGCCGGCCAGAACACCGGACGCGACCTCATATGCGTCACCGACTGGCTGGCCGCCCGCATCATCCGGCTCGGCTGGGCGCAGAAGCTCGACCCGGCCAACCTGCCGCACGCCTTCGCCAACCTCGCGCCCCAGTTCCGCACCCCCGACTGGGACCCGGGCCGCGCCTACTCGTACCCCTGGACCGGCATCCCCACCGTCATCGCCTACAACTCCAAGGCGACCGGGGGCCGCAAGGTCGACTCCGTCACGCAGCTGCTCGACGACCCCAAGCTCAAGGGGAGGGTGTCCTTCCTCTCCGAGATGCGCGACTCCGTCGGCATGACCCTGCTCGACATGGGCAAGGACCCCGGGACGTTCAGCGACGCCGACTTCGACGCCGCGATCGGCCGCCTCCAGAAGGGCGTCGACAAGAAGCAGATCCGCCGCTTCACCGGCAACGACTACACCGCGGACCTGAGCAAGGGCGACATCGCCGCCTGTATCGGCTGGGCCGGCGACATCATCCAGCTCCAGGCCGACAACCCGGACATCAAGTTCGCGATCCCGTCCGCCGGTTACATCACCTCCAGCGACAACCTGCTGGTCCCCGCGAAGGCACGGCACAAGACCAACGCCGAGAAGCTCATCGACTACTACTACGAGCCGCCGGTCGCCGCCCAGCTCGCCGCGTACATCAACTACGTGTGCCCGGTCGACGGTGTCCGCGAGGAACTCGCCAAGATCGACGAGGCGATGGCCGCCAACACGCTGATCCTCCCGGACAAGGAGATGGCGGCGAAGTCACGCGCCTTCCGCTCGCTCAGTTCCAAGGAAGAGACGGCGTACGAAGAGAAGTTCGCCAAGCTCATCGGCGCCTGACGCCTCCTCCCCCCGCCCTTCCCCTGACACCACTGGGACTGCGACCCATGACACAGCAGCAGACAGCAGGCGGCGACGTCCGCCTCACCGGGATCAGCAAGACGTACGGCTCCTTCACCGCCGTACAGCCGCTCGATCTGACCGTCCCGCAGGGTTCGTTCTTCGCGCTGCTCGGCGCGTCCGGCTGCGGCAAGACCACCACGCTCCGGATGATCGCCGGACTTGAGGAAGCGACCACCGGCACGGTCTCGCTCGGCGGCAAGGACATCACCGCCCTGCCCCCGTACAAACGGCCCGTCAACACCGTCTTCCAGAGCTACGCGCTCTTCCCGCACCTGGACATCACCGAGAACATCGCCTTCGGTCTGCGCCGGCGCGGCATCAAGTCGGTCAAGAAGCAGGTCGACGACATGCTGGAGCTCGTCCAGCTCGGTGACTTCGCCCGGCGCAAGCCCCACCAGCTCTCCGGTGGCCAGCAGCAGCGCGTCGCCGTCGCCCGCGCGCTCATCAACCACCCGCAGGTGCTGCTCCTCGACGAGCCGCTCGGCGCACTCGACCTCAAGCTGCGCCGCCAGATGCAGCTGGAGCTCAAGCGGATCCAGACCGAGGTCGGCATCACCTTCGTCCACGTCACGCACGACCAGGAAGAGGCCATGACCATGGCCGACACCGTCGCCGTGATGAACGGCGGACGGGTCGAACAGCTCGGCGCCCCGGCGGATCTGTACGAGAACCCGCAGACCACGTTCGTCGCCAACTTCCTCGGCACCTCCAACCTCATCGAGGGCGAGGTCGTCGAGTCCGGTACGGACATCGTCGTCTCGGCCGGCGGCGGAAAACTCAGGCTGCCCGCCGGCCGGTGCTCCGCCCCGGCCGCGACCGGCGGCAAGCTGCTCCTCGGGATACGCCCCGAGAAGATCTCCCTGGCGCACGCCGACGCCGCCGAGCGGATAGCCGCCGGCCGCAACCGCGTCACCGGCCGGATCGTCGACTCCAGCTTCATCGGGGTCTCGACGCAGTACGTCGTGGAGAGCCCCGCGGGCAAGGCACTCCAGGTGTACGAGCAGAACATCGAGCGTGACGCGCGGCTCACCCCGGGCGCCGAAGTCGTCCTGCACTGGAATCCGGCGCACACCTTCGGTCTGGACGCCGCCCAGGACATCGACGCCGGTGTGGAGACGGTGGAGGACGCGGCGTGACGACCACCGAAGCGCCCCCCGCGCCACCCACCGCGCTCAAGGTGCGCAAGCCCTCCGCCCGCAAACGGCTCGTGCCCTACTGGCTGCTGCTCCCCGGCATCCTGTGGCTGATCGTCTTCTTCGCGGTGCCGATGGTCTACCAGGCATCGACCTCCGTACAGACCGGATCCCTGGAGAAGGGGTTCGAGGTCACCTGGCACTTCCAGACCTACTGGGACGCGCTGAAGGACTACTACCCGCAGTTCATCCGGTCCCTGCTGTACGCCGGTTCCGCCACGATCCTGTGTCTGGTGCTCGGCTACCCGCTCGCGTACCTGATCGCGTTCAAGGCGGGCCGCTGGCGCAATCTGGTGCTGGTCCTGGTCATCGCGCCGTTCTTCACCAGCTTCCTGATCCGTACGCTCGCCTGGAAGACGATCCTCGCGGACGGCGGCGCGGTCGTGGACCTGCTGAACACGCTGCACGTCCTGGACGTCACCAGCTGGCTCGGCTGGACCGAGTCCAACCGGGTGCTCGCCACACCGATGGCGGTCGTCTGCGGTCTGACGTACAACTTCCTGCCGTTCATGATCCTGCCGCTCTACACCTCGCTGGAGCGGATCGACGGCCGGCTGCACGAGGCGGCGGGCGATCTGTACGCCACTCCCGCCACCACCTTCCGCAAGGTGACGTTCCCGCTCTCGATGCCGGGTGTCGTCTCCGGCACGCTGCTGACCTTCATCCCGGCCAGCGGTGACTACGTCAACGCGGAACTGCTCGGCTCCACCGACACCAAGATGGTGGGCAGCGTCATCCAGTCGCAGTTCCTGCGGGTCCTGGACTATCCGACGGCCGCCGCGCTCTCCTTCATCCTCATGGCGATCGTCCTGCTGATGGTCACCTTCTACATCCGCCGCTCCGGGACGGAGGACCTGGTCTGATGCCCGCACTGCGCTGGATTCGCCGCAACATGATCGTCATCGCGGGTCTGCTGACCCTCGCGTACATGATCGTGCCGAACATCGTCGTGATGGTGTTCTCGTTCAACAAGCCCAACGGGCGCTTCAACTACGCCTGGCAGCAGTTCTCGCTGGACGCCTGGAAGGACCCCTGCGGCGTCGCGGACCTCTGCTCCTCGCTCTCGCTCTCGTTCAAGATCGCGATCTGGGCGACGATCGGCGCGACCGTGCTCGGCACGATGATCGCCTTCGCGCTGGTCCGCTACCGCTTCCGGGCGCGTGGCGCGATCAACTCGCTGATCTTCCTGCCGATGGCGATGCCCGAGGTCGTCATGGCCGCCTCGCTGCTCACGCTGTTCCTGAACATGGGCGCGGAGCTCGGCTACTGGACCGTCCTGATCGCCCACATCATGTTCTGCCTCAGTTTCGTGGTGACGGCGGTCAAGGCGCGCGTGATGTCGATGGACCCGCGGCTGGAGGAAGCGGCCAGGGACCTCTACGCGGGGCCCGTACAGACCTTCGTCAGGGTGACCCTGCCGATCGCGGCCCCGGGAATCGCCGCGGGAGCGCTCCTCGCCTTCGCGCTCTCCTTCGACGACTTCATCATCACCAACTTCAACGCGGGCTCGACCGTGACCTTCCCCATGTTCGTCTGGGGTTCGGCACAGCGCGGCACGCCCGTGCAGATCAACGTCATCGGCACGGCGATGTTCATCATTGCCGTGACGGTGGTTCTCGTCGGCCAGCTCATCGCGAACCGGCGGAAGAACAACGCACAGCCCTAGAAAGCCCTGAAGGAGTTGGAAACCATGGCCCCAGCTGCCATGCGTACTGCCGCACAATCGCTCGCCGGTGCCAAGCCGGTCTCGTACTGGCTCGACGACCCCGCGAAGCCCGAGGCGCTCCCCGCGCTCATCGGGGAGGAGCGCTGCGACCTCCTCGTCATCGGTGGTGGTTACAGCGGTCTGTGGACCGCGCTGATCGCCAAGGAGCGGGACCCCGGGCGTGATGTCGTCCTGATCGAGGGGCACGAGGCGGGCTGGGCCGCCTCGGGCCGCAACGGCGGATTCTGCGCCGCATCCCTCACCCACGGCCTGGCCAACGGCCTGGAGCGCTGGCCGGACGAGATCAGGAAGCTGGAGGAACTGGGCGAGCAGAACCTCGACGCCATCGAGGCCGCCGTCGCCCGCTACTCCATCGACTGCGAGTTCGAACGCACCGGCGAGATCGACGTCGCCACCGAACCGCACCAGCTCGAAGAGCTGCGTGAATGGCAGCGGGAGACCGAGAAGCTCGGCTTCACCGGGCTGGAGTTCCTGGACCGGGACGCGCTCAGGGCGGAAGTCGACTCACCGACATTCCTGGGCGGTCTCCTGGACCGGCGCGGGGTCGCGATGCTGCACCCCGCCAAGCTGGCCTGGGGCCTGAAGCAGGCATGCCTCGACCTCGGTGTGCGGATGTACGAGCACACCCGGGGGCTCGATCTGATCAAGTCAGGACCGGGGATGGCGGTCCGCACACCGTACGGGCGGATCCTGGCGCGCAAGGTCGCGCTCGGTACGAACATCTTCCCCTCGCTCGTCAAGCGCGTACGCCCGTACACCGTCCCGGTCTACGACTACGCGCTGATGACCGAGCCGCTCAGCGACGACCAGCTGACCTCGATCGGCTGGAAGAACCGGCAGGGACTCGGCGACAGCGCCAACCAGTTCCACTACTTCCGGCTCTCCTCGGACAACCGGATCCTGTGGGGCGGATACGACGCGATCTATCCGTACGGGGGCCGGCTCAGCGCCGATCTGGACCAGCGGCCGGAGACCTTCCTCAAGCTCGCGGGTCAGTTCTTCGAGTGCTTCCCGCAGCTCGAAGGCGTGCGCTTCACCCACGCGTGGGGAGGCGCGATCGACACCTGCTCGCGCTTCTCCGCCTTCTTCGGTACGGCGCACCAGGGCCGGGTCGCCTATGCGGCCGGATTCACCGGGCTCGGCGTCGGCGCGACCCGGTTCGGGGCCGATGTGATGCTGGATCTGCTCTCCGGCGAGCGGACGGAGCGGACCGAGCTGGAGATGGTCCGTTCGAAGCCCGTCCCCTTCCCGCCCGAGCCGTTCGCCTGGGCCGGTATCGAACTCACCAAGAGGTCGCTGGCCAGGGCCGACAATAACGGCGGCCACCGCAACCTGTGGCTGCGGACGATGGACAGGATGGGTCTCGGCTTCGACAGCTGAACCGCCACGCTGTGGCCCGGTTCACACCGAAAGGCGTCCGAACCCGCGTAATGAACCGGGCCCGGCCCTCTCTCTCCCGTGAACGCACCGGCAGGATCCTGCCGGTGCCCACGTGAACGGGGAGGCACGCCATGACCGGCCCGGGGGCAAAGTCCGCAGTCGAATGGCTCGCATCAGCGGCACCCGATCCCGGCGCCTGCCGGTGGGAATGGGAGCGCAACCCGCAAGGGATCGCGCTCCTGCCCGCCGGCAGGCGCTGGGACGTGCTGATTCTTCCGGGGGAGCTCGGCTATCCGACGCTCGACGTGCTCACCCGTCTCATCGACAGGCCAGGCCCCGTTCTCGCCGATTTCGGCGATGCCCGGATGGGCTTCTTCGTGCCGCCGGGCACCGTGACGCGCTGGATGGGCAGCGGAGTACGGGGCGCCGGCCGGGGCACCTGGATCGTCGTCCCGTATCCCGGCCGGGCCTCCGGCGGGGTGCGGTGGATCATTCCGCCGGACGGCTCGGGGGCGCTCACCGACCCGTCCCTGCTGGAACTCGCGATGCACGAGGCCGCCGGGGCGGCTGCGCGGGACGCCGACGGGGGTGGCGGCGGCCGGGACTGAGCGGGGTCCGGGGTGAGTGCCGCGGTGCCAGAGGTCTTGACAAGCTGATTGGTCTGGACCATGTTGTGGCCCGCCGCACCCAATTCCCCCCTGCACGGAGGCTGTTGTGGAACGTACGGGACCCCCCACCCGATTGTCCGGGCTTCTCGCCGCCCTCACGGCGGCCCTGCTCGCCGCCACAGGACTGGTCGCGACCGCACCGTCCGCCGTCGCCGCCGACGCCGAACTGGCCCGCAACGGCGGCTTCGAGGCCGGCCTGGATGGCTGGAGCTGTACGGCCGGCAGCGGAGCCGTCGTCAGTACGCCGGTCCGCAGCGGCACTTCCGCGCTGCGGGGCACCCCGGCCGGCAGCGACCACGCCAAGTGCTCCCAGACCGTCACGGTCAAGCCCGGTTCCACGTACACCCTGAGCTCCTGGGTGCAGGGCAGTTACGTCTACCTGGGCGCGTCCGGCACCGGCACCGCCGACGTGTCCACCTGGACCCAGTCGCCCGGCGCCTGGAAGCAGCTGACCACCACGTTCACGACCGGCGCGGCCACCACATCGGTGACCATCTACACCCACGGCTGGTACGGCACCCCCGCCTACTACGCGGACGACCTCAGCCTCATCGGCCCCGGCGGCGACCCCGTCGTCCTGCCCGCCGTCCCCGCCGGACTGAGGGCGGGCACGGCCACCGCGTCCACCGTCCCGCTGACCTGGAACGCCGCCTCCGGAGCCACCGGCTACAACGTCTACCGGGGCGGTACGAAGGTCCTCTCGGCCACCGGGACCTCCGCCACCGTGACCGGCCTGGCCGCCTCGACCGCGTACAGCTTCCAGGTCACCGCGGTCAACGCCGCCGGTGAGTCCGCCAGGTCGGCCGCCGTGTCCGCCACCACCACGACGGGCGGCGGCGGGGGCGGCGGAGACCTCCCGGCCCACGCCCTCGTCGGCTATCTGCACTCCAGCTTCGCCAACGGCTCCGGCTATACGCGGATGGCGGACGTGCCCGACTCCTGGGACGTCATCAACCTCGCCTTCGGCGAGCCGACCTCCGTCACCTCCGGCGACATCCGCTTCTCGCTCTGCCCGGCCGCCGAGTGCCCGAACGTCGAATCCGCGGCCGAGTTCAAGGCGGCCATCAGGGCCAAGCAGGCCGCGGGCAAGAAGGTGCTGATCTCCATCGGCGGCCAGAACGGTCAGGTGCAGCTCGCCACGACCGCCGCCCGTGACACGTTCGTCTCCTCGGTCAGCAAGATCATCGACGAGTACGGGCTGAACGGCCTGGACATCGACTTCGAGGGGCACTCCCTCTCGCTGAACACCGGCGACACCGACTTCCGCAGCCCGACGTCACCGGTGATCGTCAACCTGATCTCGGCGGTGAAGACCCTCAAGGCGAAGTACGGCTCCGGTTTCGTCCTCACCATGGCCCCGGAGACCTTCTTCGTCCAGCTCGGGTACCAGTACTACGGCTCCGGTCCCTGGGGCGGTCAGGACCCGCGCGCCGGGGCCTATCTCCCGGTCATCCACGCGCTGCGCGACGACCTCACCCTGCTCCACGTCCAGGACTACAACTCGGGGTCCATCATGGGCCTGGACAACCAGTACCACTCGATGGGCGGCGCGGACTTCCACATCGCCATGACCGACATGCTCCTCACCGGCTTCCCGGTCGCCGGTGACCAGTCGAAGGTCTTCCCGGCGCTGCGTCCCGAGCAGGTCGCCATCGGCCTGCCGGCCTCGACCCAGGCGGGCAACGGACACACCTCACCCGCCGAGGTCACCAAGGCGCTGAACTGTCTGACGAAGAAGACCGACTGCGGCAGTTACCAGACACACGGCACGTGGCCCGCACTGCGCGGGCTGATGACGTGGTCGATCAACTGGGACCGCTTCAACCAGTGGGAGTTCTCGAAGAACTTCGACGCCTACTTCGGCGGCTGAGCACCCACAGCGCCACCAGCAGCACCCCGCTCAGGCACCAGCTGGCGACCACGTCCAGCGGCCAGTGGTAGCCGCGCAGCACCAGACCGATGCTCGTCGCCGCCGTCAGCAGGACGGCGGCGGCGGGCATCATCCACGAGCACTTCGGATACGAGCGCTTCAGATACGGGAGCAGGAGCATCGCCGCCGCCCCGTACGCCACGGCGGACGTGGCCGTATGGCCCGACGGGTAGTAGCCGGTCGCCTCGGTCAGGGGGCCCTGCCGGTCGGTCCACAGCTTCAGCGGGATCACCAGCGCCGGTATGGCGGCCATCGCGAGCGCGGCGTACAGCGCCTCGCGGCGCGCGCCGCGCACCAGCGCGAAGACGATCGCGCAGCCCAGCACCGGGAGCGCGACCTGCATATTGCCGAGATCGGTGAAGACCTCCGCGAGCCCGGCAGGACCGCGGCCGGCCAGCGCCCCGCTGATGCGTTCGTCGGGGCCGAGCAGGGGGCCTTCGGCCACGACCTGCCAGGTGATGAGCGCGAAGACCGCGAGCAGCGAAGCCACCACGGAAATGAGAGGAGCCGGTCGCCCAGGAACAGGGGGGGTTGTTCCTGGGGGCGCCGCGGGGTGGGGTTGGCGCGCGGCCCCGGGGGGGTGGGGGGGGGGGCGCGCCGAGAGGGGGTGTGTTAGGGGGGCCGAAGC
>NZ_JBSHFH010000080.1:1516-11445 GCF_053617235.1 Streptomyces sp. NPDC055749 | reverse complement strand
GCGGCGCCGCCCCGACCGTCCGGGTCCTGCGCGCTACGCCCCGCCCACCCGACCCAACAAATTATTGCCCCCCCCCCGCCCCCCCGCCACGGGGGGGTGTTGGCCGGGGCCCCCCGGCGGGATCGGTTTGCCGCGCGCCCCGGGGGGTGTGGGGCGGGCGGCCATCCGATCGGTGAGGAGTTCCGGAGCCAGAGGCTCCAGTGGTGTGCGCGTGGGCACAACCGGGACGGCACTGGGGAAGCGCCGAACCGGAGTCGCCCGCAGTCTCCTGCGAGCGGCGTGTTTCTCTCATCTGCAGAAACCGTACGTCAGCCGAAGGGGGACCGACAGTCGGAATCGGATCCCGCCATCGGCCCCCCACACGTTCTTCACAGGCCCACACCCGGGCCCGGGTCATCCCCTGCGAAATCGCCTTCCGGCGCCGCCGGGGTTCGCACGCATCAGAGCGTGGCGAAAGCCTGCTCGATGACGTCGAGGCCCTCGTTCAGCAGGTCCTCGCCGATGACGAGCGGCGGCAGGAAGCGCAGGACGTTGCCGTACGTGCCACAGGTGAGGACCAGCACACCCTCGGCGTGGCAGGCCTTGGCCAGGGCCGCGGCGGCTGCCGGGTTCGGGTCCTTCGTGCCGGCCTGGACCAGCTCGATCGCGATCATCGCGCCGCGGCCACGGATGTCACCGATGATGTCGCCGTTGGGGAGCTTCGACTGCATCTCGGCGAGGCGGCCCTTCATGACCTCCTCGATGCGCTTGGCCTTCGCGTTCAGGTCCAGCTCGCGCATCGTCTCGATGGAGCCGAGCGCGCCCGCGCAGGCCACCGGGTTTCCGCCGTACGTGCCGCCGAGGCCGCCCGCGTGCGCGGCGTCCATGATCTCGGCGCGGCCCGTCACTGCGGAGAGCGGCAGACCGCCCGCGATGCCCTTGGCGGTGGTGATGAGGTCGGGGACGATGCCCTCGTCCTCGCAGGCGAACCACTGGCCGGTGCGGCAGAAGCCGGACTGGATCTCGTCGGCGACGAAGACGATGCCGTTGTCCTTGGCGAACTGGGCGATCGCCGGGAGGAAGCCCTTGGCCGGCTCGATGAAGCCGCCCTCGCCGAGGACCGGCTCGATGATGATCGCGGCGACGTTGTCGGCGCCGATCTGCTTGGTGATCTCGTCGATGGCCTGCGCGGACGCCTCGGCGCCGGCGTTCTCGGCGCCGGTCGGCCAGCGGTAGCCGTACGCCACCGGGACGCGGTAGACCTCGGGCGCGAACGGGCCGAAGCCCTGCTTGTACGGCATGTTCTTCGCCGTCATGCCCATGGTGAGGTTGGTGCGGCCGTGGTAGCCGTGGTCGAAGACGACGACCGCGGTGCGCTTCGTGTACGCACGGGCGATCTTCACCGCGTTCTCGACGGCCTCGGCGCCCGAGTTGAACAGCGCGGACTTCTTCGCGTGGTCGCCCGGCGTCAGCTCGGCCAGCTGCTCACAGACCTCGACGTAGCCCTCGTACGGCGTGACCATGAAACAGGTGTGGGTGAAGTCGGCGAGCTGCGCGGTCGCGCGGCGTACGACGGCCTCGGCGGATGCGCCCACCGACGTCACGGCGATACCGGAGCCGAAGTCGATCAGACGGTTGCCGTCCACGTCCTCGATGATCCCGCCGCCGGCGCGGGCCGTGAACACCGGCAGAGTGGAGCCCACCCCGGCGGCGACCGCCGCGAGACGGCGAGCCTGGAGCTCGACCGACTTCGGGCCGGGAATGGCGGTGACGACGCTGCGCTCCTGCGGGACTGCGCTCATGAGGGGCTCCTGGGGGTGTTTCGTACGCTTCTCTTTCTGCAGGCTAGGGGCGGGGACCCATGACGGGCATGCTCCGATCGGGAGTGGTGGGGGGCGTGTCCTTGTCCGCTGCGGACAGATGGGCGTACGTGTCCCGGAGGTTCTCCCGGAGGGACCGGCCCTGGCGCCTGGCTGACCCGCTCGTGCGGGCGCACTAGATTGACCGGGGCAGCGGACGGACCTGGCTGGTCAGGGGGCAGCGGTTCATGGACACCGAAGGCACGTACGGCTCACGGGACACACGGGCGAACAAGGTGCCCCGCCCCGCCGCGCCACCATCCGCCGCGCCACCACCCGCCGGACCCCCACCGGCCACCCCGCCCCCACCGGCCGGCCCCCCGTCCGCCCCGCCGCGCCCGGACCGCGCACCGGCCGCAGGCCCGCGGCTCGACGAGTGGCTGCGTACCCCGCGCCTCCCGCAGGAACCCGGCGTCTGGCGGTACGGCCACACGCCCCGGCCCCCCGAGAAGCCCGAAGGGGTCTCCGACCGGTCCCTGGTCGTCGGCACCGTGATCGCGGTGCTGTGCGGCGTGCTCGTCTGGTCCCTGTGGCGCAACGGGTACATCCCCTACCGGCTGGTCCCGCTGAAGCTCTTCACCCCACGCGAGTGGTGGTACGTGGGCAGCGCGGGCGGCCCGCGGACGGTGGAGGGCGTCGACGCCCTGACGGTGTACGAGGCCGTCCTGTTCGGGCTGCTCGTGTACGGCTGCGGGCGCCTGGGCAACTGGTCCGAACTCTTCCGGCGGCATGTCGCCGGGCGCGGTCAGCCCTTCCTCGGCGTGGCCACCGCGGTCATGGCGGGCCTGGCTCAGCTCCTCGTCTGGCAGGACGCCGTGCCGCTCGTCAGGCCCGTCCTCGTCCTGGTCGCCTCGGTCGCGGGCGGTGAGGTCTTCCAGAGCCAGAGCGTCGTGAACGTCATCTACGCGCTGATCACCGCCGCGGTGCTGTACCCGTTCGCCCGCCTGGGCCGCTGGCGGGAACTCCTCGCCACGTACCGCAAGGGCGGGTCCGCGAGCCCCCACGCGGCTTCGGCGGCGGAACCTGCCGCCGACACGGCCGACGACCGGTGGCCCGAGCTGCGCGCCGCCGGACAGATCGACGCCGCCGAGACGCTCACCGCCGAGGTGCGCTCCGGCCGCATGAACGACGTGGACTGCGCACGGCTGCGGCACGCCTGGACCGTCGCCCGGGCGCGCCCCGACCGCCTCGCCGGATTCACCGAAGCCGTCCTGCGCGCGGGGGGCGCCGCAGCCCTGCATCCCTCCGGCCACCGGGACCTGCCCAGGCGCACCGCCCGGCACGACGTCCTGACCGGACAGGTGCGCATCGGCCGGTGCGCCGATGACACCCACAACCCCTATGAGCGCCGCGGCTCGGGCCTCGCCCTGGAACCCGCGCTGCTGGGCAGCTCCCTGCTGGCGGTGGGACCCCCCGGCTCCGGCAAGTCCGCCGCTCTCGTACGGCCCGTCGTCGAGTCCCTCGCGCTCCGGGCACTCGCCGGGCAGGCCGCCGTGCTGGCGGTGGGCGGGGACGGAGCGGCACTCGGCCCCGACGACGCGTACGACGTCGTGGTGCGGATCGGCGACCCCGGTTCCGTACACGACTTCGATCTGTACGGGGGTACGACAGATCCGGACGAGGCCGCCGGGGTGCTCGCCGAAGGGCTCATCGGTGATGTGTCCACGGTGGACAGCCGGCGCGCGGCCACCGTGCTCGCCCAGTTGCTCGGTCCGTTCCGTGCCGTCCACGGCCGTTTCCCGTGCGTGCCCGAACTCCGTGAGTTGCTCGACGGCGCCCCCGGCGCCCTCGAAGGGCTGCGCGGGGCGCTGGAGGCGGGCGGCCAACCGGCGATGGTCCGCGAACTGGACGCCAGGGCCCGGCAGGCGGGCGGCGCCGGAGATCCCGGGCCGGTGCTCGCCGACCGGATCGCGCTGCTCGACCGGCCCGCGTTCGCGGGATTCTTCGCCACCGGGGACGAGTCCCGCCCCTTCTCGCTGCGCTCCCTTGAGCAGCTTCCCCTGCGGGTCCGTATCGATCTGCCGGAGCGCACCCACGCGGAGGCGTCCCGGCTCCTCGCCCGGCTGGTCCTCGCCCAGTTCACGGCCGTGGCCGCGGCCCGCGGGGACCGTTCGCTCTTCGTCTGTCTGGTCCTGGACGACGCGACGCACACCGTGACGCCCGAGACCGTGCGCGGGATCCGGCGGCTGCGGTCCGTCAACGCGGGCGCGGTCCTCGCGCTGCGTACCGTCGACGACGTCCCCGAGTCGCTGCACACCGCGCTGATGGGCGCGGTCGGCTGCTGCATGGCGTTCTCCGGCGTCACCACCTGGGACGGCAAGCGGTTCGCGGAGGTATGGGGCAAGGAATGGGTGTCGACCCGTGAGGTCGCCCAGCACACCGTCTTCGCCGACCAGCCGTTCACCCGCGCCGTGCACGCCCTGCGCAAGCTGGTGACCGGCAAGGCCGTGACGACGGACGCCGTGACCGTACGGCAGGTCGAGCGGGAGCGCTGGTCGGCATCCGAACTGGCGTACTCCGTCCCGGCCGGGCACGCGGTCCTGTCGCTGACGACGGTGGACGGAGAGCACGTACCGCCGCTTCTGGTGAAGCTCGGCGACTGAGACGAGTACGGGTGGCTACCGGGGAGTAGGGCGGCGAGCGGCTTCATCGACTCTGCCGCCCTGGCAGAATCGAAGGAGCCGTTCGTACGGGACGGCGAAAATCGATCCAAAGGTCCCGCGGTCCCATGCCCCCCACACTCGCCTCGCTCGCCCAGCACTCGGCGCTCAAACTCACGGTCCGCGCGGGGGCCGACCGGCTCGACACCCCGGTGCGCTGGGCGCACGCCAGTGAGCTCACCGACCCCGTGCCCTATATGGAGGGCGGCGAGCTCCTGCTCGTCACCGCCACCAACCTCGACGCCGAGGACAGCGCGGCGATGCTCCGGTACGTGCGCCGGCTGGCCGCCGCCGGTGTCGCGGGCATCGGATTCGCCGTCGGCGTCAACTACGACGAGATCCCGCGGGCCCTCGTCGACGCCGCCGAGGAAGCCGGGCTGCCGCTCCTCGAAGTCCCGCGCCGCACCCCGTTCCTCGCCATCACCAAGGCCGTGTCGGCAGCCATCGCCGCCGACCAGTACCGGGCCGTCACGGCGGGCTTCGAGGCCCAGCGCGAGCTGACCAAGGCCGCCGTCGCCGGGGACGGGCCCGGTGAGCTCCTCACCCGCCTCGCCGCCCACGTCGACGGCTGGGCCGCCCTGTACGACACCTCCGGCGCCGTAGTGGCCGCCGCGCCCGACTGGGCCGCCAGACGGGCCGCGCGCCTCACCCCCGACGTGGAGCGCCTCCGGGACCGCCCCGCCCCGGCCAGCGTCGTCGTCGGCGGCAGCGACGACCGGGTCGAACTCCAGTCGCTCGGCACCGGCCGCCGGGTCCGCGGCGCCCTCGCCGTCGGTACGGGGGCGGCGCTCGGCACCGCCGAGAGGTACGCCGTGCACTCGGCGGTCGCCCTGCTGACGCTCACCACCGCGCGCTCCCGCTCGCTCCAGGGCGCCGAGCAGCGCCTCGGCGCCGCCGTCCTGCGCATGCTGCTCGCCGGTCAGCCCGACCACGCGAGGGCCGTCGCCGGAGACCTGTACGGCGGGCTGCTCGACGCCCCCTTCCGGCTGCTGATCGCCGAAGCGGCGCCCGCGTCCACCCCCGAACTCCTCGCCGAGACCATGGAGGCCGCCGCGGCCCGGGCCGGGGAGGCGCTGCTGATGGTGCCCGAGGGCGAACGGATCGTGGTGCTCGCCGCGGACGGCGGCGCCGCGGTCGCCGCCTGCGCCGGCTACGCGGAGGCCCAGGACGAGCGCCCGGCCCGCGAACCGGGCACGGAGGACGGCGAGGTCGTCGTCGGCCTGTCCGCGCCGGCCGGACCGATCGCCGTCTCCGCCGCGTACAAGCAGGCCGAACAGGCGCTCTCGGTGGCCCGCCGGCGCGGCAGGGCCCTGGTCGAGCACGAGGAACTGGCCGCGGGCTCCGTACTCCCGCTGCTCGCCGACGACGCCGTACGGGCCTTCGCCGACGGGATGCTCCGCCCCCTGTACGAACACGACGCCAAGGGCCGCGGCGACCTCGTCGCCTCCCTGCGCGCCTGGCTGTCCCGGCACGGCCAGTGGGACGCCGCCGCCGCCGACCTGGGCGTGCACCGCCACACCCTGCGCTACCGGATGCGCCGCGTGGAGGAGATCCTCGGCCGCTCCCTGGACGATCCGGACGTCCGTATGGAGCTCTGGCTCGCACTGAAGGCGACGACGGCCGCGGGCTCGGGCACCCCCGACGCCTGATCCCCGACAAAGCGGAGCGTCGGCCGGTTCCTGTACTCCACGCCGGACAAACGTCATCCGCGCCGGGCCGCCCTACGGTGGTGGAGCACGACACCCACGAGCTCCGCACGACCTCCGAAGGGCCGGATCCGCCATGACTTCCACCCACGCCTTCTGGCTGGCCGGCCGCCAGGCCACCGGCGAGGACAGCTTCGACGTCACCAACCCCTGGGACGGCCGTCTCGTCGGCACGGTCAGCGTGCCGACCGACGCGCAGACCGAGGAAGCCGTCGCCGCGGCCCACGCCGTGCGCGAGGAGTTCGCCGCGACCCCGGCGCACGTCCGTGCCGCCGCGCTCGACCACGTCGCGCGCCGCCTCGTGGAGCGCACCGAGGAGATCGCCCAGCTGATCTCCGCCGAGAACGGCAAGCCGATCAAGTGGGCCCGCGGCGAGGTCGGCCGGGCCGTCTCCGTCTTCCGCTTCGCCTCCGAGGAAGCCCGCCGCTTCAACGGCGGCGACGCCCAGCGCCTGGACACAGACGCCGGCGGCACCGGCCGTCTCGGTCTTACCCGGCGCTTCCCGAAGGGCACCGTCCTCGGTATCTCGCCCTTCAACTTCCCGCTCAACCTGAGCGCGCACAAGGTCGCCCCGGCCATCGCCGTCGGCGCCCCGATCATCCTCAAGCCCGCCCCGGCGACCCCCATCTCCTCCCTGATCCTGGGCGAGCTGCTGGCCGAGACCGACCTCCCGGCCGGTTCCTGGTCCGTGCTGACGGTCCCGAACGACCGCATGCCGGCCCTCGTCAAGGACGAGCGGCTGCCCGTGATCTCCTTCACCGGTTCCGGTCCGGTCGGCTACTCGATCATGGACTCGGTCCCGCGCAAGCACTGCACCCTGGAGCTCGGCGGCAACGGAGCAGCGGTCGTCCTCGGCGACTGGGCATCAGAAGAGGACCTGGACTGGGCCGCGAACCGTATCGCGACCTTCTCCAACTACCAGGGCGGCCAGTCCTGCATCTCGGTGCAGCGCGTCATCGCGGACGCCTCGGTCTACGACCGGCTCGTCCCGAAGATCGTCTCGGCCGTCGAGGCCCTGGTCACCGGTGACCCGTCCGACGCCGCCACGGACGTCGGCCCGCTGGTCAGCGAGGACGCCGCCGAGCGTGTCGAGTCGTGGGTCGACGAAGCCGTCCAGGCCGGTGCGGCGCTGCTGACCGGCGGCAAGCGGGACGGCGCGACGTACGCCCCGACCGTGCTCACCGACCTCCCGGACAACGTCACGCTCTCCTGCGAAGAGGTCTTCGGCCCGGTCCTGTCCGTGCAGAAGGTGGACGGCGAGGCGGAGGCGTTCGCCGCCGTCAACTCCTCCAAGTACGGCCTCCAGGCAGGCGTGTTCACGCACGACCTGCAGACCGCCTTCCGCGCCCACCGCGCCCTGGAGGTGGGCGGCGTGATCATCGGCGACGTCCCCTCGTACCGCGCGGACCAGATGCCGTACGGCGGCGCCAAGCAGTCCGGCGTCGGCCGCGAGGGCGTGCGCTACGCGATGGACGACTACACCTACGAGCGCGTCCTGGTCCTCACCGGCCTCGCCCTCTAGGTCCTCCCCCCCCCGAACGGCCGCCTGCCTTCCGCCCGGACAGCGATCGCAGCAGGCGGCACAACGAACGGTCGCAGCCCACTGTGCGGGGGCTGCGGCCGTTTCGTATGCCCTGCCGCAGGGGTGGTGGGAGCGGCCGGGGTCGGGTACATACGGATGAGTGGTACCGATCGGTACGACTCATCCGTAACGACCCGACACGCGGCGAGGTGAGCTCCTCATGTCCGCTCCACCCGATACGCCCCAGGCGCCCAAGGTCACCGAGCGCGAAGCGCGCCAGGTGGCCGAGGCCGCCCGTGAGAAGGACTGGCGAAAGCCCAGTTTCGCCAAGGAACTCTTCCTCGGCCGCTTCCGGCTCGACCTGATCCACCCCCACCCGCTGCCCGCGGGCGAGGACGTGCGGCGCGGCGAGGAGTTCCTCGCCCGGCTGCGCGACTTCTGCGAGACGAAGATCGACGGCGCGCTGATCGAGCGCGAGGCCCGCATCCCCGACGAGGTCATCAACGGCCTCAAGGAACTCGGCGCCCTCGGCATGAAGATTTCCACCCAGTACGGCGGCCTCGGGCTCACCCAGGTGTACTACAACAAGGCCCTCGCCCTGATCGGCTCGGCCAGTCCCGCGCTCGGCGCGCTGCTCTCCGCCCATCAGTCGATCGGCGTACCGCAGCCGCTGAAGATTTTCGGCACCCAGGAGCAGAAGGACGCGTTCCTGCCCCGGCTGGCCCGTACGGACATCTCGGCGTTCCTCCTCACCGAACCCGACGTCGGGTCCGACCCGGCCAGGCTCGCCACCTCCGCCGTACCCGAGGGCGAGGACTACGTACTGGACGGCGTGAAGCTGTGGACGACCAACGGCGTCGTCGCCGATCTTCTGGTCGTCATGGCCCGCGTCCCGAAGTCCGATGGGCACAAGGGCGGGATCACCGCCTTCGTCGTCGAGGCGGACGCCCCCGGCATCACCGTCGAGCACCGCAACGCCTTCATGGGCCTGCGCGGCCTGGAGAACGGCGTCACACGCTTCCACCGCGTCCGGGTCCCCGCCGCCAACCGCATCGGCCCCGAGGGCGCCGGCCTCAAGATCGCCCTGACCACCCTCAACACCGGCCGCCTCTCGCTGCCCGCGATGTGTGTGGGGGCGGGCAAGTGGAGCCTGAAGATCGCCCGCGAATGGTCGGCCGTGCGGGAGCAGTGGGGCAGGCCCGTCGCCAGGCACGAGGCGGTCGGCGCGAAGATTTCCTTCATCGCCGCGACCACGTTCGCGCTGGAGGCCATCGTGGACCTCGCCTCGCAGATGGCGGACGAGGACCGCAACGACATCCGCATCGAAGCGGCACTGGCCAAGCTGTACGGCTCCGAGATGGGCTGCCTGATCGCCGACGAACTGGTCCAGATCCGTGGCGGCCGGGGCTTCGAGACCGCCGACTCGCTCGCCGCCCGCGGTGAACGGGCGGTCCCCGCGGAGCAGTTGCTCCGCGACCTGCGGATCAACCGGATCTTCGAGGGCTCCACGGAGATCATGCACCTGCTGATCGCCCGCGAGGCCGTCGACGCACACCTCAAGGTGGCCGGGGACATCATCGATCCCGACAAGCCGATGTCCGCCAAGGCGAAGGCCGGCGCCAACGCGGCCGGTTTCTACGCCCGCTGGCTCCCGAAACTGGTCGCGGGACCGGGCCAGCTCCCGCGTACGTACAGCGAGTTCCACCCCTCCGGACACCCGGACCTGGCCACCCATCTGCGGTACGTCGAACGCTCGTCCCGCAAGCTGGCCCGCTCCACCTTCTACGCGATGTCCCGCTGGCAAGGCCGCATGGAGACCAAACAGGGCTTCCTCGGGCGGATCGTCGACATCGGCGCGGAACTCTTCGCGATGAGCGCCACCTGCGTCCGCGCCGAACTCCTGCGCACCACCGGCGAGCACGGCCGCGAGGCGTACCAACTGGCCGACGTCTTCTGCCGCCAGTCCCGCATCCGGGTCGAGGAACTCTTCACCCGCCTGTGGTCCAACACCGACGACCTGGACCGGCGCGTGGTCGACGGAGTCCTCTCCGGTACGTACACCTGGCTGGAGGAGGGCATCGTCGACCCGAGCGGCGACGGCCCCTGGATCGCCGACGCCACCCCGGGCGCCTCGACGAAGGAGAACGTCCACCGGCCCATCCGCTGAGCGCCCGCCGGCGGGGCACGTCCAAGCGCTGGACGT
>NZ_JBSHFH010000080.1:0-1507 GCF_053617235.1 Streptomyces sp. NPDC055749 | reverse complement strand
CCCCGGGGCCCCCCCGCCCTCGTCCACCCCCCCCCCCCCCCCCGGCGCGGCGCCCGGGGGGGCGCCCCCCCCCCGGGGGGCCCCCCCCCCGCCCGTACGCCCGCCGCACGGCAGGATGGGTGCCCGTGACCGTCATCCACATCCCCGGCTCCAAGTCCGTCACCGCCCGCGCGCTGTTCCTGGCCGCCGCCGCCGACGGGACCACCACCCTCGTACGTCCCCTGCACTCGGACGACACCGAGGGCTTCACGGAGGGGCTGACCCGTCTCGGTTACGCGGTGACCCGGGAGCCGGACCGCTGGCACATCGAGGGACGCCCGGCAGGACCCGCGCTCCCCGAAGCCGACGTGTACTGCCGCGACGGCGCCACCACCGCCCGCTTCCTGCCCACGCTCGCCGCCGCCGCGGCCTCCGGCAGCTACCGCTTCGACGCCTCCGCGCAGATGCGCCGCCGCCCCCTCGCCCCGCTCACCGAGGCTCTGCGCACCCTCGGCGTCGACCTGCGCCACGAGGAGGCCGAGGGCCACCATCCGCTGAGGATCGAGGCGTCCGGCATCAAGGGCGGCGAACTGACCCTGGACGCGGGGGAGTCGTCGCAGTACCTCACCGCCCTGCTGATGCTCGGACCGCTCACCGCCGAGGGCCTCCGCATCGACGTCACCGAGCTGGTGTCGGCGCCGTACATCGAGATCACCCTCTCGATGATGCGGAGCTTCGGCGTGGAGGTGAGCCGGGAGGGGAACACCTTCACCGTCCCTCCCGGCGGCTACCGCCCCACCACCTACGCCGTCGAGCCCGACGCCTCCACCGCGAGCTACTTCTTCGCCGCCGCGGCCCTCACAGGACGCGAGGTCACCGTCCCCGGCCTCGGCACGGACGCGCTCCAGGGCGACCTGCGCTTCGTCGACGTCCTGCGCCGCATGGGAGCCGACGTCCGTACGACGGCGGACGCGACGACCGTCGGCTCCACCGGCACCCTCACCGGCCTCACCGTCAACATGCGCGACATCTCCGACACGATGCCGACACTGGCGGCCATCGCACCGTTCGCCTCCTCGCCCGTCCGCATCGAGGACGTCGCCAACACCCGGGTGAAGGAGTGCGACCGGCTCGACGCCTGCGCCGACAACCTCCGGCGCATGGGCATCACCGTGCACACGGGTCACGACTGGATCGAGATCCACCCCGGCACTCCTCGCCCCACCGAGATCACCACCCACGGCGACCACCGCATCGTCATGTCGTTCGCCGTCACCGGGCTGCGCGCGCCGGGCATGACGTACGACGACCCCGGCTGCGTACGCAAGACGTTCCCGCGCTTCCACGAGACCTTCGCGGATTTCGCTGTCACCGCAGCCGGTTAGGGTTCCTGGGCGAGGGGCCTGTCCGGCGGATCAGGGCCGGATAGGGCGCGGCGTCTGGCACGGCACCTCGCGGCGTTGCCGAAACGCCCGAATAGCTCCGCTATTAGGACGCTCCGGCGCCTTGCGATGCACCGCACCAGACG
>NZ_JBSHFH010000079.1:0-24362 GCF_053617235.1 Streptomyces sp. NPDC055749 | reverse complement strand
TACAGCCAGGGCGCGGTCCACCAGATGACGAAGACCAGCGTCTGCGCGGAAGGCGGCGACTCCGGCGGCGCGTTCATCAGCGGCGACCAGGCCCAGGGCGTCACCTCCGGTGGCTGGGGCAACTGCTCCTCCGGCGGCCAGACGTGGTTCCAGCCCGTCAACGAGATCCTCGCCAGGTACAGCCTCACCCTCCACACAGCCTGATCGGATACCGGAGCACAGCCACGGACCACGGGCCACGGCCATGCACCCGGATGGCCCTGGGGTGCCAGGCCGGCGGCGCTCTAGGGGCTGTCTGACAAATGATCACCCGGCGGGTTCGCGGAGCCACAGGATCAGAGCTGCCACGACGATTCCAGCCCGGTAGCGATCGGCGAGCTTGTCGAACCTTGTCGCGATCGCACGAAACTGCTTGAGACGGGCGAAGCATCGTTCCACCACGTTGCGGTCGCGGTAGATGTCCTTGTCGAAGGTGGGTGGGCGACCGCCGTGGGTTCCACGTCGTCGGCGGTTGGCCATCTGGTCGCGGCGTTCGGGGATCGTGGCAACGATGCCCCGGCGCCGCAGCAGGTGGCGTATCGCCCAGCTGGAATGCGCTTTGTCGCCCAGCACCCGCGCCGGTGTCGTGCGAGGTCGGCCCGTAACGGCGCGCGGGATGCGGATGCTGTCGAGGACCTGGCCGAAGGCGGTGGCGTCGTTGACGTTGCCGGGCGTCAGCACGATGGACAGCGGGAGTCCCCGGCCGTCGACGGCGAGGTGGACCTTGGTGGTCAGCCCGCCCCGGGACCGGCCGAGGGCCTGACGCGCCTGCGAGCGGCCCGGATCTTCCAGTTCGTCCCCGTCTGCGACCCTTTTTTGCGGGCGCCGGCCGCGTGCTGGTGGGCCCGGTTGATCGTGGAGTCGACGGAGACGGTCCACTCCACCCGGCCCACCGCGTCGTCGAGGACCTGGACGTGTTCCAGCAGCTTCGCCCAGGTCCCGTCCGTTTCCCAGCGGGCGAACCGCTCGTAGACGGTCTGCCAGGGTCCGTACCGCTCGGGCAGATCGCGCCACGGAGCCCCGGTCCGCAGCCGCCACAGAACCCCGTTGACCACCTGCCGGTGATCACGCCACGGACGACCACGCCCATCCGCCTGCGGCAACAGGGGCTCTATTCGCTCCCACGCCGCATCCGTCAACTCACCTCGACCTGCCACAAAATCAATGATCAGAGTGCTCGTCCTCGGACTCCCGCGCGGGGTCCGTCACCAAACGGCTCAGCCGGTAGGTGGTCGGCAGCGCCAGGCGCCCGCACAGCGTGTCGATCCGGATCATCGACCCGTCGACTCCTGCCTCCCGAAGACGGCGCAACCGCGTACGCATCTCCGCCTGGTCCCGAGTCTCAACGACCACTTCCCACTGTCCCGCGTCCGGCGTGGTGCGAGCAGCAAGCCGCTGCCGCGCGTCCTCTTGCCGCCGCCTTCTCTTCCCCTGCCCTGGCACCTGCCCAGAATCACTGGCCGGCGTCAAGACGGCAAGGCAATTGGACCGAGCACGCACATCCCCGCTCGGTGATCATTTGTCAGACAGCCCCTGGAGCCAGGGCCAGGCCAGCGGCAGCCGCCTCTTCCTCGAAATCCAAAAACGCGGCTACCGCGGCAGCCGCCAGGTCGTCCGCAAACACCTCGCCGCCCTCCGCGCGGGCAACGCCGAGCCCGTGCGGGCGGACATCCCCAGCCCCCGGAAGATCACCGGCTAGATTATGAGACCCCGCGAAACCCTCACCGGCCAGCAGGAAGAACGCCTCCTCGAAGTCCGGCTCGCCTGCTCGGACATCACTCGGGCCTGCGACCTCGCCCGAGCCTTCACCGACCTGGTCCGCAACCGCCGCGGATCCTGCCTGCTCGAATGGATCCGACAAGCCGAGCAAGACGCCCCGAAACCGATGAGCGGCTTCGCAGGCTTCCTCCGCCAGGACCTCGACGCCGTCACCGCCGGACTCACCCTCCACTGGAGCTCCGGCGTCGTCGAAGGCCACGTCAACAGAGTCAAAACGCTTAAGCGAGCCATGTTACGGCCGGGCATCCTTCGGGTTACTGCGGACACGTATCCTCACTCAGCCGTAGTGCAGGCGGAGCGATCGGTGTTGGGGGCGCAATGACTGGGTCGGTAGCAGCATGGGTGCGAATCCGGCGTGCCCGCAGGCAGAGCTGGGAGCCCGACATCGTCCGCGGCCTTGGGATGCCCGTCCCAAGAACAGCTCAGGACCGAGCCCGCAACCTCGTTGAGCAGCAAAGATGGCATGAAGCAATCACGGAGATTCGCGAGGCGACCGGATACGGCCGACGCGACGCGAGATGCATCACGCTGGCCCTGATGTACGGCTGGAAGATCCCGACTCCGATGCCATGGAGCCCCAGGCGCCTTCAACCCACGCAGCCCCATCAACCCTGAAGGTCGCCCATCACGGAACTCCGGTCAGAGCCTTGAATTTCCCCACCTTGTACTCGGCTATTGGCCATACCTGCTCACCCCGGTTCCCAACCTGCGGCGAGGGGCAGAGGGCATGACCGCGCTCACCGGCTGGGAGGCGGAGGGCCCTTCTGGGCTCGGTTCAGTGGGACGAAGGTGTCGTGGGGCGCTGGCTCCTCGACGGGTCGTCAGAGCTGGTTCGTGATCCGCCGATCGAGTTGTTCGAGGAACTCCTGCAGGCTGGCTGCGGCGACCTCGAAGTCGTCAAACCAGGAAGCTGTGGTCGATCTCCAGACCCGTCCGCTGTCGCCAATCGCGAACAGATGGCCCCCGCCGTCGCTGGCGAATACCAGTGCAAATTCCCCGTCGATCGAAGGAGGGCCGTACTCGCGGAAGTGCCCTTCGACGGTCGAGGGTGAGTGGATGAAGAAGCCGTTGTCGACATCGGGCAGGGAAGCCTCGCTGATCACCCAGTAGAGCGTGGTCAGATCGGAGGGGATCGGCGTCAGGTCCACGAGTGCGTCCGTCGCCTGGTGGCTGTCGTCCGTTGCAAGTGTCACGGCGTTTTGGCCGGGCGGGAAGCCATGCCTCGTGATGAACGAGCCCATCAGCTTCGTGAGTGCCGCATCGGCACGCTCCCACCAGGATCGGACCCACTCCGCGTCAAGCCTCTCACCTGGCACGTTTTCCCCTCCACTGCGCGTGAGACTCGCCGGCCGCGAGCCCGGACGAACATATCGGAAGGCTCTGCCACGGGCGCGGCTGGGACCGTGCACTTTCGCTCTGTTGCTCCAGGGTTGGCCAAGCTTGCTCAGGTGATCTCCCCACCCATTGCGTGATCCTCTCGGCGTGTCGAAATGGTGTCGGTGTGTCGTGGAGAGCCTGCGTGAGCACGGAGTTCGGCCTGTTGAAGGGCCCTGGATGCTCACCTGGGAGGAAGACGTGGATGCTCACGCACTGCGTCGCCAGGGCTGGTCGATCTCCGCGATCGCCCGGCACCTGGGGCACGACCGCAAGACGATCCGCGCTTATCTGAACGGCGAGCGAGTCTCCGGATATCGCCGCCAGTCGCCGGACGCGTTCCTGCCTTTGTCGGCGTACACATGAACGGGGTCTGTCGCTGATCTTGTGACGTGGCTGATTCAGGTCCGCGGGAGGATTCGGGTACGGAGCAGATCGAGCTTGGCCCGGCCGTATCCGGCGCGTTTGAGGAGTTTGACTCTCGTGACCTGGCCCTCCACCTGGCCAGAGCGCCAGGAGGTGGACAGGCCGGCGGTGACTGCGTCGAAGTCGTGACGGAGCCCGCCTGCGAACTGGATCAGGTGCGGGAGGTTGTGCTGCCCAACTCGTATGATCCAGGCGGGAAGGTCTTCGCCGCGGTGCTCGTGCATGAGACCGGCGAAGTCGCGGACGTGGTCGACAGTCGCATCGAGTTCGGGGCAGGCGGCGCGGATCTCCTTGATACCGACGGCTTCGTCGGGGTGTAGGCGGTCGGGGCGGGTCATGATCCAGCGCAGGGCTCGGCGGGGCTTGGGCAGTGCTGGCCGGGGAGGTGTGGTGACCATGCCGTCCCGAAGCTGGCGGACGTAGCGGCCGACTGCGGTCCGTTCACCGGGGAAGCCCTGGTCACGGACTTCACGGTAGAGCTGGCTGGCGTTGTGGCAGCCCTGGATGAACCGTTCGTAGATGTAGGGCTTGTAGTCGTCGAGTTTGGTGCGGCGCTGAGTGACCTTGACCAGCAGTTCGTCGACATGCGCCGCCCGTGCGTAGCGGCGGACCGAGTAGTAGTCGAGGTCCAGGTCGCGGCTGATGCCACGTAGTGAGCGTCCCTGAGCGAGGAGGCCCTGGACAGCTTGGTGGCGTTCGCGGATGGTGGCGACGATTCGGCGAGGCTGGGCCGCGAACGTCGAGGAAGCCGTCCGGCATCGGTGGCGGTTCACGGTCGTCGACCGGGTTGGCGGCTTCGTGGGCCGTGCGGAGGCAGCCGTAGTGGGCAGTGATCGTCTTCTCAACGGCTTTTGCCAGGTTGTTCCACAGGTGCCACACGTCAGCGACCTGCATCGCCTGCGGGGCCGCTCGCTTGGAGGCTTCCGCGTAGGCCGAAGCGCGGTCCCGGCAGATGATCTCCACCTCGGGATGGTCGGCGAGCCAGCGTGCCACCGGCTCGGCCTCGCGCCCGGGCAGGACGTCAATCGGCCTGCGGGCTTCCAAGTCGACCAGCAACGTGGCATAGGTATGTCCCCTTAGCAGGGCGAATTCATCAACCCCCAGGACGCGCACTCGGCCCGGTTCGTCCACCGGTGAAGCCCGAAGCAGGCGCAGCATCGTGTCCTTGGCGACCGATACGCCGAGCTTGCGGGCCAGCCGTGAGCCGGGGCGTCCGGCGAGAGCCTGTGCAACACGGCCCAGCAGCCCGCGCAGGACCGGCGTGAACCGGGCATGAGGCCGGGTCAGGCCCGGTATCTGTTCGGCGAACGTCACAGTCGGACAGTCCGCCCCAAGGCACTTGAACCGCCGTATCAGCAGCACGATCGCCACCGGCAGCCCACCCAACGGGGCATCTGCCAGGCGCCGTTCGTAGCGGCCGTGTACCCGGTCTGAACTCTGCCCGCACCGCGGGCACCGTGCCAACGATGTACGCGAACGCGTACGCAACACGACACCGTCCGTATCCCGCCGCACCGACTCGATCACCAGTGCCGCCAGATGCGGCAGAACCTGCTGCAAGCCCCCTGAATTGCACACGTATACAAACGATCAACCGTGGCAACACGTCACAAGATCAGCGACAGACCCGATGAACGTCCCCAGCAAGATGGCGGCTGAGGACCGATTCGCGGCTCGTTAGCGTGGCAAAAGGAGTGGGTCAGCGACTCGGATGTGGCGTGCGAGGAGGTCGCGGTCGTGGAATGCGTCGCGGAGCACGTCTCCCAGCCTCTGGAGCGCGGTGAGGTCGGTGCTCGTGACGACGAAGGTGCCGGACTCGGACCCGAAGTACAGGCGGGCGGCAAGTTCGGGCATGAGCGAGTGGACCAGCGACTGGGCCAGGCCCTCCCAGCCGTGCCCGTTGGCTTCGGCATTGTGCTCCTCGAAGACGTCCTCGACTTGTTCCATGTCGCCGTCGAAAAGCATTAGGCAGTGCGAGGTCTGTGTGGCGTCTGCCTCGTCGAGGATGAAGGGGGCCAGGGGTGATTGTTCGGTCACGGCGTGATCGTAGAGGTCGGCTCGGACAGTTGACGTGTCTTCTGCGTTGTAAGGGGTCTGTGCGTCTGGTCAGGCGGCGTCAGTGTCGCGTTCGATGGCGGCGAGCCGGTTCTTCAGTCGGTAGCTGGGGCCATTGATGGAGATCACGTCGCAGTGATGCAGGAGGCGGTCGAGAATGGCGGTGGCGAGGACTTCATCGCCGAACACCTGCCCCCATTCGCTGAAGGTCTTGTTCGAGGTAAGGATGATCGAGCCCTTTTCATACCGCTTTGAGATGACCTGGAAGACCAGGTTCGCCTCTCCGCGCTCGAGGATCTCGTAGCCCACCTCGTCGGCCACGAGAACTCCCGGCCGCAGGTAAGTGCCCAGCTTGTTGGCCAGGCGCCCGGCTGCTTCGGCGGCTTTGAGGTTGCGGACCATGTCGTCGAGGCTGGTGAAGTAGACCGAGTATCCGGCCCGGCAGGCCGCGACGGCCAGAGCGACGGCAATGTGTGTCTTGCCGACCCCGGGCGGTCCCAGGAGAGCGGCGTTCGCCTTGGCCTCGACGAACGAGAGTGTGGCGAGGTCTTTGACCTTGCGCGGGTCGAGGTCGGGCTGGAACGAGAAGTCGTACTCATCGAGCGTCTTGTGGTGCGGCAGTCGGGAGAGTCGCAGGCCCTGGCGGAAGCGGCGGTCGTCGCGGACGGCCAGTTCCTCGGAGAGGACCAGGTCGAGGAAGTCGAGGTAGCCCATCTTCGCCTCGTCGGCCCGGCGGGTGAACTCGTTGAAGGTTTCCGCAAGGTGGGGCAGGCCGAGCTGGCCGGCCGTGGTGCGGATGCGGTTGCCGGTCAGCTCGCTCAAGACGATTCCTTCGTCGCTCGATGGGTGGTGAACGGCCGGGTGCCGGTCAGCTCGTCATAGACCGACCCGACCTCCTCGCCCCGCGGCGGTGCCGTCCGGCGAGCAGTAGACGGCGTCACCGCGGCCCACGGATTCGCGACCGATGCTGAGCAGCAGCTCGATGATCGAGGCACGATCCGGGGTCGCGGGGTCGTCGGCCATCTCGAACAGGAACGGCAGGCTCGCCGCCGTGCACGGGTACACGTCGCCCTGGTGGTGGGCCGCGCTGTAGAAGTGGTTGAGGGCCTGGTCTCTGACCTCGGGGTCGGTCGAGGCCATCTCTCTCAGCCACGCCGGGATGTCGCCGGCCGGACCGTACGCATGGCTCATCGACGACCAGTCGATGCTGTCAAGTTCGTTGATCATGGACGGCACCATGACAGGGGGCACTGACATCGCTGCTCCGTTCCGCCCTGATAGGTCGCCCTCCTTCTCCAGCGGTGACTCGGTGCGCAGGTGGCCCGGAGCGGGTCAAGCGGCAGGTTCCATTACGCCAGACATCGTCACATTCACCGCACCGGCTCCCTCCCCTGTCTCCGCGCAAAAACTGAGCGCCAGAGTGGCTTCCCAATGGAGAAGTCAAACCGTTTGGGCGTTCGCCTCTCGTTCCGAGAGGAACTCGTCAAGTAGGTCGAAAAGCACTTTGATAGCTTGCTGTTCCTGGTCTGCAGGAAGGTCCCAGGACTCCCACCCGTCAGGGAGCGCAAGGTGGCGAACCTGACCGGGCCATGCGTGATTGCAGTCGCGGCCTCGTCTGGCCACCAACCACTCGCGCCAGCCGTCCAGACCTGGCCCGCCATGGCGCACGGAATGATCGTGGTAGCCGCCCAAGTACGCCTCCAGACCCGTGAGCGTCGTTCGACCGACGAACATTCCGGGTCGCTCCGCAACGTTGGCCCAGTACTCACGCTCGCCCATGCCTATGAGATCCATTCGCTCATGATCTCGCGCCAGACCACGTTTGTCTCCAGCGGGCAGCTGCTATCCGGTGATCTGCGGCGGTGTGGTTTCGTAGAGGCGTCGGTCACGGATCAGGGCCCATAAGACGTTGACGCGGCGACGGGCGAGGGCGATCACGGCCTGCGTGTGGCGTTTTCCCTCGGCCCGTTTGCGGTTGTAGAAGGTCCGGGAGTTGGGGTCGTAGCGCACGCTAGTCAAGGCAGACATGTAGAAGACGCGCTGGAGGCCGCGGTGGTAGTGCCGGGGTCGGTGGAGGTTGCCGCTCTTCTTGCCCGAGTCGTGCGGCGCCGGCGCAAGCCCGGCGAACGCGGCCAGCCGGTCCGGGGTCGCGAAGAAGGCGAGGTCACTGCCGACCCCGGCAAGAAGCTCGGCGCCGAGGAGAGGCCCGATGCCGGGCATGCTCGTGATGATCTCGGCGAGGTCGTGGGCGCGGAAGCGGTCCTCGATGAGCCGGTCGACCTCCGCGACCTTCTCGTTCAATACCCGCACGTCGGCGGCGAGTGTCCGCACCAGCTGGGCGATGACCACCTCGCCAGGGACCGCCGTGTGCTGCTGTTTCGGCGGCCTCAACCGCGTTGGCCGCAAGCTCCTCCGGGGTGCGGACGCCCCGGGCGCGGAGCCAGCGGGTCAGCCGAGCGGTACCCATGCGGCGTATCGCCGCCGGCGTCTGATAGCCGTCGAGGAGGACCAGCGGGCCGGCGCTGGTGAGGACGAGAGCGCGCTCCAGGGCAGGGAACATGCCGGTCAAGGTGGAGCGCAGGCGGTTGATGGCCCGGGTGCGGTCATGGACGAGGTCCGTGCGGCGGCTGGTGAGGACCTTCAGTTCGATGGTGGCCTCGTCGTTGGGCCGCATCGGCTTGAGGTCCCGGCGGATGCGGGCCTGGTCTGCGATGACCAAGGCGTCGCGGGCGTCGGTTTTTCCCTCGCCGCGGTATCCGTCGCTGGCCCGATTGACGACCCGGCCGGGGATGTAGAGGAGCTCCTGGTCGTGGCCGGCCAGCAGCTCCAGGAGGAGCGCAGGTTCCCCGCCAGCCATGTCGACGGCCCAGGTGACGTGGTCTCCCAGGGCGAGGACGTCTTGGAGGAGCTGGAGTATCTCAGGCTCTCCGTTCAGCACCTGGCGTGACAGTAACTTCGTCCCGTCCTGGTTGATGACGACGCAGTGGTGGTGGGTCTTGCCGCTGTCGATTCCGGCCCAGATCCGGTTCATCGTGCTCCAGACGATCGTGCGTGCAGGTCTGCCACAGACGACCTCGCCGACATGGCCTTACGCAGCGATCTTTGTCGCACTTCCCAATCTGGCGGCCGGGTCGTCGTGGGGCGCCGGGCGGCCAAGCCCGTGCAGCCACGGATGGCAGCCAACTAGAAGCCACACCCGGCACCCCCGGGCGGCCCAACCATACGAAGGGCTCGGCCATCCCGTCCCAGGAACGTAAGGCCAACTAGACCGCTAACTGGCCAACTACGGCGCTAAGTCACACTAGCTGTGGCTGAGCTCTTCAGTTGGCCCCATCGGCCATGTTGAGCGCTCAGCTCGCGAGGCTCTGCCCAGGGAAGCGTCCAGCGGCGCATCCGTATTGGGAAGGTGGATCTTTGCGGAGACTGCGGCCTGGGAGGGCGTACATGGGCTGACCTGCGACGGCTCGGGGCCAGGTGGACCGGGCGTCCTGACGTTGGCCAGCCCTCTATTAGGTTTTGCTCCGCACCGGCCGGCGCCGGCCTGGCGGCCGTCCAGACCGGCGGACGGGGCGAACGTCACGCAGGTACGCGGAGCGGCGGGTGCTCGAGCACGCGGGGCTTGTACTCGACCAGCTGGATGCGGCCGTCGAAGGTGTGGTGCTCGATCATCTCGAGGGCAACGTCCGGATAGCCGTCGTAGATGCGTTCTTCGCCTGTGGCCCCGGTGATCACCGGGAACATCACGACCCGGAAGCGGTCGACGAGTCCGGCTCTTAGCAGGGACCGGCACAGGCTGAGGCTGCCGATTGTGCTGAGGAGCCCCGAGCCACTCGACTTCATGGCGCGGACCGCCTCGACGGCGTCGTCGCGGACGAGCGTGGAGTTGGCCCACGTCAGTGGCTCCTCGAGTGAGGAGGAGAACACCATCTTGGACGCTTGCGTGAGCTCGTCGACGGACGCCTCTTCTTCGGGCCTGAACTCGTCTTGGCCATTCGGCACCTCGCCTGCAGCGAAGCCCGACATAAGGCGGTAGGTGTTCGCTCCCATCAGGTAGGTGGCCTCGGGCTGCTCGCCGAGCCATGCGAGGTACTCCGGGCCCTCGAGGCCCCAGAACCCGGGCCATCCCTCTCCCGATGCGTGGCCGTCGAGGGAGGTGATGAAGTCGACGAGAAGCTCCGACATGGCGGTGTCCTTTCCTGGGGTGTCACGAGCTTGGACTAACCGGGAGCCACAACCTCATCGGCCGCGCTGTGGAGTAACGAGAAAACCCATGACGCTACAGCCGATCAGATCGGCGGAGCGGCCCGGGCCACCGTCACGCTCAGCCGGGCCACGTACAACGCTCAGGGGCCAACTGAGACGCTCAGTCACAAGAGGGGTCAACGCTTGACCCGTCTCAACGAACTTTGACGGCGTCTCAACGAAGTTCGCCCGGCTTGGTCAGCTCTCGGGTTCAGCTGGCGGAGTTGACGGCGTCGCGGGCGGGACCTGAGCGACCACACCGCAATCGGCATGGGAGATCATGCAGGGTATGACTGCCGAACTGATCACCTGGCTGCACGAGCAGGTCGACGCCGACGAAGTGGCAGCCGCAGACCAGCCACCCATGTCATGGCTTCCCGAAGGGCTGTCCCCCGACAACCCGCTTGCCGCGCTTTACTCACCGGTCCGCACCATCGCAATGCGCCGCGACTTGCTTGCCGCCTGGCGCGACCCGGAACACGCCGGTACCCAGGACCACGACAGCCACAGCATCGACTGGTCGCTGCGGGTCCTCGCAGCAACCGCCTACTCCGATCGCCCGGGATACCGCGAAGAGTGGGCCCCTGCCGACGACGAGCCGGCCTGACACCGTCGACTCCGCCAGCTGAACCCGAGGGCTGACCCAAGCCGGTCACACTTCGTTGAGACTTGTCAAAGTTCGTTGAGACGGGTCAACGCTTGTCTGGTCTTGCTGAAGGTGAGGCAGCGTGAGTGCCTGACCTGGGGTGCCTCAGTTTGAGTGAGACGGGGGCGGGTCGGCTGTCTCGCTCAATCCGAGGTGCGGTCTTCTGGAGGCACCGGTTCAGCTGGGGAAGCTGAAGGATCTTTCCCTCAGCCGGGATCCGAGGTCGTCTTTGTGGGAGTGGCGGCGAACATGATGGGGGCGGCTCTCTGGTATCCCGGTCGTTTCAGTGCCTGTGAAGAACCCCCCTCTCAACCACTCTCCTGGGAGGAGAATCAGAGGTATGCCTGATCGGGATCACCAGCATGTAGCCGAGGCTCTGGACCGTGACCTCCCAGTACCACTGCCGTTGTCCGAGCAGACAGCAGAGGATGTCCAGCAGCGGCTAGCCGAGAACATTGGCGATGATCAGTGACCGGGGGCGTTCGTGAGCGTCGGGTCCGTGCAGCGCCTGAGCGTGTTGCTGTCATTGGAGTGGGCATTCTCGGGGCCAGCGTGGGCTGGAACTTGTCACGGCACGGGGCCGAGGTGGTCTTCATCGACGCGGGCCAGCCAGGCGAAGGGGTCACCAACTGGTCTTTCTCGTGGGTCAACGCCAGCAACAAGACCGAGCGCAGGTCCTACTTCGACCTGAACGTTGCGAGTATGGCGGCGTACCGTGAGCTTGCAGAGACCATCGGGCCAGACTCATGGTGGCATCCCAGCGGCCACCTGCGCTGGGCTGGCGACCCCGCAGCGGAGGCGAAGCTCCTGGAAACAGCCGAGCTGCTGGCTGGCTGGGACTACAGGGTCGAGATGTGCACGGGAGCCGAGGTGCGCCGTCGCCTCGAACCTGCTCTCACGGTGCCCGACAAGACTCCGGTCCTGTTCTACCCCGACGAAGCATGGGTGCACGGGCGGCATCTCGTCGGCCGCCTGGTCGGCCGAGCCATTGAGTCCGGCGCCGAACGCCGGTCCGGCACCGCGGTCTGCGACATCGGCATCGGCGCTGATGGGAGCATCCGGACAGTGACTCTGTCGGATGGGAGCTGTCTCGACGTCGACGCCGTCGTGAACGCAGCAGGACCCGGCGCCTCCCGGGTCGCCGGGCTCATCGCACGGCACTTGCCGATGCGCCGGGAACCAGGCGTCGTCACCCGGATCGCCTGTGCTCAGGTCCCAATTCACCGGGCCATGCACGCGCCCCACATCGAGATTCGTCCTGACGGAGACGCTTCGGTGGTCCTCCACAGCCGCGAAATCGACGCACTCATCGACACAGGCGAAGATCCAGCGGAACTCGCACGGCTGCTCCACGAATCGGCGCGGCACGTCGTTCCGGAACTTGGCAACTCCCGCATCGCACAGACACGGGTAGCCAACCGGCCCATCCCAGCCGACGGATTCCCCTCGGTGGGAGCGGTGCCGTCTGCGCCGGGCTACTACGAGGCCGTTTCCCACAGCGGCATCACGCTCGGGCCGGTAATCGGCCGCCTGCTGGCTTCGGAGATCCTCAGCGGGAAGAGGGACGAGATGCTTGCGGACTTCCGCCCGGAGCGGTTCCCCCCGTGACAGCGTCGGAAGGCGCCAGTATCGAATGGGCAGGTGCGTCTCCGTGCGCCCGAATCAGGCTCGTGACCTGAGCCTCCGCGTCACGCGAGCGGGAAGACCGGACGGCTCCCCTTTCAGACAAGGCTGTCAGAGAGGGGTTTGAGAGAGGGGTTCAGGTTCGTCTGTCTGGGTTGAGGTAAGGCATTTGGCGATGGCCTCGACCAAGACGCCGAGTCCTTGGCGTAACCACGGGATCGTGATGCCGCGAGAGGGGCGGTCCAGGGGAAAGACCTGTGTGAACTCGGTCTGGGTTTCGCCAGTGATGTGTGCGATCCGGCGCTCCAGTTCGGGCCGTAGTGCCATTGAGATGATCAGCTTGGTGAATCTGGCTATCTGGGGGTAGTTGGCAGCTCGCCGGACTCGTGGACTTCGGGCGATGTCGGCGTACGGGTCTGAGTGCAGGAGCAGGTACGGCTGAACGTACAGAGGTGGCATGGCGTCAGGGGCCGAAACTCCAGACGTTGCCGACCGGGCGCCCGCCGCGTCGCAGCACGGTGCCGAGGAGGTCGGTGAGGTCCTCGTCCACGTGGGCGAGGAGTTCGTCGCCGAAGACGCAGAGGGAGGCTTCCCGCCAGTTGCCGAATGTGCCCATCCGGAGGTCCTCGGTGACCTGGACGACGTGTTCGTCGACGAGGTAGGCGTAGCCCATCCAGCGGGGCTGCCCCGGGCCGCCGACGCGGGTCGGCTCGATACGGGAGCCGCTGACGTGCCACTTGAGGCAGTAGAGCCGGTCTCCGGACCGTGCGCTGGCGCGCAGTCCGCGTGCGACGATCGCCTCCGCTTCGGCGAGCAGCGGGTTGTCCGGGTGGTCCACGGCGTCGAGGTGCCAGGTGGCGGAGGCTGTGGGTTCGGCCATTCCCCGGTCGGCCGTCTTGTAGGTGATGTCGAACCGTGTTTCGAACCGCTTCCAGATCTCGTCGTGCTCGGGGTCAGACAGGAGTTGCTTCGCGGGACGGTCCCGCGCTGGCTCACCGGGGGGCGTCCAGCGGTAGGTGGTGACCCGTGCGAGCTCGTGGAAGGCCGCTGCCGTGTACTGCGTGGCGAGGTCACTGGTCGCCTCGGCGACGAGGAAGCGCGGTGGGTGGCGTGGGACAACGTGCGGGAAGCTGCGCCAGGACGCCCATGCCGCGGCCGCGTGGAGGAGTTCGGGGCGGCGGCCGGTGATCCCGCCGATGGCAGCGAAGTCAGTGCCGCCCATCCGTTCGATCCACAACACGTCCAGGAGCCGTCCCTCGTGCTCCAGCACCATGACGCCCATCTCCGACCCCGTCATCCTGGCGGTGCCATCGGCCTCCAGCTCCGCGAGCGGCCTGCGCTGCTCAGGTGCGGCCGCGGCCACGCGGCGGATCCGCTCACGCTGCTGACGTCCGCTGTTGTGCCCTCAGCTCGTCCGGGTCCCGGACCGCAGCGGGCCGGGCAGCGGGACGTCGGCGATGTCGGCCGCCACGAGAGTGCGCTCCGGCCCCGGGGTGAACCCTGCGGCCCGCAGCAGCCGCGCGAGCAGCGGTGAGTCGTGGGAGTGGACCTTCCACTCGACCGGCTCGCATCGCGCGGCGAACACTTCCTGCTGCTGGCGGATCAGGTCCGTCAGGTCTTCACTGCCGAGGTCGGACAGGTCGACGTGATCGGCGGCTCCATGCGTGCCGTAGTGGTTGCACACCAGCAGCCCGTCCCGCTCGACCATCACGCCCCAGGGCACATCCTGCGGCACGAAGCCACGCAGCTGACTCTCGTACGCAGCCAGCAGCTCCTCGGCTGTTGTGGGCACGCGATCCACCCCCTAGTCAATCCCAGCCCAGACCCTACGCCGGGGGCCTGATCAGCCCAACTGACTTTGTACGTTCGCTTGTACCTAGTTCTGAACGTTCATCTGTAACGCCGACAAGGCGACATCTATCTCGACCAGTCACAGCTGAGCCTGGACACGTTAGTTGGAACCGGTGAGGCTCCGCGAGCTGGTGGTTTCTAGTCGGCGGGACAGGCTTGTTGGCACCAAGTGGTCACGCCTCTTACAACCAACCACGAGTTGTCGGTCTTCTTGGCGTCAGTTCGCTAGGTTCTGTCCGCTCCGCCAACGGCAGACACCACGGCCGCCCGACCCGCGGACCCTCCCCACCACGCTCACGCACCACCCGCAACAGCCGCTCGAACTGGCCCATCCGCAGACCCGTGAACGTCTCAACCCACAACGCCTCGACCCTCAACACCCCACGGATACAGAGGAAATGCCCAGTTCGGAGCGATGTGCAACACGCTTTAGGCGCCCCGCTCCGCTCTCCACCGCTCGCGCGCCGCCGACCGTCGCTCACCGCACCGCCCGATGGCCGTGACCGACCGCCCACTCAGGAGCGCCAACCCGTGCAGCAGACCGTCCTCGTTCCCTACGCCCACCTCCCTCAAGCGCACCATGACCACCACGTCCTGACCAGTACCGTCGACGTTTACGGCGCCGCCCACTGGCTGCTTGCCGAACGCGCTCCGCAGCCCGGCAGCGATGTCCTTCCCTTTGACGCGCTGGTCGTTTCCGTCGATCTGGGCGGCAACGTCGAACTCACCGAGCTGAGCGCCGTGCGGGCCCGCTGGCCGCACCTCGACCGCCTGCCTGACGGCGGGTTTGTTGTCGCCGCGTCTCGCGTCCGCCGGTACGAGGACACGCACCAGGTTCAGGTCTTCGACGCGCTCGGCCGCGAGACCTCGTCCTTCTCCGTCGGGGACGCCATCGAGCACCTGCTCGTGGACGAGGCCGGCCAGATCTGGGTCGGGCACTTCGACGAGAACCCGATCGGGATCCACCGCTGGAGCTCCACAGGTCGGCACACCTGGACGTCAGACGACGCGGGCATCCCCGGTCTCTTCGACTGCTATGCCCTGAACGTGTCCGGCACCGCCGCCTGGGCGTGCCCCTACACGGACTTCCCGCTCGTCGAGATACGCCCCGACCGCACCGATCGGCCCGTAAGGGTGTGGGCGAACCGCGTGCGGGGCTCCCACGCGGTGGCCGTCCGCGGTGAGCGAGTCGCCTTCTACGGCGGCTACGGCGAGGAGCGGGACCGACTCGCCCACGGAGAGATCAGTGAAACATCCGTGGAACCAACGGACGTCGGCCTGCTCACTCTGCCCGATGACTCTGCCCCCGGCCGCCGGCGGGTTGTCGGCCGAGGAAGCAGGATCTACGTCCAGGCCGAACCCTTCACCACCTGGGGCGTGTTCGACCTCAGCAGCTGATACCCAGCACTGGAAAGGCCATTTCTAACGCTGGCATCCCATCTGACCGCGCAGGGAGCAACGTGCCGCCGGCCTTCGTCCACCGGATCACCAAATACGACCCCGCCGACCGCGACGAGCACGGTCACTACATCGGCGCCGAGGACACGATCAGCGACCACGGGCCTGTCGAAGCGGCGTACCTGGCGGCGGTGGCCGCCTTCGCAGAGGGCTCGGGCATCGACCGGCTGGAGATCCGCGACCCTGAGGTCACGGGCTTCGTCCACTTCGGCGGGGAGCCCTCAGTTGCGGGGCACGGCCTCGGCGGGCTCTTCCCGCCCGACCTCACCAGCTACCACGACGGGGCCGAGGTTTCTCTTCCGGTCGCCCTGGAACTGGTCCGGGCCATGCTCCGCGACCAAGGCGCTTGGTGCCGACTGGAGGTGGGGCATTCGTTCACCGTGCATGTCGGGTGGGACCAGTATGTCTACGTGGGCAGCGACCGGCCCTGTGCGGAAGCCGTGGCCCGTACGCGGGAACTCGGCGTCTTCCCGGAACCGCTTACGGCCTCGCCCTATGCGGCCGAGGTCGACGAAGCGGAAGTGACGGAGCCAGCCGACAAGCACTTCTGGAGACGCGTGCACACCGCGCTGGCCTCACGGCATGCGTTGCTCCTCGAGGAAAGCTACGTTCGCAACGCCGCACGCTGGCACCGAATCACGCCGGAGAACCTCGACACAGTGCGCGCTGGTCTCGGCCCGCGCGCCTTGCTGATCGTCTGGCCCGACCTGACCCCGGACGTCGGCGCCGTCCTCGCCTCATTGCCCCAGGAGGAATCCATCGAGTTCGTCTGGGAGGCGAAGGACGGCACAATCAGCCACGCGATCGTCGACGACACCGACTACGAGGAGCTCAGCACTCACGTGGCCGATGCCCGAGCTGCCTGCGCGCTGTCCCTGTCCCTCGCCGAACACCACCCGCTGCTCTGTGCTGCCCTCCCGGACAGCGACGGCGTACTGCGCGCCCGGTGGTGACCCGGTTCGCACGCCGGGCGAGCCAGCAGGCGCTGTTCATCGAATTTGTCCTGCCAGGCCAGATGTCACAGCAGCTGTGACCGAGCGCCCTGAGCTTCGAAAGTCCGGGGTGCGCGCTGGACGGGCCTGGCATGCTTACGCGGTGATCGTTGACCTGGCTCCTCGCTTCCTGACCTGGGCCGACGTGGACCCCGCCCGCCACGCCTTCGACAGCGCATCCGTAGCGCAGACGGTGCGTTCGCTCGGTCCTGCCCGGTGCGTGCCCGTCCGCCCCGACGTTCCTGCTGCTGACAGCGGTTCACGAAGCAGCGAAGAGGCCGAGTCCTGGGCCGATGCCATGTCGTATGCGCTCGTCCTGCACTACGGCCAGTGGACCCTCGGGTGGCGCTGGGCGCACGACGAGTGTGACTTCGACGGCGGACCGGTGGGGAACTGGTGCTGCCCGCGGGACTCGATCACCACGCCGGAAGAGACACTGGCCCGTGTGGAGGCGGCCCTGCGGGAGTGGCGCGAGTGGCTGGAACACCTCGCCGCCTGGTTCGAGGCCTACCCGCTGGACCTCAGCGCCATCGAAGACCAGCGGATCCTGTGGGAACGCGCGGCGCGGAACCTGATTCTGCAGGTCGTCGACCGCACTGGGTGCGGCAGCGGCTGGCACAACCACTGCCGCCAGGTGCTCGCCTGGTTCCTCGACCGCTGGGGAGTCGCGCTGGAGGTAGCCCAGGGCCTGGTCGAGGAGGCGGTCGGTGGACGATTCCACAGCTGGACCGGCCCTGACACGGTGGTCATCGACGATGTCGCTGAGCAGCTCGCTCGCTCTCTACAGCCGGGCGACGGCGGTACTCGAGCGGCCGTCCAGGCTCAGGACCACTTGCAGCGCTGGCTCGCGATCCGCGCGTCGGTGCCGTGGCACGAGATCCCGGATGCCGGCGCCGACGGACCAGTGGCCGACCTTCGCGACGGCCCCGCGGAGGACATCCGGGCCTTCGACGGCGCCATCGACCCTGCTCGGGCCGCAGGCATGCTCCGCGCCCTCGAACTGCTCCGGGCCGACGCGGCACGCGGAGCGCGGCTCGACTTCGCGTTGCTCAGCACATGGCATCAGCACGTCCTGAGTTCTCCGCAGCCGCCGCCATTCCGCACCTCCTCCGCCTTCGCCAAGAGCGGCCGGGAGCGTTACGGCCTCGGACCGGACACACCCGCCCGCTTCGACACCAGCCTGGCCGAGAGCGCAGCCACCGCCGGCGAACCCCTCGGACTCACCGCCCGCGCCGCCCGCACCTACCTCGACGTCTGCTTCTTCCACCCCTTCGACGACGGCAACGCCCGGTCCGCCTTTCTCGCCCTAGTCTTCGTGCTGGCCCGCGAGGGCGTCGCACTCGGTGCAGTCGGCCTTCTGCGCCGCGTCACCTTCGAGGCCGACCACCCTCAGGACCCGCTGACCCTCATCCGCTATATCAACATCCACCTTGCGGAGACCCGCGGCAGCGCCACCGACCCGACCATCTCGGCACCGGGGTGAGCACTCGAGTCGGCGAACGCCCACGGATCCGGATGAGCCAGAGACTCGGCCGGACCACGTAAGCACGCGCGAAGCAAAATGGAGATGCCGACTCCTGGCCTGCGCAGGCAGGATCTCTCTATGTCGACCGATGTCAGCGGAATGATCGAATGCCGGCCGGGTGCCCGCCTATGGGGCCCTGACGACGAGGACTCCGTATGGGAAATCGGCATCGATCTCTTCCTCCTCAACAGGGGCAATGCCTACGACGGCCTGGCCTGCCTCTTCGGCGTCCGAAACTCCTTCGGCTTCCGTCCCTTGTCGGAGGACCGCGGCTTCCCGGACGACGCCTCGGACGGGCTGCGAGGTGAGTTCGCCGGCTACGGCGGCCCCCAGGACGTGCACGGGACAACCTGGCTGACCTGGGCCGAGCTGGACACCACGGACTGGCAGGAGACCGACCCCTCAGGCACACGAACCCGCGCCTCAGCCGCAGGGATCGATACCGACTGGGGCCGAGTCTGGAGCGTCATGCGCATCCTCAGCGAGGTCCACGGGGCCGAGAACGTACGCCTTGTCGTCTGGTTTCACTGACTCGTGGCTTCGTACCTGGTTGGCCAGTCTGGCCAACTACGACGCTCAGTCACACCTCTTGTGACTGAGCGCTCTACTTGGCCCCTGAGCGTTCCAGTTGGCCCGGCTGAGCGCTGTAGATGGCCCGCAGCTGAGCCGAAGCGCGTTAGTTGTCACCAAGCCAGCCTTACTGTCACCAAGATCGACGACTCAGTTCCGATCGCTGCGATGTCGCGATGGATGCCACAGGATCGAAGGGACTGACACCAGCGGCCGATGATCACCGCTTTGGGCACGACCGAGCGCCAGTGAGTCCTTTGGTCGGCTGGTTGACCCCGAGGTGGGGGCCCGAATGCTGTGGACTGTTCGGCCGAATCGGTGGCATCGTCAGCGATCGTGACAGAGCATGGTTTCCTGGCGTTGGCGCCGCAATACACCCCGACATCCGAGCTGCTCTCGAGGTCGGCGCACCGGCGGGGGATGGAGGTAGAAGTACTTCCCACCCATGGCGGTGCGGGCACCGCTATGGAGAGGCGTGGTGGCCACTACTATGGCGGCCCCGCTTTCGCGGCACGCGTCGTGGATGCCCTTGAGGTCGCGCTCTTGGAGCCATCTGACGACTGGCTGGCCACATTGCCCTACGAGTACGCCGGACGGCACATCGCCATGGCGACCCTGGGCGAGGCGCGCCGTCTGTTCCGGCCGGCGTTCGTCAAGCCGCCGAGTGACAAAAGCTTTCCGGCCGCCGTCTACGCCAGCGGTAGTTGCCTCCCGACAGGGCCGGAGCTGTCACTGGACGTGCCGGTACAGATCAGCGACGTGGTGACCTGGGCAGCGGAGTTTCGCCTGTATCTCCTGGACGGCGAGGTCCGCACGGGTTCTCAGTACGCCACCTTCGGCCGTCTCGACGCCGAGCGGCTGGACGGGCACCGCCATGAAGTCGCTGTCCTGGAGTTCGCGGACGCTCTCCTTGCCATGCACGGCGGTGGCCTGCCCAGCGCGGTGGTGGTGGACATCGGGCTCCTGGCCACACCTGAGCACGGTGCCGCCGACCAGTGGGCGGTGGTCGAGGCGAACATGGCGTGGTTCAGCAGTTGCTATGCCGCAGATCCTGACCGGGTTCTGGACGTCGTCCTGCGTTCAGCTGGTCCGCGGACACAGATGGCGGAGCGAGACCGCCGGTTCTGCCAGAACATCGAGGACGCTCACCTGACCGACTGAAATGCCGGCGTGATCAGTGACAACGACCGTGCCGACCCGACGATCCGTGCCGAGTGCCGTGCCGATCTGGTGACAACTACTGCGCCCCACTTACGCAGATCCCGCAGGTCAGCACCGATCTTGGTGACAGCTATCGTGCTTCGGCACAGCGGCGTTGCGGGAGGCATGCTCCGCAAGCGCGGCCCCATGTCGGAGCCGGGGCGGCTGCCGGCTGTCAGCGGGGTGCGGTGGAATGGTCGCGTGACCGCCCACGATGTGGCCCGGGCTCTGCCGGGCATAGAGAACCTTCGCGACCACTGCCGTGGCCTCGCGATGCTGGACGCCGTGCTCAGCCCGGAATGGGATGCGCGGTTCTACTCCTACAACGCCCGATGGAAGGAGGGTGCGCAGCTGGCGTCGATGCGCGACGGGATGGGCAGTGAGTACACGATCGTGTTCTCGGCCGCCGGGGCCTACGTGCAAGGCTTCGACCACCAATCCCTCATGAGCCCGTGGGCCCGCATGGACATCCCCAGGGTGTGGCCTGGCGTCCTGGACGACGTGCCGGACGCCTTCCGCCCGTACATCACCGAGCCCGCGTTCTGTTCCGAAGTCGGCGTCCCTACCGTCACGTGCTGCCTGTGGCGAGAGGCTGGCGGCACCGCCTGGAGGACCGGAACGATCACCTTTCCCGGGGAGGGCGACGGTGACCCGGACGGGGCGAACATCCTCTTCGAGCTCCTCGTCGAACGCTCCCCGAAGGCCTACGCGGCGTGGGCGTCCGAGTATTACGAGACACCCGTGGACGTCGATGCCGTCCGTGCCCTGTTGGCCCAGCGCCCGCTGACACCGGAGATCGCCGCCGCGCTCAACCCGGACATCGAGCTCGCAGATCTGGCCGCAGAGATCTCGGAGATCGGCTATCCCGCCTGAGGCGGCGCGCCTGTTCAGTACTGCAATCGCGCCCGCAACTGACCTCCCGCAGAGCGCCCGGCTCGGCTCCCTCCACACGAAAGGCTGCGCGCGCTTCCGGCTCGGCTGCACCTGGTTTCCAACGGACGAACACCCAATCAGAACGATGACAGCCTGAGCGCGTAACTGGCCGGACAGGCTTCCCAATAGAGAAGTCACGCCGTGGAATGTACGGATTGCCGTTCCATGAGCACGGCGACTAGGACGGTTGTAAGGGCGCCGCATTGCGCACTCATTGCGTCGTTTGCGGGCTCGGCCACGGAACCCAGGGAAGGGCATCACGCCACTCAGGTCGCCCGCAGGCCCAGTCTTGAAGGACCTTGGCCACAGGCTCCAACCCGAACACTTCATGGCCCCGCGGCGCCCAAGCCTGGAAATGCCGCTGTGGGCCGCCTTCTCTGTATTCCAGCTGGTAGCTCAGGTCATCGTTGAGATAGACCTGCATGAAGTGCTGGTCGGCAGGTTCCAGATCGAGCCGCTCAACGATGACGTATCGCCAGGTGAGGCTCATATCGGCTAGCAAGTCGTGCAGCCGTTCCTCGGATGGGTTGTCCCAGGAGGTGCCGTCCGCCTCGATTGCCCTCAGTATCGGTGATGCCATGTCGGCGACACTACTGGCCAGCGGAGAGACACTACATCTCAGGCTGGCCTCTGAAGGATGTCCCTAGCCGACCGGTTGCGGCGGTGGCGCGACTTCGTAGAGTCACCGGTCACGGATCGGGGCCCATAGGACGTTGCCGCGGCGGCGGGCGAGGGCGATCACGGCCTGGGTGTGCCGTTTTCCATCGGCTCGTTTGCGGTCGTAGAAGGTCCGGGAGTTGGGGTCGTAGCGGACGCTGGTTAGGGCGGACATGTAGAAGACTCCTTGGAGGCCGCGGTGGTAGCGGCGGGGACGGTGGAGGTTGCCGCTCTTCTCCCGAGTCGTGCGGTGCCGGCGCGAGTCAGGCGAAGGCGGCGAGCCGGTTCGGGGTCGCGAAGAAGGTGAGGTCATTTCCGACTCCGGCGAGGAACTCAGCACCAAGAAGAGGTCCAATGCCGGGCATGCTCGTGATGATCTCCGCAAGGTCGTGGGCTTCGGAAGCGGTCCTCGATGAACCGGTCGATCTCCGCAACCTTCTCGTTCAACACGCGCACGTCGGCGGCGAGGGTCCGAACGAGGTGGGCAATGACTACCTCGCCGGGGATCACGGTGTGTTGCTGTTCGGCGGCCTCGACTGCCGTGGCCGCGAGCTCCTCCGGGGTGCGGACGCTCCAGCCAGCGGGTCAGCCGGGATGGTGCCCATGCGCCGTATCGCGGCCGGAGTCTGGTAGCCGTCGAGGAGGAGGAGCGGGCCCGCGCTGGTGAGGACGAGGACGCGTTCCAGGGCGGGGAACATGCCGGTCAGTGCGGAGCGCAGACGGTTGATGGCGCGGGTGCGGTCACGAACGAGGTCGGTGCGGCGGGTGGTGAGGATCTTCAGCTCGATGGTGGCCTCGTCGGTGGGCCGCATCGGTTTGAGGTCGCGGCGGATGCGGGCCTGGTCCGCGATGACCAGGGCGTCGCGGGCGTCGGTCTTGCCTTCACCGCGGTATCCGTCGCTGGCCCGGTTCACGACCCGGCCGGGGATGTAGAGGAGCTCCTGGCAGTGTTCAGCCAGCAGCGCCAGGAGCAGTGCAGGCTCGCCGCCGGCCATGTCGACGGCCCACGTTGCATGGCTCCCCAGCGCGAGAACATCCTGGAGGGGATGGAGTAACTCCGGTTCTCCGTTCGGCACCCGTCGGGACAGCAGTTTCGTGCCGTCCTGGTCAATGGCGACGCAGTGGTGGTGGGTCTTGCCGCTGTCGATTCCGGCCCAGATCCGGTTCATCGGGCTCCAGACGATTGTGCGTGCAGGTCCAGCGGCAGACGACCTCGCCGGCTTGGCCTTACACAGCGATCTTCGTCGCACTTCCCAATCTGCCGGCCGGGTCGTCAGGGTGCGCCGGGCGGCCAAGCCAGTCCAGCCATGGGCGGCAGCCAACTAATAGCCACACCCGGCACCCTGGGCGGTCCAACCCTACGAAGGGCTCGACCAACCCGTCCCAGGAACGTAAGGCCAACTACGGCGCTCAGTCACATGTGGGTGACTGAGCGCTGTACTTGGCCACTGAGCTTTCTGGTTGGCAGGTGTTCGCGTATTGAGTGGCCTGTCGGCAACGGGCGGCTCGGCCGCCTCCACTGTCATTGGCTCCCCGTACGGTCTGCGCATGGTTGATCAGAGATCCCCTTTGTCATCGGTATGCGATTTCGCGACCTGGGAACCCGTGCTGCGGCTCATGCTGGCCGACGACGCGGACCGGCGTGCTGCCCGGTCGGCCCGTGTCGCAGGACGCATCAGCCAATACGGCCGGAGCCTTGACCATCGGGGATCCATGTCGTCGACAGCGCTGATTGCGGTGGAGGAGATACAGAGGTCGCTCGCGCGCGGCGAAGTCCAGGAGGTCGCGTTCAGGGCGGAGATTCAACCGGACGGAAGGACCACGCTGGGCCTGGTCTGGCCGAGCCCGGTCGTGGAACCGGCTGTCGGCTACCCGGACCTGGGGGTGTTCATCCTGGCCGATGGCTCCCTTCCCGAGCCCTGGCTCCGCCGTCCCGAGCCCGTGCCCGAGGTGATGCCAGCACCATCGGTGGATCTGGGCTTGCTGGAGCAGACGCTCCGCGAACGGCTGCCTGCGGCCATCGGCGCGACGGAAGAGGAGATCACTGCCGCCGAAGCACGCCTCGGTGTCACCCTTTCCGATGAGCTCAAGGTGCTCTACCGGGTCACACGGGTGGACTGGGGCGACGACTTCGAGGCGGCGGACCGCGCCGGCGAGGCGGTCGGCTGCGAGCTCTCCGGCCTGGAACACCTGTACGCCGTCGAGGCGGCAGTGCGTCACCCCGGTTGGGGCCTTGGCGCGACGCATGCGGCCAGTACCGCGCCCGACGCCGCGGTGCAGGGCCTGGCAGGCTCATCGGGCTGGATCGGCTTCGGGAGCAATGGCGGGGACGAGTTCGCGATCGACCTGACCCCTGGCCCGGACGGGCACTTCGGGCAGGTCATCCTGGTCGATCACGAGCAGAGCCTCGATGCCGAGCTCGTGGCCGATTCCCTTACCGATTTCGTTCTCGGCCGGCTGCGGGAGGAACGCCGTGACCGCCGCGGAAATCAGCTTCCGGCCGTGGCCAGGGTCAGCACCGGTTGCCTTGAGACTATCCAGGCCGCATCCCATCCCGCCCTGGAAGTCCTGTCCATTGGAGCTGGGGACGGCACGCCGTTCAGCCTCGCGCCTGTCGCCGGACTGCCCCGCCTGCGTACTCTCACCGCGTTGCCTGGCACGCTGGCCGACCCCCGGGAGGTCGCGGGGCTGACCGGACTGGAGTTCCTGGAACTCGGCGCGCAGGAATGGCGCGTCCTCCTGGAGGCGGGAGCCGTCCCACGCACTCTGAAAGCCGCAGCCATCAAGGTGCGAGACCAGAACCACCTGCCCGTCGTGGCCATCGCCAACGAGAACCTGGCCCTCTGGGACCAGCCCCAGATCGTACAAACGCTCCTCGTAGGAGACCTCGGCCTCGCGCCCTAACTGGCGGGCCGCACAGGGCGAGGTGCAGCTCACGCCCCACCGGACCTGAGCGCTGTGGGTTGGGCCGCGGGGCCACCCCACCCCACAC
>NZ_JBSHFH010000078.1:0-26770 GCF_053617235.1 Streptomyces sp. NPDC055749 | reverse complement strand
GCCACTGCTCCTGCTTCCGGGACTCCTGGCGTTCCCTGCCTGCGTACCTGGTACGGGGGGGGGCGCGCGCCCGGGCCCCCCCCCCCCCGCCCCCCGGGGGCGCGGCGGCCCGTCGCATATCCGGTACGTCCATCCGGCAGCCATGCGGCACACTCACCCGCATGGACATGTCGATCAGGCGCATCAAGCCCGGGGAGCACGGAACGCTGGGCGAGATCACCGCCCAGGCGTATCTCGGCGACGGGCTGCTGGACTTCGGCGCGGATGATCCGTATCTGGCCGAACTGCGGGCCGTGCCCCGGCGGGACGCCGAGGCCGAGGTGCTCGTCGCGGTCGGGACGGACGGTGCCGTACTCGGCGGTGTCACGTACGCCCCGCCCGGGAACCCCTGGGCCGATATCGCGCAGGCCGACGAGGCCGAGTTCCGGATGCTGGCCGTCGCGGGAGCGGCGCGCGGGCGCGGGGCGGGGGAGGCGCTGGTGCGGGCCTGCATCGACCGGGCGCGGGCCACGGACGGGGTCACCGGCATCGTCCTGTCGACGACGGAGCTCATGGTGGGCGCCCACAGGATCTACGGGCGCCTCGGCTTCGTACGGACTCCGGAGCGGGACTGGGAGCCCCTCCCGGGCCTCGGACTGCTGACGTATCGGCTGGCACTCTGATCCGGCACGACACAACATGTGGGGGCTGCCTGAACGGGCGGCCCCCACATGTATGCTCGTGCTCGCTGTCGCCGCAGGGGAATCCGGTGCGAATCCGGAACTGTCCCGCAACGGTGTGATCGGTGTGCTTTTGCACATCCGAAGTCCGAAGACCTGTCGGCAGCGCGTCCGGCTCGACCGAACCGGACGCAGAGACGTCCGGGCCTCGCGGATGGGCCGGTGGACGCCGCACGCAGTGCTGCCGCCTCCGGGCCCCGCTCTGCCCGGCTGCCCCCGCTCCCCGCTCGGCTCCGAGCCGAGCGAGAGAGAGCACCGGTGACCATCGCGCCAGCCGATCCGGTTTCAGCCGCAGACAACGCCGAGCCGGCCGTCGGGTCCGTACAGGGCACGGCAGCCGTCGAAGCCACGACGGACGGACCCGGGACCGCGCTGCTGCGGACCCTCACCGACCTCACGGCCGATCTGCCCGACACCGACCCCGGCCGCGTCGCCGCCGCCGCGCTGCGCGGCCGTAACGCCCGGTCGGACGAGGCCGAGCTGCGCTCGCTGGCCACGGAGGCCGCCGCCGGCCTGATCTCCGAGGACCCCGCCTACTCCCGGCTCGCCGCCCGGCTCCTCACCCGTACGATCGCGGACGAGGCGGCAGGACAGGGCGCCGTCTCCTTCTCCGCCTCGGTCGCCGTCGGACACCGCGAGGGTCTGATCGCGGACCGCACCGCCCAGTTCGTCCGGGTCCACGCGTCCCGGCTCGACGCCCTCGTCGGCGCCTCGCTGGTGGGCGGCGCGGACGACAGGTTCGGCTACTTCGGACTGCGGACGCTGTACAGCCGCTATCTGCTGCGCCACCCGCTGACCCGTGAGGTGATCGAGACCCCGCAGCACTTCATGCTGCGCGTCGCGGCCGGTCTCGCCGAGGACGAGACCCCGGATGCGCTGGACGAGGTCGCCGCCCTGTACGGCCTGATGAGCCGGCTCGACTACCTCCCGTCCTCCCCCACGCTCTTCAACTCCGGTACCCGGCACCCGCAGATGTCCTCCTGCTACCTGCTGGACTCGCCGCTCGACGAGCTCGACTCGATCTACGACCGCTACCACCAGGTGGCCCGGCTCTCCAAGCACGCGGGCGGCATCGGCCTCTCGTACTCCCGTATCCGCGCCCGCGGTTCGCTGATCCGCGGCACCAACGGGCACTCCAACGGCATCGTGCCGTTCCTCAAGACGCTGGACGCCTCGGTCGCCGCGGTCAACCAGGGGGGCCGCCGCAAGGGCGCAGCCGCCGTGTACCTGGAGACCTGGCACGCGGACATCGAGGAGTTCCTCGAACTGCGCGACAACACGGGCGAGGACCAGCGGCGTACGCACAACCTCAACCTCGCCCACTGGATTCCGGACGAGTTCATGCGCCGGGTCGACTCGGACGGCCGGTGGTCGCTGTTCTCGCCCGCCGACGTGCCCGAGCTGGTCGACCTGTGGGGCGAGGAGTTCGACGCGGCGTACCGCGCGGCGGAGGACGCGGGTCTCGCCCGCAAGACCATGCCGGCGCGTGACCTGTACGGCCGGATGATGCGGACGCTCGCGCAGACCGGCCAGGGCTGGATGACGTTCAAGGACGCCTCCAACCGCACCGCCAACCAGACCGCCGAGCCTGGCCGTGTGGTCCACTCGTCGAACCTGTGCACCGAGATCCTGGAGGTCACGGACGACGGCGAGACGGCCGTCTGCAACCTCGGCTCGGTCAACCTGGGCGCCTTCGTGGCCGACGGGGACATCGACTGGGAGCGCCTGGACTCCACGGTCCGTACCGCGGTGACCTTCCTCGACCGGGTCGTCGACATCAACTTCTACCCGACCGAGCAGGCAGGCCGCTCCAACGCCCGCTGGCGCCCGGTGGGCCTGGGCGCGATGGGCCTCCAGGACGTCTTCTTCCAGCTGCGGCTGCCGTTCGACTCCCCCGCGGCGCGGGCGCTGTCCACGAAGATCTCCGAGCGGATCATGCTCGCCGCCTACGAGGCGTCCTGCGATCTCGCGGAGCGCTCAGGACCCCTGCCCGCCTGGTCAGAGACGCGCACCGCCCGCGGGGTGCTGCACCCCGACCACTACGGCACCGAGCTGAACTGGCCGGAGCGCTGGGACGCCCTGCGCGCCCGGGTCGCGAAGACCGGTATGCGTAACTCCCTCCTGCTCGCCATCGCTCCGACCGCGACGATCGCCTCGATCGCCGGGGTGTACGAGTGCATCGAGCCGCAGGTCTCAAACCTCTTCAAGCGCGAGACGCTCAGCGGTGAGTTCCTCCAGGTCAACGGCTATCTGGTCGACGAGCTGAAGCGGCTCGGCGTCTGGGACGCCCGCACCCGCGAGGCGCTGCGCGACGCCAGTGGCTCGGTGCAAGGCTTCGCCTGGATCCCGGAGGACGTAAGGGCGCTGTACCGCACGGCGTGGGAGATCCCGCAGCGCGGACTGATCGACATGGCGGCGGCCCGTACGCCGTTCCTCGACCAGAGCCAGTCGCTGAACCTGTTCCTGGAGACGCCGACGATCGGCAAGCTGTCCTCGATGTACGCGTACGCCTGGAAGCAGGGGCTGAAGACGACGTACTACCTGCGTTCGCGCCCGGCGACCCGGATCGCGCGCGCGGCCTCCGCGGCCCCGATTCCCGTGCAGGCAGCCGCTCCCGACGCGGACGCGATCGCCTGCTCCCTCGAAAACCCCGAGTCCTGCGAGGCGTGCCAGTAATCATGAGCGACAAGAACCTTCTCGACCCGGGCTTCGAACTGACCCTGCGGCCCATGCGCTACCCGGACTTCTACGAGCGCTACCGCGACGCGATCAAGAACACCTGGACCGTGGAGGAGGTCGACCTCCACTCCGACGTCGCCGACCTCGCGAAGCTCTCGCCCGGCGAGCAGCACATGATCGGCCGGCTCGTCGCGTTCTTCGCGACGGGTGACTCGATCGTCTCCAACAACCTCGTACTGACGCTGTACAAGCACATCAACTCCCCCGAAGCACGGCTGTACCTGTCGCGGCAGCTCTTCGAGGAGGCCGTGCACGTCCAGTTCTATCTGACGCTGCTCGACACGTATCTGCCCGACCCGGACGACCGCGCGGCGGCGTTCGACGCGGTCGAGGAGATCCCCTCGATCCGCGAGAAGGCGCAGTTCTGCTTCAAGTGGATCAACGAGGTCGAGAAGCTCGACCGGCTGGAGACGAAGGCCGACCGCCGCCGCTTCCTGCTGAATCTGATCTGCTTCGCGGCGTGCATCGAGGGGCTGTTCTTCTACGGCGCGTTCGCGTACGTCTACTGGTTCCGCTCGCGCGGGCTGCTGCACGGTCTCGCCACGGGCACCAACTGGGTCTTCCGGGACGAGACGATGCACATGAACTTCGCGTTCGAGGTGGTGGACACCGTCCGCAAGGAGGAGCCGGAGCTCTTCGACGACGAACTCCAGCAGCAGGTCACCGACATGCTGAGGGAGGCCGTCGACGCGGAGCTCCAGTTCGGCCAGGACCTGTGCGGCGACGGGCTGCCCGGCATGAACACCGAGTCCATGCGCGAGTACCTCCAGTGCGTCGCCGACCAGCGGCTCACCCGGCTGGGATTCCCCGCGGTGTACGGCTCCGAGAATCCGTTCTCGTTCATGGAGCTCCAGGGCGTCCAGGAGCTGACCAACTTCTTCGAGCGCCGGCCGTCCGCCTACCAGGTGGCGGTGGAGGGCTCGGTCGGCTTCGACGACGACTTCTAGATCCTCTGGATCCTCTAGATCCTCGCCCAGGACCGGATGTGGGGGCGCCGCGTGGCCTTGACCGGCCGCGCGGCGCCCCCCGCGCTCTGTTGCCCTTCCGTTCCCCTCAGCTCACGGTCGATCCGGCGCTCCCGCGCGAGCCCCACGAGCGCGGGCAGCAGGACGAGGGTGAAAAGTGCGGCTGTGCCCAGGTAGTTCACGAATGTGTTCATGCCTCTACTGTCGTCCGTCGAGGCGGATTCCGGCAGTGGCAGGACTGACACACAGCATCGAATTACTGCCACACTGTCGTCATGCTGAAAAATGTCGCCGCTCTGCTCCTCGACGAGGTGCACCCCTTCGAACTCGGCGTGCTGTGCGAGGTCTTCGGACTCGACCGCAGCGACGAGGGCCTGCCGGTCCACGACTTCGCGGTGGTCTCCGCCGAGGGTCCGGTCCTGCGGACCCACGCCGGATTCACCATCAGCACGCCGTACGGCCTGGACCGGCTGGACGAGGCCGACCTCATCGCCGTACCGGCGGGCAGCCACTTCATGCAGCGGGAGTACCCGGAAGAGGTGCTGGACGCCCTGCGCCGGGCCGTGGAGCGCGGCGCGCGGGTGCTGAGCGTCTGCTCCGGCGCGTACGTCCTCGGCGCGGCCGGACTGCTGGACGGACGGCGCTGCACCACGCACTGGCGCCACGCCGCCGAGCTGGCCCGCCGCTTCCCCCGGGCGATCGTCGAACCCGATGTGCTGTACGTGGACGAGGGCCAGGTCATCTCATCGGCGGGCACGGCGGCGGGCATCGACGCCTGTCTGCACCTGATCCGGCAGGAGTACGGCCAGGAAGCCGCCAACACCCTCGCCCGCCGCATGGTCGTGCCGCCGCACCGCGACGGCGGGCAGGCGCAGTACATCAAGCGCCCGCTGCCCCGCACCTCGTGCGACAGGGTCGGCGGCACGCTCGCCTGGATGGAGCGCCACCTCGACCAGGAGATGACGGTCGAGCAGCTCGCCGCCCAGGCGTGCATGTCGCCGCGCACCTTCGCACGCCGCTTCCAGCAGGAGACCGGGACCACCCCGTACCGCTGGCTGCTGCGGCAACGGGTGCTGCTGGCCCAGCACCTGCTGGAGACCTCCGACGAGACCATGGACACGATCGCCGGCCGGACCGGCTTCGGCAACGCGGCGGCGCTGCGCCACCAGTTCGTACGCTCGCTCGGCACCACTCCGAACACCTACCGCCGGACCTTCCGCGGACCGACAGCGATGCCAGAAGTGGCCTGACCTGCAACAGATCTGACGTCTAAGCATCAAGATCACACGAGCGCCACGTGCACAGTCAGAAGCCGCCGGCTTCGCCGGTGAGCCGGCGGCGCAGGTTGTGACGCTTTGTGATCACGTTGATAGTGCGGCTCGGACCTCAAGGGAGAACGGCCAGCGCCTGGACGCCTCGCGCGGCAAGAGGTACCTGGGCGCTCCGCTGGAGGTCGGCGCCGAGCTCTCGGCCGGCTGACACACCCCTAGGGCCCCGTCCGGATTCACGGTCCCGGACGGGGCTCCTGTTCGCGTGGGCTCAGATGCCGCAGCTGGACGCCGACCAGAAGTGGCTGGGCCCCTGGTTGACGTGGATGTGGTCACCGTGGCCGGGGTAGCCCGGGCCGAGAATCCCGTTGAAGCCGTGGTTACGGGCCTGCTTGGCGATGGTGCACAGGGAGTGCGGTCCCGAGCCGAGGTCGACGGCGTCGCCGTACAGATGGCGGCTGTTCGAGGCCCCGCCGACCGCCGAGTTGCAGGAGTAGGACCGGAAGCCGCTGGTGACCCGGATGGACTGGTCGCCGAGCGCGTGCCGGAGCGCCTCCAGCTTCCACATCGAGCTCAGGGCGTTGGCTTTCGCCGTGCCCGCGGCGACCGCTCCGCCGGCCCAGGTGCTGTTGCAGTTGTTGAGCTCGGGGTACGTGAAGTGGATCGGGGTGCAGTCGTCGTCCTGGAGCGCGTAGAGCTTGGACTGCGTTGCGGGACCGGCGACGCCGTCGGCGGCGAGGCCGTACGCGGACTGGAAGCGCTTGACCGCGGCGGTGGTGGCCGGGCCGTACGAGCCGTCGATGCCGAGCACGGCGTTGTATCCGGGGTAGCCGGCCACGCGTATCTGGAGCTGGGTGACATCGTTGCCGGTCGCTCCGGCCGAGAGGGTCCTGGTCCAGGTGAAGCAGCCGTCGGCCTGTGCGGGACCGGCGGTCAGTACGGCTCCGCCGATCGCGAAAGCCATGGCCATGACAAGGCTGAGCAGGGCGTGTGCGCTACGTCTGAGCATGGGGGAACTCCCTACACGGTGAGGTGTTGGGGTGAGACTGTCGGACGAGTCGACGCGCGTCAACTACGCCTGGAGGAACAGAAGTTGCACCGAAGGAAGCGGGCCCCGTCCCCGGTCGTACCGGAAACGGGGCCCGATCGCAGCAGGCTGACGTCTCAGCCGTTGGAGACGACCTCGTAGCGCGGCGTGCCCTCGGCCATCTGCCGCAGCGCGTCCTTGCGGTCGCGCTTGGAGAGCCGGTCGATGTACAGGTAGCCGTACAGGTGGTCCGTCTCGTGCTGGAGGCAGCGCGCGAAGTAGCCGTTGCCCCGCACCCTGACCGCGTTGCCCTTCGCGTCCTGCCCGCGCACGACCGCGTAGTCGGGGCGGGCCAGCGCGGCGTACGCCGTCGGGACGGAGAGGCAGCCCTCGTTGGCGTCGTCGAGGATGCGGTCCTCGGGAGGCAGCTCCTCCAGGACCGGGTTGCAGATCGCGCCGACGTGCCGCACTCCGTCGTCGTCCATGCAGTCGTAGACGAAGACCTTGAGGTCGACGCCGATCTGGTTGGCGGCCAGGCCCACGCCCTCGGCCGTCCGCTGGCTGGCGAACATGTCGTCGATCAGCCGGCCCAGCTCGTCGTCGAACGCGGTGACGTCCTTGCACTCCTTGTGGAGCACCGGGTTGCCCACGACCGTGATCGGCCGCGAGGTGCCGCGCTCGCGGTACGCCGCCTCACGCGCCTCGCAGTCCTCGGTGTCGACGAGGAATCCCTCGTCGTCGACGCTGATCTGCTCGTCCGTCTCCTGCTGCGACATGTCCGCCGTACGCCTTCCTGCAAACCTGAAACCCGTGAACTTCGGGATAACCGGCACCGGAATTCGGTGCCCGTACAGCCTACGGGCACCGGTCAGCAGACTTCTTCGAGATCCCGCCACTCGCGGCTGTCCGGACTGTCCGCGACCCAGCCGTCCAGCAGCCCGCGCACCAGGCCCGCCGGTGCCGCGAGACCGCATTCGCGCTCCGGCACCCACAGGTCGCCCGCGGTGCGGTGGCCCAGCGGCCCCGGGTGGCCCGGTTCACTGTGATCATGCGGATCGAGGTGCTCGCCGTCGCCCTCGTCGCTCTCCATCCGGCTCTCCGAGCAGGCCCGGCACAGCAGCCGTACGGATGACGACCAGTCCTCGGCGGCGAACCCGGCGTCGGACGCCAGCTGCTCCAGCGCGTCCCGGTCCGCCTCGGTGGCGGCCTCCAGGAGCACGACCCAGGTGGGTACGGGAGAGGGCGCCCACAGCTCGATCTCGTCGAACACGGGGTACGAGGGCCCGGCGGCGGTGACCCGCTCGCCGTGCGGCACCCCGTCGTGCAGGACGACCTCGCCCCAGCGCCGCCCGGACGAGGGCAGCGGAATCGACAGCACTTCCATCCGGGCCGGGTCCAGCCTGCGGCCCCAGACGACCTCGGACTCGCCCTCGGGCGACAGCCGGACCGCCGCGCTGCCCAGCTCCATGCCGAGCGGCTCGCTGGTGGCCGCGGCGCTGTGCTGCCCGTTGCCCGGGACCTTGAGCCCGTACGCCTGCCAGGCCCTGCGGGCCAGTGGCCAGTCCTGGAGCGCGGTGGCCGCGATCCCGACGTTCCACCAGTCGGGGGCCCCGGACTCCCGGTCCAGGAGCGCGACGGCCCGCAGGCCCGCGGCTCTCGCCTGCTCCCAGTCGTGCCTGAATTTGTGCAGCAGCGCCAGATTGAACCAGGACTCGGAGAGCCAGGGTTCCAGGTCAACCGCGCGTGTCAGCAGCGCCCCCGCGTCCTCGTACCGGCCGTCGCCGATCAGCGTGAACGCGCGGTCCGTGGCCTGCCGCCAAGAGGCGGATGGCCGATGCCGTACCTTCCCGAAGATCCTCACGATTCCCGCCTGTCCCGACTGGACACCCTCGTTTTCGCTCTACTTTCGCATCCAACCATGCCCGGCCGGACGCCCGCTCATTACCCATGGGTTACCCAGCCCGGAGCTGGGTCAGACCGCCCCTTGCCAGGACTGCCGCCAGCGCTTCCACAACCTGCGGCTGATAGTCGCGGCCGGTGCCCAGTCTGAGTTGTTCCAGGGCGCCGAGCGGCCCGATGGCACTTTCCCCGCACAGGTCGTCGTATGCGTTGACCGCCCGGACAATCCTGGCGGTGAGGGGCTGCTCCCGGTACGGGTCGGCCTGCTGCTCCACCACCACCGCGACCGCGGTGGCCACCCCGGTCTGGCGGACCACCGCCCCGCCCAGGAGCGCGATACGGCGCTGATCGGCGGCCGGGAGGGTGGCGGTGGCCCCCTCGGACACCGGGTCCACGAGCGAGAGCTGACCGATGTCGTGCATCAGCGCCGCGTACTCCAGGACGGTCAGCTCGGACCCGGAAAGGCCGAGCTCACGGCCCACGGCGGTGGAGAGCTCGGCGACCCGGCGGGCATGCCCGTGCGGGGTGTAGCCGGCGATCTCGGTGGAGCGGGCCAGTGAGGCGATGGTCTGCCGGTAGGTCGTACGGACCGCCGCGTACCTGCGGTAGGACACCTGGGTGAGCAGCAGGGGTACGCACAGGACGGGCAGCGCCCACAGCCCCGCCACGGCCACCCCGATCGCCATCACCGCGCCGGTCGCGCAGACCGCCGAACCGATGCCGATGAGGGCCCGCAGCTCGTCGCGGAGCAGGGGACCGTACGGATAGCGGGTGCGGGAGTGCAGCAGCAGGGCGGCGAGCACGGCGTCGCACAGGGCGGTCAGGGCCAGCAGCAGAAGCAGGAAGAGCGCGAAGTACGGGCCCTCGCCGAACCACAGGACGGTCTGGCCGGAGTTGTAGAGGGGCTGGAAGCACACGGCGGCGAAGCCGACGGTCAGGATGCGGCGGGCGGCCAGGTCGGCTCCGGGGCCGCTGCCGCGCGCCACATGGGGCACGGCGGCGACGAGCTGGGCGGCGACGACGACTGTGACCACCTGGAGGGCCCCGTGCGTGGTGGGCTCACCGCCACTGCGTCCCAGCAGGGCGTACGCGAGGGCTCCGGCGGCCCCGAGGGGTGCGGGCTCCCGCTCCCCCGGCAGGGCGCCCCAGCGCGCCAGCTCGCCGGTCACCACGAGGGCGGCGAAGGCGAGGGCGTGCCCGGGCTCTGCGATGCCGTACCAGAGGGTGTGGGCGAACGCCGCGACGGTGAGGACGAGCGCGGCCCCCCGGACGGCCGTCACTGCGGGGCGCACACCCCGCCACCGCCTCTGCCACCTCACCCGGGACGCTCCACGGACGTACGGAGCCCGTCCGCCGGTTCGGGGCCTGCCTCCCTGGGCCCCGGCACCGCCACCTCGTCCGCCGTGACGGCCGTGGTCGCCGCCGACCACCCGTGCCGCGCCAGCCCCCGCGCCAGCGCCCCCACCATCTGCGGATCGAACTGGGTGCCCGCGCACCGTTCGAGCTCCGCGACAGCGGCGGGAACGGGCCGCCCCCGCCGGTAGGACCGGGTGGACGTCATCGCGTCGAAGGCGTCGGCGACGGCCACGACCCGGGCGAACTCGGGGATCTGGCGCCCGCTGAGGCCGTACGGATAGCCGCTGCCGTCGAGCCGCTCGTGGTGGTGCAGGATCGCCGCACGCGCCTCGTCCAGGAATCCGATGCCCCGGACGATCTCGTGCCCGTACTCCGGATGCAGTTCGATGACCCGGCGCTCCTCCGGTGTGAGCGGACCGTCCTTGCGCAGGACCCGGGTGGGGACGCCGAGCTTGCCGACATCGTGGAGGATCCCGGCGAACCGGAGCGCTTCGAGCCGGCGCTCCTCCATGCCGAGTTCGCGGGCGATCAGGACGGAGGCCCGGCCCACCCGCTCGCTGTGCCCGCGGGTGTACTTGTCCTTGATGTCGACGGCCTGCACCAGCGCCCTGATCGTCGCCCGGTGCGCGGCGTGCTCGCGGTGGTACTGGGCGAACACCCAGCAGGAGATGTACATCGGCAGCAGGACGAAGAGCGCGGACAGCGGTCCGTACGAGCTGCGCCACAGGACGGCCATCATCAGCCCGGCGAGCGCGTGCACCAGGTGCGGTCCCAGCGAGTGCGGAAGCAGTCCGCGCCAGGCGTGCCGGGCGGGCCGCCGCTCGGCCGCGACGAGGATGCAGCCGTCCAGCGCGGTCAGGACGAGGCTGAAGACGAGGGCCGCGGCGCAGGCGGGCAGCAGGGCGTAAGGAAAGTCCGGCGCACCGGAGACCCCACCGCCGCCGCCACCGCCGAGTGTGCCGGGGCCGCCGAGCGCGGTGTGGGTCCACGAGGCGGCCCAGACGGTGAGCGAGAGCTGCGCGGCCCGCCAGATACGGCGGGCGGCGAAGGGCGGCTGCTCCACCCGGCCGACGAGCGAACCGGGGACGGACACGAGGGCCGCGGCGGCCGGGGGCAGCAGGAAGGCGGCGGCGAGCAACAGCGGAAAGAACGATCCGGCGCTGATCGGCACGGAACTGCCGAAGAAGGGGCAGCGGCCGGGAAGTTCACAGACGAGATAGAGCGCCGTGAGCAGGACCAGCGTGCCCCAGGGCGTGCCGGCGCCAGGGGCCCACACGGGCAGGGAACACAGAAGGGCGCAGACCACCGCGCCCAGAATGCAGGCGCGTGCCGCCCCCGGTGTGCTCCTCACCCGTACCGCCCGCCCCCCGCGTGGTCAATGGAGGCGCCAGGCTAGCGAGTTGAAAGGGCGGCCGAGCCCCGATGAGTCCGATTAGCACATTCGGGTGATAGGAGTGGGGCTCAGGTGATACGCCCGAGGGCACGCCGTGCGACGGCGTGCCCTCGGATACTGCGGTGGTGGTGCGGTCAGTCCGCCGCGGGCGCCGGCATGGCCGCGCTGTCGATCGACAGGTCCTGCTCGGGGACCGCCTGTCCCGAGCGGATCAGGTCGATCCGGCCCATCACCTTCGAGCGCAGATCGGTCGGGACATCGTCCTGGCCGCAGCAGCGCTTCACCAGCTTCTTCACGGCCTGCTCCAGGCCGTACTTCTCCAGGCACGGGGAGCACTCCTCGAAGTGCACCTCGAACTTCGTGCAGTCGCCCTCGGGCATCTCATGGTCGAGGAACTCATAGAGATGATCGAGAACCTCTGAGCAATCCGTCTCGTGCGGCTCTCCGCAGCTCATGAGGCCGAGCCTTTCCGATCGTCCGACTCACCGGCACCGGCGGGGACGAGCCCGCGCTCACGGGCGTAGTCCTCCAGCATGCCGCGCAGTTGCCGGCGTCCGCGGTGCAGTCGGGACATCACCGTACCGATGGGAGTCCCCATGATGTCCGCGATCTCCTTGTAGGCAAAGCCCTCTACGTCCGCGAGATAGACGGCGATGCGGAACTCTTCGGGGATCGCCTGGAGCGCGGCCTTCACGTCGGAGTCCGGCAGGTGGTCGAGGGCCTGGGACTCGGCGGAACGCAGACCGGTCGACATGTGCGACTCGGCGCGCGCCAGCTGCCAGTCCTCGATCTCCTCGGCCGCACTGCGCTGGGGCTCGCGCTGCTTCTTGCGATACGAGTTGATGAAGGTGTTGGTAAGGATGCGGTACATCCACGCCTTGAGGTTGGTGCCCTCACGGAACTGGTGGAAGGAGCCGTACGCCTTGGCGTACGTCTCCTGGACCAGGTCCTCGGCATCGGCCGGGTTGCGCGTCATGCGCAGCGCGGCCGAGTACATCTGGTCGAGAAAACCGAGGGCGTCCCGCTCGAAGCGTGCGTTCCGCTCGGCGGTCGTCTCCTCTGCGCGGCCGTCGTCGGTCCCTGTGTCGGTCCCAGTGACCGGACCCACCTCCTCCAACGATGTGGCGGAGCCGAAACCGGACCCGCTCGAATCGGAGAATAGTCGACCTTGGTTCGAGGCGGGCTGTCGATCCGGTCCGCTCAGTGCCCGCTCGGGAGCGGTCTTCGCCGCATGCAGCACCGTCCACTCCAGGTCAGCGGTGTTCGAGCGGCGCGGGCAGATGGTCGAACCCATGCGACGGACTCCCTCTCCACAAACGACGTAGTTGTACCGACGTCCCGAATAACAGTGGCCCCTCACTCATCATTCCCGGGGTGTACGTCACATCAGCGAAGTCAGCCACCGGGTCGCCGCGCCGGTGATGACGGCCATCACCTGATCCTCGTTCAGCCCCGACCTCTTCGGTACGGCGAAGGCGTGGTCCCCGTACTCCACCCCGGCGAGTTCGTACTCCCCCGCGGGGAATTCGGCGGGCCGGCCGAAGGGGTCGTTGCCGCCCTGGACGACAAGCGTGGGCACCCCCGCCCCCAGGAGTTCGTCCGCACGGGACTTCTCCGGCCTGCCAGGAGGGTGCAGCGGGAAGCTGAGTGCGAGGACTGCGTGGGCGCCGAGCTCCGACGCCGTACGGCAGGCGACCCGGGCGCCCGCGCTGCGCCCTCCGGCGACGACCGGCAGGCCGGGCGCGGCCAGTGCGGGCCACAGCCCCCGCCATCCGGTGTCCAGGGTCTTGGGCGCGGGCGCGAGCTTCTTCCCTGCCACCCGCCACGGCTGCTCCACCAGGGCGACGGCCACCCCCTCGCCGGGCAGCGCGGCGGCGAGCGCCTTGAGGTCCCGGGCCTCGATCCCGCCGCCCGCGCCGTGCCCGAGGGCGAGCACGAGGCGGGCCTTCGGGGGAAGCGCCCAGGTGATCCGGGCGGTCCCGGCGTCCGTGTCGACGGTCTGCACGTTCTCTGTACGGCTCACGGAGGTCATCCAATCAAGCAGAAGCCTCAGAACAGCGTCCCCACCTCCGGCGCCGCCAGCTCCTCCAGCAGCTCGGCCCCGTTGTTGCGGACGTTGCTGACCGCCGTGGCCACCGGATAGGCCCGCATGAGCCCCCCGGGCGGCGGGGTCAGCAGCCCCTTCAGCTCCTCGGCATCGGTGCGCGAGGGATCCAGCCACGCATCCCACCGGTCCGGCATCAGCATCAGCGGCATCCGGGGGTGGATATCGGCGAGCGCTGCTGGCCCCTCGGCCGGGGCGACCGCGAGCGGCGAGGTCTCCGCCTCGGTCGTGATCACCGAACAGGTCACCCACCAGGCCTGGGGGTGGTCGTCGGGAAGGGTCCGGTCGCGCCAGAACTCGTACAGCCCGGCCATCGCGAAGACCGATCCGTCGGCGGGCGTCACGAAGTACGGCTGCTTGCGGGGCCGCTTCTTCCTGCCCTTCTCCTCCAGCTGACGTTCATCGGCGCCGGTGACCCACTCGTAGTAGCCGTCGGCGGGCAGGATGCAGCGCCTCGACGTGAAGGGGCGGCGGAAGGACGGCTTCTCGTGCACCGTCTCGGCGCGGGCGTTGATCATGCGCGCGGCACCCTCGGGCGACTTCGCCCAGGAGGGTACGAGTCCCCACTTCAGGGCACGGAGCTGGCGAACCGGGCGTTGATCGTCCGCGTCCTTCACAGGACGTTCCAGTACGGCGTAGACCTCTTTGGTCGGCGCCACGTTCCAGTCGGGCTCAAGGGCCTCGGCCGGTTCCCACTTCTCCACCCCGAAGAGCCCGGTCAGATCCTCGGGCCGCCGACTCGCTGCATACCGTCCGCACATAAGTGCCAGACTGCCACGACCTCCCGTCACGAACGCAAGGAGCCGCCCGGCCTATGGACAGCACCGATCTGGGCGATCTGTGGAACCGCGTCTTCGGCACCCAGCCGCTGCCCGAGCAGTGGCTGGTGGTCGTGACCGCCACGGCCGCCCTCGTCGCCGTCGTACCCAATCTCATATGGCGGCTGTCGCGGAACGCGATCACCATCGCGCACGAGGGCGGCCACGGACTCGTCGCCCTGCTCACCGGGCGGCAGCTCTCCGGTATCCGGCTGCACTCGGACACCAGCGGGCTGACCGTGAGCCGCGGCAAGCCGACCGGGATCGGCATGATCCTCACGGCCGCCGCGGGGTACACCGCACCTCCGCTGCTCGGCCTCGGCGGGGCGTGGCTGCTGGTCAACGGCAGGATCACTTTGCTGCTGTGGCTGGCCACGGCGCTGCTCGCGGTGATGCTGGTGATGATCCGCAATGTGTACGGGGCGCTGACGGTGATCCTCACCGGCGCGACCTTCCTGCTGGTGTCCTGGCTGGCCTCGGCCGCGTGGCAGTCGGTCTTCGCGTACACAGCGGTCTGGTTCCTGTTGCTGGGCGGCGTACGTCCGGCCTTCGAGCTGCAGTCCAAACGGAGGCACGGCGGTGCGCCGGACTCCGACGCGGACCAGCTCGCGCGGCTCACGGACGCACCGGCGGCACTCTGGCTGTTCCTCTTCCACGCGGTGTCGCTCTGCTCGCTGATCGGCGGCGGGCGCTGGCTGCTCGGGCTGTGACGGCCGGCGGCGCCCCGCGGCTTGTACCACCCTCACGTTACGGCCTGGTTTCCACCTATTTGACCTAGATCTGGGTTTGCAGGAAGCCACTAAAGTGAGGGCCATGACCGAAAGTTCCGTGCACCCCGCCCTCTGGCCCGCCCCCCACGCGAGCGGGGCCGTCGACGCGACCGTCACCGTGCCCGGATCGAAGTCGGTCACCAACCGGGCGCTCGTCCTCGCCGCCCTCTCGTCCGAGCCGGGCTGGCTGCGGCGCCCGCTGCGCTCGCGCGACACCCTGCTGATGGCCCAGGCGCTGCGCACGATGGGCGTCGGCATCGAGGAGGGCGTCGGCCCCGACGGCTCGGGCGAGGCATGGCGCGTCATCCCGGCGGGGCTGCACGGACCGGCCACCATCGACGTCGGCAACGCCGGAACGGTCATGCGCTTCCTGCCGCCCGTCGCGACCCTCGCCGACGGCCCCATCCGTTTCGACGGCGACGCCCGCTCCTACGAGCGCCCCCTGCACGGCGTGATCGACGCACTGCGCGCCCTCGGCGCCCGGATCGACGACGAGGCGCGCGGCGCGCTGCCGATGACCGTCCACGGCGCGGGTGCGCTGGACGGCGGTCCGGTGGAGATCGACGCCTCCTCGTCCTCCCAGTTCATCTCCGCCCTTCTGCTGTCGGCCCCCCGCTTCAACCAGGGTGTCGAGGTACGTCACACGGGCTCGACGCTCCCGTCCATGCCGCACATCCGGATGACGGTCGACATGCTGCGGACCGTCGGAGCCCAGGTCGACGAGCCGGAGACGGGCGGCGAGCCCAATGTCTGGCGCGTCTCCCCCTCGGCGCTGCTCGGCCGCGATCTGACCGTCGAGCCGGACCTCTCCAACGCGCAGCCGTTCCTCGCCGCCGCGCTGGTCACCGGCGGCAGGGTCACCGTCCCCGACTGGCCGCTGCGCACCACCCAGCCCGGTGACGCGCTGCGCGAGATCTTCACCGCGATGGGCGGCAGCTGCGAGCTGACCGAACGCGGGCTCACCTTCACCGGCTCCGGCCGCATCCACGGCATCGACGTCGACCTCAGCGAGGTCGGCGAGCTGACTCCGGGCATCGCGGCCGTCGCCGCACTCGCCGACTCCCCCTCCACCCTGAGCGGCGTGGCCCATCTGCGGCTGCACGAGACGGACCGGCTGGCGGCGCTCACCAAGGAGATCAACGAGCTCGGCGGCGACGTCACCGAGACCGCCGACGGCCTGCACATCCGGCCGCGCCCGCTGCACGGCGGCACCTTCCACACGTACGACGACCACCGGATGGCCACGGCCGGTTCGATCATCGGCCTCGCCGTTCCCGGCGTGGAGATCGAGAACGTGGGCACGACCGCGAAGACCCTGCCGGACTTCCCGGAGATGTGGACCGCGATGCTCGCGTCCACCGGAACGCTCGGGGCCTGACGACATGCGCCGCTACGGCAAGAACCCCGACGAGGACGACATCCGCGTCCGCCCCAACCCCAAGGGCAACCGGCCACGTACGCACACGCGGCCCAAGCACGAAGAGGCCCAGGACGGCATGGTCCTCACCGTCGACCGGGGCCGGCTCACCTGCCTCGTCGACGGTCGTACGGTGCTGGCGATGAAGGCCCGCGAGCTGGGCCGCAAGGCCGCCGTGGTGGGCGACACCGTCTCCATCGTCGGCGACCTGTCCGGCGACAAGGACACCCTGGCCCGCATCGTCCGTATCGGCGCGCGCCGCTCGGTGCTGCGGCGCACGGCCGACGACGACGATCCGTACGAGCGCGTGGTCGTCGCCAACGCGGACCAGCTGGCGATCGTCACCGCTCTCGCCGATCCGGAACCGCGCCCGCGCATGATCGACCGCTGCCTCGTGGCGGCGTACGACGGCGGACTCACCCCGCTCCTCGTGCTCACCAAGTCGGACCTGGCCTCGCCGGACGCGCTGCTCGCCGCGTACACGCCGCTGGGCGTCCCGTACATCGTCACCAGCCGTGAGGAGCTGGAGAACGGCGATGCGGCAGAGATCGTGCGCGAGCAGCTGAACGACCGGGTCACCGCGTTCGTCGGGCACTCCGGGGTCGGCAAGACCACCCTGGTCAACGCCCTGGTACCGAAGGACAAGCGGCGTACGACCGGTGTCGTCAACGCGGTCACGGGCCGGGGCAGGCACACCACCACGTCGGCGCTCGCACTCCCTCTTCCGGACGCGCGCGGATGGGTGATCGACACCCCCGGGGTGCGCTCGTTCGGGCTGCACCACGTCGACCCGTCCCGGGTGATCCTGGCCTTCCCGGACCTGGAGCCCGGCACCGAGAACTGCCCGCGCGGCTGCACCCACGACGACCAGCAACCGGAATGCGCGCTCGCCGCCTGGGTGGCCTCGGGCCACGCCGATCCGGCACGGCTCGACTCACTGCACCGGCTGCTCGCCACCCGGGAACGGCGCGAGGGCGACTGAGGGACCTGCGCGACTCGCGCACGTTTGCGTGCTCCCACGACTGGTAAGTGCATAATCGCACCGAGTGAGACGAAGCAGTCACTACGTGGGAGGGAACCGGCGATGGCGTGGCTGCTGGTCGTGGTAGCGGGGCTGCTGGAGACGGGCTTCGCCGTGTGTCTGAAGCTCTCCCACGGATTCACCCGGCTCTGGCCGACGGTCGCGTTCTGCGTCTTCGCTCTCGGCAGCTTCGGACTGCTGACGCTCTCGCTGAAGAAGCTGGACGTGGGCCCGGCCTACGCGGTGTGGACCGGAATCGGCGCCGCCGGTACCGCGATCTACGGGATGATCTTCCTCGACGACGTGGTCTCCACGCTCAAGCTGGTCTCGATCTCGCTGGTGATCCTCGGCGTGATCGGCCTCCAGCTCTCCGGCTCCTCGCACTGACCGGCCTGCCGGAACGGCTGCCGCGCCACCGCCTCGCGCACCAGCGGCGCCGGGTCTCCCGCCTCCGCGTCCGCGCGGGCCGACGGGACGAGGGCGTACGAGAGCGCGAGTCTGAGAGCGATCTCGCAGGTCACCGCCAGCTCCGCGGTGTCGCGGCCCGGCCGCCCGTCCCCCAGGACGGCCACCGCACGGTCGCGTACGAGGGCCAGCAGCTCGGCCGGGCTCGGCATCGCGGCGTCGGCACGGCGCTGGGCGGGCACCGCCGACGACGGGACGGTCCGTGACGGCGGGACAGTGCTTACGGGGCGAGGCAGCCGCTCACTACTGAGGCCGGTCAGTAACGCCCTGACCAGTGCGTTCGTCCGGGCGCAGCGGACGGTCCAGAGGGCTACGGCGGCCGGTCCCTCCCCGCCGTCCAGTGCTCTTTCGACCCCGGCGAGATAGCCGTCGGCAGCGCGCCGGATCAGTGCGCGGGCCAGTCCGTCCTTGCTGCCGAACTCGTTGTAGAGGGTCTGCCGGGACACTCCCGCACCGGCCGCGACGTCGACCATCCGCACGGCCGCCCAGGGCCGGCCGGCGACCGCCGCGAGGGCGGCGTCCAGCAGGGCTTCGCGCGCTGTCGCCATCGCCGCCTCCCACACCCGGGGACCCGCGATTCAGAGTTGACGCGCCGCCGCACCCTGTCAAGAGACCTCGCACCGCTTCGCTGCCCGGGGCCCTGTAGCCCTGGTGGGTGGCTGTGGATACTGTGACGACATGCCCGATTACCACGATGACCTGCGCCTTGCCCACGTCCTGGCGGATGCCGCCGACGCGGCGACCATGGACCGGTTCAAGGCTCTCGATCTGAAGGTCGAGACCAAGCCGGACATGACTCCGGTGAGCGAGGCCGACAAGAATGCCGAGGAGCTGATCCGCGGCCATCTGCAGCGGGCCCGGCCACGCGACGCGATCCTCGGCGAGGAGTACGGGCTCGAGGGCACCGGGCCGCGGCGCTGGGTCATCGACCCGATCGACGGCACCAAGAACTACGTACGCGGTGTGCCCGTGTGGGCGACGCTGATCTCGCTGATGGAGGCCGGGGAGAACGGCTTCCAGCCCGTCGTCGGCGTGGTGTCGGCCCCCGCGCTGAGCCGCCGCTGGTGGGCGGCGAAGGGCGCCGGAGCGTTCTCCGGCCGCAGCCTGACCTCCGCGACCCGGCTCCACGTGTCGAAGGTCGAGCGGATCGCGGACTCCTCGTTCGCGTACGCCTCGATGACGGGCTGGGAGGAGCAGGGCCGGCTCGACGGCTTCATGGACCTCACCCGTGCCTGCTGGCGGACGCGTGGATACGGGGACTTCTGGCCGTACATGATGGTCGCCGAGGGTTCGGTGGACATCTGCGCGGAACCCGAGCTCTCCCTGTGGGACATGGCCGCCAACGCGATCATCGTCCAGGAGGCGGGCGGGAAGTTCACCAGCCTGGACGGGGTCTCCGGCCCCGGCGGCGGAAACGCGGCGGCCTCCAACGGGCTGCTCCACCACGAGCTGCTGGGCTATCTCAACCAGCGCTACTGAGGACAGGACGCGGCCGGAGGCGCGCGACGCCCGAGGGGCGCGCTCTCGCGCGCCCCTCGGCCGTTCCCGCCCACCCCTTGTTGACTGCGCCCAAGGGTGCAACTCTGAGAGTCCCCCCACTTGTGAACTTGTGAATCGGCTCACAGAGTCGGCTCACCGAGGAGGTGGCTCCCTTCATGCTCGTCCGAGACGCCATGAGCACGATGGTCCTCACCATCGGCCCGACCCACACCCTCCGCCAGGCAGCCCGGCTGATGTCGGCGCGCCGCGTCGGAGCAGCCGTCGTCCACGACCCGGACACCTGCGGGCTCGGCATCATCACCGAGCGCGACATCCTCGACGCGATCGGCGCGGGGCAGGACCCCGACCGGGAGACCGCGTCCGCCCACACCACCACCGACGTGGTCTTCGCCGCCCCCACCTGGACCCTCGAAGAGGCAGCGGAGGCCATGACACACGGTGGTTTCCGGCATCTGATCGTGCTGGACAACGACGGCCCGGTGGGCGTCGTCTCGGTGCGCGACATCATCCGCTGCTGGGCGCCGGCCCGGCGTCACCCGGTGGAGCTGGTCAGCTGAGCGGCCCGCACGGCAGGCCGGCCCCGCGTAAGGGAGCCGGCCGGCCGCGCACGCGCTACTTCGCCCGGTAGGCGTCGATGACCGTCTGGGTCAGCGTGTTGCCCTGCCGGTCGGTGACCTCGGCCTTCAGAGAGACCGTGGCGCCCGCCTCCGGGGTACGGAGCAGCAGCTTCCCGTGATGGACGGCGACCGTCCTCCAGGTCGTTCCGCCGTCGACCGACGCGGAGACCTTCAGCGACTTCGTGTTGCCGTCCGCCGCCGCACCCTCGACCGTCACGGGCACCGCCAGCAGCCGGCCTGCGGGTGCCGAGGAATCGAGACCGAGCCGCGGGGTGAAGCGGACCGTGGAGACCGGCAGCATCGTCGGCGAGGCCGCGGTGTCCGAGACGAACGTCCACTCGGCGTCGATCCGCGTGGAGACCGCCGCCGTCAGCGCGGGCACCGCCGAGGTGGTCAGCCGGTACGCGGCCTTCCCCGCCGGGACGGTGAAGCGGACGCCCGTCGGCGGGGCCGCGACGGTCCCGACCGGTTCGCCGTCACGGTAGAGCGTGGTCTTCGTCGCCCCGGCGTCCCACACCGTGGCGCCCGTGTGGCCGGCGCCGTCGGCGAACATCGGGAACGCGGCCGTGATGGCGTCGCCCGAGCGCTGCACGCCCGCCGTGACTCCGTTCACCCGCGGCCCGAACACCCCGATGTTGTAGTCGAGGCGATATCTCCGGCCCGCGGTGAAGGTGCGCCCCGGGTCGTTCTGCCGCAGTCCCAGCTGACCGTTCGCGTCGGCCTGACGCGCCTGGAGGTCCCAGGTGAGCTCCGCACCGGTGTTGAGGTACATCCGGTACGCGGCGGGGAGCGGGTTGACCACGGCGTCCGCGGGCACCACCAGGGTGTGGCCGCCGGTGCGGCGGACCTCCACCGGTATGCGCTCGCGGCCCGGCGCCCGGTCGATGACGACCGGCTGCCCCTTGCCGTCGACGGCGACACGGTCACCCGTGACGAGGATGACCCAGCGCTCGGCCACCGCATCGGCGGTCTGCCGCGGCTGCTGCGCGGCCACGGCCGGCGAGGAGATCATCCCCGCCGTCAGGCCGATGACGGCCGCGGCGGCGATGACCGCTACGCCCGATCTTGGTGCGTTGGTGTTCAACATGCCTCCAGGTGCGGTCCGTTCACATATGAAGAGGTGAGACACCCCCTCGGACCGCCACGCAGTATTCGGCTCGGTATACCGAGAACACCAGAGGCGCGTGTTAATTCGCGGTCACAATCGTCGAATCACATCCACCAAAACTCCAAGAACTCACACCTTTGCCCGAGTTCGGGGCTCAGGGGCCGACAGGACCACTCGTCGGTTCCGTGACCGACGGGCCCTCGATCCATCCCCGCCGCGCGGCGATCACCCCGGCCTGGAAGCGGTTCGCCGCCCCCAACTGCTCGTGCAGTCTGCTGATCCGGCGCCTCATCGTCCGTACCGACCACCCCAGCTGACGGGCGATCGCCTCGTCCTTCAGGCCGCTGACCAGCAACGTCAGCATCTGCCTGTCCTCCGCGCCCAGCGGGTCGTCGGCCGGGGCGTCGAGCGGCGTGGCAGTTCGCCAGCACATCTCCCAGTAGTCGATCAGCCCGTCGAGCAGCGCCGAGGGGCGGATGACGGCGGCGCGTACGTTCTCCGTGAAGTCCAGGGTGAGCGGCATCAGGGCGAGCCTGCGGTCCGCTATCGCGAGCTTGATCCGCAGTCCGGGCAGCACGCGGGCGTGCTCGCCGTGCGCGACGAGTTCCCGGATGTCACCGAGCACACCGGGCCACTCCAGGGCCTCGGGTGCGTACACCGCGCGGTAGCGCACACCGCGCGAAAGGGCGGCGGACTCCACGGGGTTGGAGGTGGTGAGGGCGTACGGCGGCCGGTCCAGCGTGATGACCTCGGTGCGCGCCTCCTGCTGGAGCCGTACGAACCACCGGCCCAACGCCTCGCTGCCGTCGATCACTTCGACCTGCTCCGAGCTGCCGCGCCGGGCCGTCGCGAAGAGCCGTGACAGCTCGCCGGCCGCCGCGCGCACCCCGTCGAGCTCGGCGGTCCTGGCCCGCACCAGGGCGTCGACCGCCCCGTTCGGATCGATCGCGGCATAGCGGCGACGGCTGCCCGAAAGGCGTCCGACCAGGCCTTTCTCCCGGAGCCTGTCCAGTGCCCTGCCGGTGCGCTCGGGTGTGGATCCGAGGTCGGCCGCAATGTCCGCGGGGCCTGCGGTGTGCCGGACCAGGATGGCCCGGTAGACACTCTCGTCGAACGGGTCGATACCGGCTGCGGTGAGTTGTGACATGCGGCGGATCATGGCCCGTGTGTGCCAGTGACAGCAATGGGCCAGGCCAAATCGTTGCCCCGACCCCGCCGCGGCGATTAGTCATCTCCTCATGGCAATCCCTCGGGTTCCCCGTTCACCCCGCACCGTCCGAAGATCGAGCCGGTCCGACCGGCGCGCACTGACCACCGGCATCGCCCTGACCGCCGCGCTCGGCGGACTGCTCGCAGCGGCGCCGACATCCGCGACCGCGACCCCGGGAAGCGACCCGGCACAGCGGGTGATCGTGACCCTGAAGGGCGCGGCGGCGTCCGCGAACGGCGCCGGGCTCCGGTCGGCCGACGCGGACGGCATAGCCTCGGCGCGCCGCGACGTGGCCGGCCGGCAGCAGTCGTTCCTCGAAGGAGCGAAGCGCGCCGGCCTGCACCCGGCCTCACCCCGCAAGCTGAACCTGCTGGTCAACGCGGTGGCGGTGACGGTCAAGGCCTCCGAGGTCGAGGCACTGCGGGCGCTGCCCGGGGTGGTCTCCGTCCAGCCGGACGCCAAGGTCAGGATGTATACCAACGACAGCGTGCCGCTCATCGGCGCGCCGGACGTCTGGAAGCGCAAGGACCCCGGCGGCAAGGGGGCCGACGGCACCGGCATGACCGTCGCCGTACTCGACAGCGGGGTCGACTACACCCACCCCGACCTGGGCGGCGGCTTCGGCGATGGCCACAAGGTGGTCGCCGGGCACGACTTCGTCAACGGCGACGGCGACCCGATGGACGACAACGGCCACGGCACGCACGTCGCCGGGATCATCGCCGGAAAGGCCGCGTCCAAGGGCGGAGTGACCGGCGTCGCGCCCGGGGCCGACCTCACCGCGTACAAGGTGATGAACGCCAACGGCGAGGGCATCACCTCTGACATCGTTGCCGGGATCGAGGCCGCGGTCGACCCGGCCAACCCGCACCGCGCCGATGTGATCAACCTCAGCATCGGCGGTTACGGCGACGGCGGCGACCCGCTCGGTCTCGCGGCGACGGCCGCCACCCGGGCCGGAGTCGTGGTCGTCGCGGCAGCGGGGAACGAGGGCCCCGGCGCGGGCACGGTCGGGACGCCCGCGGCGGCCGACGGCGTGATCGCGGTCGGCGCGTCCGTCAGCGGGCTGCGCCTGCCGGGCGCCTCCTACCCGGACGGCGAGAAGATCCAGACGTACCGCGGTGTGCTGTCCGCCAACCCGCCCGCGAAGCCCCTGCCCACCGAGCTGGTCGACGTCGGCCAGGGCGCCCCGGAGGACTGGGACCGGGCCGGTGACCTCACCGGCAGGGCCGTACGGCTCGAAGTGCCGGTTTCCCAGCAGACGCAGGACGTCACCACCTGGGAGATCGAGCAGGCCCGCGAAGCCGAACGGCGCGGCGCCGTCGCACTCATCGGCGGCACGTCGGGCGGCGGCGGCCCGGTCCTGTCCGTGCCCGACGGCCGGGCCTCGGACGCGTCCGCCGATCCGCTCCAGCTCCCGGCGGACAGCGCGGGCGTCCAGGAGTCCGGCGACTCGATGCGGATGGACTCGCTCGTGCTGCTCGGCGTCGACTCGACGCAGTACGCCGAGCTCTCCAGGCGTCTGGCTGCAGGAAAGGTGCAGATCAACCTCACCGGCACGGATGTGACGGACCGGATCCCGTCGTTCTCCTCGCGCGGCCCCGACCTGGGCTGGAACCAAAAGCCCGACCTCGTCGCGCCCGGCTACGACATTCTCTCCACGGTCCCCGAGTCCGTGTACGCGCCCGGCTACTACCGCCTGTCCGGTACGTCGATGGCCGCCCCGCACGTCGCGGGCGCCGCGGCCCTGATCCGCCAGCTTCACCCGGAGCAGACCCCGGACGAGGTCCGCTCCGAGCTGGTCGGCAGCACATCGAAGGTGGCGGACGGCGAACCGACGAGCTACGGCTCAGGACGCCTCGACGTCCCGGCCGCAGCGGACGCGGCCGACGCCGGGATCACGACGACACCGAGCTCCCTGTCCTACGGCCTCGCCGACACGGCGCGCTCCACCGTCGGCGGAACACGCGAGCTCACGGTGAACAACGCCTCGGACGAGGCCCGTTCGGTACGCCTCCGGGTCAGCGGCGACGCGACCGTATCCCCGCGCACCCTGCGCGTCCCGGCGGGAGGCAGCGCCGTCGCGACGGTGACCGTGCGTGCCGACCGGCCTGCGGGCGAGGCCGAGATCAGCGGCGAGGTGACCCTGACACCGGCCGGCGGCAAGGCCGTGCGGGTGCCCTATCTCCTCGTCGTGCGGCAGCTCTTCGTGCAGGTGGGCCCCGACCCCAGCGACGGCAACTCCGGCGTCGTGATCTTCACCCCGGCGCCGCTCGCCGAGGCCCCCGTCGTGACGGTGAAGCCGCCGCACGGCCGCAGCTACGCGATCAGGTCGACCCTGCGCTCCGGCAACGTCTACGAGGCGCGGGTGACCGGGGCGGCCGAGGGCACCCACCTGGTGTCCGTCCGGGCCCGGACCACGACCGGGCAGACCCTGCGCGGCAGCGACGGATTCGAGGTGACACCTGCCGACAGCCGGCACAGCCGCTGGACGCCGATCGGTCCGTACGACGAGAGCGGACAGATCACCGTCGCGGCCAACCGGCCGGGCCGGGCCGCACTGACCCAGGGCGGGAAGACCGGCCCCTGGGTCACCGACGACGGCGACGAATGGCGCCAGCTGGACCGGCTCCCGGTGACCGACCAGACCGGCACGGGCAGCCTGGTCATCGACGCGAAGGACGCCGACCGCTGGTGGTACACGGTCAACAGCGCGAGCAACTTCCCCCGTACGTCCTCGATCCTGCGCACCGAGGACGCGGGCCGCACCTGGCAGACCCTGGACACTCCCGATTCCCTGATCACGCAGCTCATCTCCGATGAGCGCACCCGCACCCTGATCGCGGTCACCGAGGGCGGGCTCCAGATCAGCACGGACGGCGGCGACCACTGGTCGTCCGGACCGACCGGCGTACCGGGCACGGTCTACCAGGCGGCGATCGGCGGCGACACCCTGTACTTCGCCACCGGCGACGCGGTGTGGGCCCGCACCGGAGTCGCGTCGGGCGTGCTCGGCGAGGCACGGCAGGTGTACGACTCCCAGGGCGGCCCGACCGTCGAGATCGCCGCGGACAGCGGAGTCGTGGCGGCGTATGTGATCGGTACGGGTGTCGTCGGCTCGCACGACGGCGGCGCGACCTGGTCGACGCTGGTCGACGAGGGCTACGGCGTCAACGGCCTCACCGCGAGCGGCGGCGACCTCTATCTGGGTACGTACGACGGCATCCGGGTCGGTCGCGACCACGGGCGCGACTGGTCGCTGCTGCCGGGCGTGAGCACCTCGTCCGTGCTGACCGACGTCGACCGCTGGAGCGACGGCTCACTGACGTTGTCCGCCAGCAGCAACGGCATCTACCGGGGCACGGCGGAGGGCAAGGACTACCGGCGCATCGGCATCCAGGGCGGCACCATCGCCGACCTGGCCGTCAGCGGCGACGTCCTGCTGGCGGCCGACGACGTCGGCACCCAGCGCACCACCGTCCCGGCCGCGGACCCCGACTGGGGCACCACGGGCGGCGAGGGCACGGTCGGCAGCGGTACGTCGCGGCTCGCCGTCTCGCCGCAGGACTCCAGGGTCGTGTGGCGGACGCAGGCGGACGCGTTCGGCGGGTTCTCCGTCGAGCGCAGCGGGGACCGGGGTCTGACCTGGGAGGAGAAGGGCCGCAGCGGGGGCACGGTGACCAGCCTCGCCGTGCACCCGGCCGACCCCGACCGGATCCTCGTCGGGTACGGCAACCAGCAGAGCACGGGCCTGTTCAGCACCACGGACGGCGGTGCGACGTGGAAGAACCTGCGCCACGACACGTACTTCACCTATGTCTCGGGTGACCCGGAGAGCCCGCGGAAGCTGCTGCTGGGCGCACCGGACGGTCTGTACCGCTCGGACGACGGCGGCGCCACGGTCACCAAGGTGGCGGACGGCCCGGTCGACACCATCGAGCGCACGGGTTCGAAGCTGCTGATCGGGGGCGACACGATCCGCGTCTCGGACGACGGCGGGCGGACGTTCCGCACGGGCGACACCGGTGAACTGCCGGTGCGCGTGAGCGACATCGTCGAGGTCGGCAACACGCTCTACGCGGCGGCCACCGCCGTGTGGGAGACGGCGCTGCCGCGCGGCGGCCGGGGCGTGCTGCGCTCCACCGACGGCGGACGGAGCTGGCAGAACATCTCCACCGGGCTCCAGAACCTGGACGCCACCCGCCTCGCGACGGACGGCCGCCGGCTGTACGTCGGCACGGTCCAGGGGGGTGTGCACCGGCTCACCCCGTGACGGGAGAGCACCACACGGGTGCGGGGTGGGACAGCGGATCCGCTGTCCCCCCCCCCCCGGATGTAAAAAAAAACAAACACCACCCACCACCCACACACAAC
>NZ_JBSHFH010000077.1:0-27550 GCF_053617235.1 Streptomyces sp. NPDC055749 | reverse complement strand
CAGCCCCTCGGGGGTGGGCCCGTTTCCGTTTGTCTGCCATCTGATCAGAGAGGCCGCAGCACGGGCTCCTTCTGAACAGCGCCCAGCAATCTGTCCAAGGCCAGTTCGACGTCTTCCTTCCAGGACAGCGTCGTTCGCAGCTCCAGACGCAGACGTGGGTACTTGGGATGCGGTCGTACGGTCTTGAAGCCGACCGCCAGCAAGTGGTCCGCCGGCAGCACGCAGGCCGGCTCCTTCCACCGTGCGTCCCCGAACGCCTCGATCGCCTTGAACCCACGCCGCAGCAGATCCTTCGCGACCGTCTGCACCAGCACACGTCCCAGCCCCTGGCCTTGATAACCGGGCAGGATGAAGGCGGTCATCAGCTGCACGGCATCGGGCGACACAGGGCTCGTGGGGAACGCGGTCGCACGTGGCACATAGGCAGGCGGTGCGTAGAGAACGAACCCGGCCGGCACGTCGTCCACGTAGACGACTCGGCCACAGGAGCCCCACTCCAGCAGAACAGCGGAGATCCAGGCTTCCTTCTCCAGTTCGGGCCTGCCCGCCTTTACCGCAGCTTCCCCGCTGACCGGGTCAAGCTCCCAGAAGACACACGAGCGGCAGCGTCTGGGGAGATCCGGAAGGTTGTCCAAGGTGAGCGGTACGAGCCGACGCCCCATGAAGGCGGTTCCTCACTTCCTTCGCCCGCCGCATCCCGTGCGGCTGCCAGCGCACTCCGTTCACGAAACAAACTGCCGAGGAAACCCCCGACGGCTCCCAAGCCCAAACCGACTGTCATCAGCCGGCCGCGGCTCACTGTTCGCATACCCCCGACCTCCTCCGAGGTTCCATCAAGGTGGGTGCGCCATACCAGAACGCATCGTATCCACCCAGACGTGCCACGGAAACCGGGAGAACACAAAGGGCGGGCCGTGTTCAGGCAATCGCCTGGACCCAGCCCGCCCTCAGTTCTGTCGGGGAGGTCAGCCCTCGTCGCCCTCAGCAGGCTCTTCGGAAAGCCCCCGCTCGAGCACACGCCCCTCACCCGGCGCAAGGCTGCCGAGAATGCGGTCCAGATCCTCCATCGAGGCGAACTCGACGACGATCTTGCCCTTCTTCTGACCGAGGTCGACCTTCACCCTGGTCTCGAAGCGGTCCGAGAGCCGGGATGCGAGATCACTCAGAGCCGGGGAGAGCCGACCGCCCGCCCGAGGCCCCTTCGGCTTGACGGAGCTCGTAGGAGTGGACCCCATGAGAGTCACGATCTCCTCCACCGCCCGCACCGACAGCCCTTCGGCCACGATGCGGTGAGCAAGCCGGTCCTGCTCCTCGGAGTCGTCCACCGACAGCAGCGCCCGCGCGTGGCCGGCAGACAGCACTCCCGCCGCGACCCTGCGCTGCACCGGCGGCGAGAGCCGCAGAAGACGCAGCGTGTTCGACACCTGCGGACGGGACCGGCCGATCCGGTCCGCCAGCTGGTCGTGCGTGCACTTGAAGTCCTTCAGCAGCTGGTCGTACGCCGCCGCCTCTTCCAAGGGGTTCAGCTGAGCACGGTGCAGGTTCTCCAGGAGGGCGTCGAGAAGCAGCTTCTCGTCGTCGGTCGCCCGCACGATGGCGGGGATCCGCTCCAGACCGGCCTCACGGCAGGCCCGCCAGCGCCGCTCACCCATGATGAGCTCGTAGCGGTCCTCCGCCACCTTGCGCACAACGACGGGCTGGAGGAGACCCACCTCCTTGATCGAGGTGACCAGCTCGGCGAGAGCGTCCTCGTCGAACACCTCACGCGGCTGCTTGGGGTTGGGCGTGATCGATCCCAGAAGAACCTCGGCGAAGTACGCTCCGGCCGCATCCCTCGTCTCAGCGGCTGCCTCCGGCTCCGCGAAAGGAGCACTGGGCTCCGGCACCACCGGGGCGGCAGGCAGCGTGGTCACCTTCGCCGCGGCCACACCACGCTCGGCGGTCAGCACCGGAATCGAACCCGGCGAAGCCGACCCCGCTCCGGAAGGCCCGACCTGCCGCTCCTGAGGCGCGGCCGGGATCAGCGCACCGAGCCCACGTCCCAGCCCTCTACGACGCTCACTCACTGGATGCCCTCCGAAACGCTCTGCTGGCTGTTCTGACTGCCCGTCTGGGCATGCTGGGCCTCGTAGTGCACCCCTACACCCCTCAAGGCGATCTCACGGGCCGCCTCGAGGTACGACAAGGAACCGCTGGACCCCGGGTCATAGGTCAGCACCGTCTGCCCGTAGCTCGGCGCCTCGGAGATACGCACCGACCGCGGAATGCTCGTCCGCAGCACCTCCTTGCCGAAGTGGGTGCGCACCTCCTCAGCGACCTGGGAAGCCAGCCGGGTCCTGCCGTCGTACATCGTGAGCAGGATCGTCGACACATGCAGATCCGGGTTGAGATGACCCCGCACCAGGTCGACGTTCCGCAGCAACTGCCCCAGACCCTCCAGCGCGTAGTACTCGCACTGGATGGGGATCAGCACCTCGGCTCCGGCAACGAGCGCGTTGACCGTCAGCAGACCGAGCGAGGGCGGGCAGTCGATGAGGATGTAGTCGAGCGGCTGCTCGTACGCCTGGATCGCCCGCTGCAGTCGGCTCTCCCGTGCCACCAGTGACACCAGCTCGATCTCCGCACCGGCGAGATCGATGGTGGCAGGCGCACAGAAGAGACCTTCGATGTCCGGGACGGGCTGAACCACTTCGGAAAGCGGCCTGCTGTCTACGAGGACGTCATAGATGGAGGGGACTTCGGCATGGTGGTCGATCCCCAGAGCCGTTGAGGCGTTCCCCTGCGGGTCGAGGTCCACCACCAGGACGCGGGCGCCGTGAAGCGCCAGCGAAGCGGCAAGGTTGACCGTCGAGGTCGTCTTGCCCACCCCGCCCTTCTGGTTGGCCACCACCATGACGCGCGTCTGGTCAGGGCGGGGCAGCCCCTCGCCGGCGCGGCCGAGGGCCTCGACCGCCAGCTGGGCCGCACGACCGATGGGTGTGTCGTCCATCGGAGGCGGTGTTTCACGTGAAACACCCTCCCCCGCAGACTCGGTTCGGGGACCGGGGACCGGATCGGTCATCGGTCCCGCGATGTTGGCGTCGGACCGCAAGGATTCACTCTCCTCGACTTCAGGCTCGCAATGCACAGAGCCTGCCATGCTTTCGGGGTCGTGAACCAGCGAGGCCCGCTCTTCTGTGGATGAATCCACTTCTGTGGACAACTCGGCAACCCGTACGAGCTTGCGGTCGCGCGGCGCGGCAGCCGCACGACCGCGGCTGATGATTCCCTGCAGCAGAGAGCGACGTTTCACGTGAAACACGATGCCCGCGAAGCGCCGTCAGCCCTCTACGACACTCCGCACCGGGTACGTATGGCTGCTTGTATGGAGCATCACTGACAGAAGGTACGAACTGTATGTAACAGTCCGAAACGGTCAGTGACAGTCAGGGGTGAATCGGGGTTCAGCGGCGGCGGCGCGTGCGGCTGACCCTCGCTGCCTTGGCCCTCTTTGCGGCGAACCTCACACCGCCCGGGCTCTCCCCGACCACCACACGCACCACGGTGGTCGTCGGATCGACCACGCCCTCGCCGACGTGGAGCACCTCGGTCTCCACCACACCGAGCTTGCTCAGAGCCGCGCGAGCCCCGTTGATCTCCTCCTCGGCGGCGTCACCCTTGAGCGCCAGCATCTCCCCGTACGGACGCAGCAGCGGAACACCCCATCCCGCGAGGCGGTCCAGCGGAGCCACGGCGCGGGCCGTCACGACGTGAACCGGCTGCAGGCTGCCGAGAACCTCTTCGGCCCTGCCGCGCACGACCGTCACATGATCCAGCCCCAGGAGCTCGACGACTTCCTGGAGGAAGTTGGTCCGTCGCAGCAACGGTTCCAGCAGGGTGATCTTCAGATCCGGCCGCACCAGGGCCAGCGGGATACCGGGAAGACCCGCTCCGGAGCCCACATCGCACACCGTGACACCCTCCGGCACCACCTCGGAGAGCACCGCGCAGTTCAACAGGTGGCGCTCCCACAGCCGCGGCACTTCGCGGGGGCCGATCAGCCCTCGCTTGACCCCCGCGTCCGCAAGCAGTTCCGCGTACCGGACAGCCTCCGGGAAGAGCTCACCGAAAACCGCCCGTGCCTCCTCAGGCGCCTGGGGGAGCTCTGCTGCCTCCGTCACGGGGACCGTCCTTCCGTACCGCACTAGCGCACTGTGGGTGGCTGACTATCAGGCTGACAAAGATCGGCCCCGCCTGCGAACAGACGGGGCCGACAGTACAAGGATCCGGTCAGGCCGGGAGAACGACGACGAAGCGCTGCGGCTCCTCGCCCTCGGACTCGCTGCGCAGACCTGCTGCCGCGACCGCGTCGTGCACGACCTTGCGCTCGAACGGCGTCATGGGGTCCAGCTTCACCGGCTCACCGGAGCTCTTGACCTCATCCGCGGCCTTGGCACCCAGCTCGGCAAGAACCTCACGCTTCTTGGCCCGGAAACCGCCGATATCCAGCATCAGACGGCTGCGGTCACCGGTCTCCCGGTGAACGGCAAGACGCGTCAGCTCCTGGAGCGCCTCCAGCACCTCACCGTCGCGGCCCACCAGCTTCTGCAGATCACGTGCCGACTCGCTGATGATCGAGACCGCCGCCCGGTCCGCCTCGACATCCATGTCGATGTCGCCGTCGAGGTCGGCGATGTCGAGCAGGCCCTCGAGGTAATCAGCCGCGATCTCACCCTCCTGCTCAAGGCGGGACAGGGTGTCGCTGCCCTCAGCAGCCACGGTCACGGTGCCTTCCGTCACGGATGGACTCCTTCTTACTTCTTGGACGGGTGCTTGGGCCGCTGCGGGCCCTTGCGCTGTCCGGATTTGGCTTGGCGTGAGGAGCCGGAAGCGGGCTTGCCCGCCGGCTTCGGCTTGTCGTCCTGCGCTGCGTCCTGCGGAGCGTCCTGCTTCTCCAGCGAGGTCTTGGCTTCCGGCTCGGTGGCATCGGATTCCTTGGCCCCGGCGGGCTGAGCAGCAGCCGTGTGACGCTTCGCCTTGGTCTGGCGCTTGGGCTGCTGGCGCTTCGGCGCAGGTGCGCCCTCCGCCTCGGCGATCGCCGCGTCGCTCTTCGCCACGGTGCCGTCCTCCTGAGCCGCGAGACCCAGCTTGGACAGACCGGTGATGAACTTGCGCTCGATGTCGTTACGGTCCGAGCCCTTGGAAACGATCGCCTTGACGGTGTTGCGGCGCGTCCGGCCCCGTACCTGTCCATGAGAGGTGACGCTCTTCAGCACACGCCCCAGGTACTGCTCCTGCGCCTTGCTGCCCGGCGTCGGGTTCTGGTTGATCACGTACATCTGCTGACCCATGGTCCAGACGTTGGTGGTCAGCCAGTACACGAGGACACCGACGGGGAAGTTGATGCCCATCACGGCGAAGATGATCGGGAAGATGTACATCAGCATCTTCTGCTGCTGCATGTACGGGGTCTTCACCGTCAGGTCGACGTTCTTCGTCATCAGCTGGCGCTGGGTGAAGAACTGCGAGGCCGACATCATCACGATCATGATCGCGGTGACGACACGGACGTCGGTGAGAGAGGCGCCCAGCGCCTGGACCTTCTCCTCGGTGTCCATGAACTTCGCGGCCAGCGGAGCGCCGAAGATGTGCGCCTGACGCGCGCTGTCGAGCAGCGGCTGATCGATGACGCCGATCGTCTTGCCCGAGGCGATGGACGAGAGCACGTGATACAGGGCGAAGAAGAACGGAGACTGCGCCAGGATGGGAAGGCACGAGGAGAGCGGGTTGGTACCCGTCTCCTTGTACAGCTTCATCATCTCTTCGGACTGACGCTGCTTGTCGCTCTTGTAGCGCTCCTGGATCGCCTTCATCTTCGGCTGGAGCACCTGCATGTTCCGGGTGGACTTGATCTGCTTAACAAAAAGCGGGATCAGACAAATCCGGATCAGGATCACGAGGGACACGATGGACAGGCCCCAGGCCCATCCCGTGTCATCACCGAAGAGCGCACCGTAGACCTTGTGGAACTGGACGATGACCCAGGAAACGGGTGTGGTGATAAAGCTGAACAGACTGGCAATCGTGTCCACTAATCAGGCTCCTTGAGCATTGGGCGAGGTCTCTGTGGCCGGGCTCAGGGGTTCGGAGACCGATCCCCTGGGAGGCACATCGGCGGCGGAGTCCCCGCCCTTGCCACCGCGCAAAGTGCTGCGCAGCAGTTCGTGCCAACGCGGACGTTTGCGTGGTGGAACATGGTCCACGCCGCCGGGTGACCACGGATTGCATCGAAGGATGCGCCATGCGGTCAGCGCCGTTCCCTTGATCGCACCGTGCCGGTCGATCGCCGTATATCCATAGTGGGAACACGACGGGTAGTAGCGGCAGACAGGCCCGAGAAGTGGGCTGATCGTCCACTGGTACAGCTTGATGAGAGCCAGCAGCGGGTACTTCATCGCGCGCCCCCTCCCAGGAGCCGCTGCAGGGCGGCATCCAGGTCTCGGGCCAGCTGTGCATGGTCGGCGTCGCCCGATCCGGGCAGCGCTCGTACGACAACAAGGCTACCGGGGGGCAGCTGAGCCAGCCGTTCGCGGACCAGATGGCGAAGCCTTCGCTTCACCGCAGTGCGTACGACCGCTCCACCCACAGCTTTGCTGACAACGAAACCCGCACGCGGCGGGGGAGCACTCTCCCCAGTCACGTGCGGGTCCGTTGAACCGCTGCTCAGATGGACGACAAGTAGCGGGCGACCAGCCCGGCGTCCTCGTCGTACCGCGGTCGCGAAGTCCTCGCGCCGCCTCAGCCGATTCTCGGTAGGCAGCACGTCATGGACCTGTTAGCGATCAGGCGGACAGGCTGCTGCGGCCCTTGCCACGGCGGTTCGCGAGAATCGCACGGCCGGCACGGGTACGCATACGCAGGCGGAAACCGTGGGTCTTGGCGCGACGACGGTTGTTCGGCTGGAAGGTGCGCTTGCTCACTCGGGGGCTCCAGAAATGATCGTGTATTGGCGGGACATCGCCTGGCTGTCACCGTGCGCCCACGAGGAACTCGCGTAAACGCCTTAGTGCACCGCTTCACAATCACAGATCGTGATCTTTGCCCATCGGAGGCAGGCGGCAGCAGCCATCGACAACTCGACCTGGTCACGGTACGCGCGGCTGCGCCATCCGGTCAAACCGGCCCTGCGCAACCCCCCGCTGTGCACAGCCTGTGGACAACAACTTGAACCGTGCGGGTCGGCCTGACTACCGTGGCTGAACTCCGGTTCTTTTCCTTCCCGACTGCCGGGCCTCACCCGACCCGACCCATCCCGTCCCGAGAACCACACATTCGTGGGACCTGCGAGAGAGCGTGCCCCGTGGCTGACGTACCTGCCGATCTTGCCGCAGTGTGGCCACGCGTGCTGGAGCAACTGCTCGGGGAGGGGCAGCAGGGCATCGAGCCGAAGGACAAGCAGTGGATCGAGCGCTGCCAGCCCCTGGCACTCGTCGCCGACACCGCACTGCTCGCCGTCCCCAACGAATGGGGCAAGCGCGTCCTGGAGGGCCGGCTCGCGCCGCTCATCAGCGAGACGCTCACCCGTGAGTGCGGCCGTCCGATCCGTATCGCGATCACCGTCGACGACTCGGCGGGCGAACCGCCGTCCCCGCCGGCACCCCCGATGCATCAGTCGCACCAAGGCCAGCAGTCCCATCGCTACCAGGGACCGCAGCGCGACGAGCCCCAGCACGAGGATTCCTACGACGGCTACGGCCGCCGGCCCTCGGACGACGGCATGCCGACCGCCCGGCCGGCCTACCCGGACTACCAGCAGCAGCGCCCCGAGCCCGGCGCCTGGCCGCGCACCCAGGAGGACCTCTCCTGGCAGCAGCCCAGGCACGGCGGCTACCAGGACCGCGATCCGTACGCGAACCCGCGCCCCCAGCAGCCGCAGCACGACTACCGCCCGCAGCCGCCGGAGCGCCAGGGCTACGAGCAGCAGCGCCACGACATGCAGGAGCAGCCGCAGCACCGCCAGAACGGCCCCGGCACCGGACGCGGCGGCGGCGGTCCCGGCACGATGGGCGGACAGTCGTCTCCCGCGCCGCGCCCCGGCGAGCCGCAGGCCCGGCTGAACCCGAAGTACCTCTTCGACACCTTCGTCATCGGCGCGTCGAACCGGTTCGCGCACGCCGCGGCCGTCGCCGTCGCCGAGGCCCCCGCGAAGGCGTACAACCCGCTCTTCATCTATGGGGAGTCGGGGCTCGGCAAGACCCACCTGCTGCACGCCATCGGGCACTACGCGCGGAGCCTCTATCCGGGGACCCGGGTGCGGTACGTGAGCTCGGAGGAGTTCACCAACGAGTTCATCAACTCGATCCGCGACGGCAAGGGCGACACCTTCCGCAAGCGCTACCGCGACGTGGACATCCTGCTGGTCGACGACATCCAGTTCCTGGCGAGCAAGGAGTCGACGCAGGAGGAGTTCTTCCACACCTTCAATACGCTCCACAACGCGAACAAGCAGATCGTGCTGTCCTCGGACCGGCCGCCCAAGCAGCTGGTGACCCTGGAGGACCGTTTGCGCAACCGGTTCGAGTGGGGCCTGACCACCGATGTGCAGCCGCCCGAGCTGGAGACGAGGATCGCGATCCTCCGTAAGAAGGCGGTCCAGGAGCAGCTCAACGCCCCGCCCGAGGTGCTGGAGTTCATCGCCTCCCGCATCTCGCGGAACATCCGTGAGCTGGAGGGCGCCCTGATCCGGGTGACGGCCTTCGCCAGCCTCAACCGGCAGCCCGTCGACCTGGGGCTGACGGAGGGCGTGCTGAAGGACCTGATCCCGGGCGGTGAGGACGCGGCACCCGAGATCACCGCGCCGGCCATCATGGCGGCGACCGCCGACTACTTCGGTCTGACGGTCGAGGACCTCTGCGGATCGTCGCGCAGCCGCGTGCTGGTGACGGCCCGCCAGATCGCCATGTATCTGTGCCGTGAGCTGACGGACCTCTCCCTGCCGAAGATCGGCGCCCAGTTCGGCGGCCGTGACCATACGACGGTGATGCACGCGGACCGGAAGATCCGCGCGCTGATGGCGGAGCGGCGCTCCATCTACAACCAGGTCACGGAGCTCACCAACCGCATCAAGAACAGCTGACAGGCTGCCGGATCGGCTCCCGTACGACGAAGGGCGCCCCCTCGAGGACCGTAAAACGTCCTCCCAGGGGGCGCCCTTCGTCGTGCCGACCCGCTCCTCCGCGCCCCCGGTGTTCGAATACGGCAGCCCAGAGGGCACTTCTCCACAGATTCACGGGGAATCCGCCGTCCACAGCCTGGGGAATACAAAGTTGTCCATAATGCGTCCACAGGGCCGACTGCCGATACTCCATCAGACCAGGTCAGGTGCCTGGGGATTTGTGGTCAACGATGATCCACAGGCTGTGGACAAGTTTTTCGTCCACAGGGGGCCGTTGGGGTTGTCCACCGACGGCCCACAGGCTGGATGATGTTGTCCCCAGCTTCTCCACACCCCTGTCCACTGTTCGGCAACGCAACACACGCTCTCACCGCCCGGAGTGAAAGGCGTCACACCAAGGGGGTCGGTTGGGCTGTGGGGAACGTGGGTAAAGCTGGGGACAGCCCTGGGGAGAAGTGACCGGCTCCTGTGCATCGGGTGTGCAGAACTTTCGCGTGTCCACAGAAGCCCTTAGTTGTCCACCGGTGCCGCCCACAGGGTCGGTGGACAAAAAACCGGGCCTGACCTGCGAAAACGACGTTATCCACGGTTTCCACAGGCCCTACTACTACTGCCACACATAGTTAGCCAGGAATCCGCTTCGAAGTGGGGGCTGTGCACAACTTCGGCCCGGCCCGCTCCGGACCTCTTGTCGCGACTTGACCCCGAGCAGCAACGAGTGTCGGTGCCGTACGTCAGACTGGACCCCGGCGTCCTCCTCAGCCTCACGGCAGGAAGACCCCGACCAGACGACGAAGGCCAGCAGGGCGAGCGAGCAACAGCAGGAGGCGGTTCCGGTGAAGATCCGGGTGGAGCGCGATGTACTCGCGGAGGCTGTGGCCTGGGTGGCCCGTAGCCTCCCGGCCCGTCCGCCGGCGCCCGTTCTCGCGGGCCTTCTTCTGAAGGCTGAGGACGGAGCCCTCAGCTTCTCGAGCTTCGACTACGAGGTCTCGGCCAGGGTCTCGGTCGACGCCGAGGTCGACGAGGACGGCACGGTGCTCGTCTCCGGCCGGCTGCTCGCCGACATCTGCCGAGCGCTGCCGAACAGGCCGGTCGAGATTTCCACAGACGGTGTACGGGCGACCGTGGTCTGCGGCTCCTCGCGATTCACACTCCACACCCTGCCTGTGGAGGAGTACCCGGCACTGCCGGAGATGCCGACGGCGACCGGCACCGTTCCCGGTGAGGTCTTCGCATCTGCCGCCGCCCAGGTGGCCATCGCCGCGGGCCGTGACGACACGCTGCCCGTCCTCACCGGTGTACGGATCGAGATCGAGGGCGACACGGTCACCCTCGCCTCCACCGACCGCTACCGCTTCGCGGTCCGTGAGTTCCTCTGGAAGCCGGAGAACCCGGATGCCTCGGCGGTCGCCCTGGTGCCCGCCAAGACGCTCCTGGACACCGCCAAGGCGCTCACGAGCGGTGACACGGTCACCCTCGCGCTGTCCGGCTCCGGTGCCGGTGAAGGGCTGATCGGCTTCGAGGGCGCGGGACGACGCACGACCACGCGTCTGCTCGAAGGCGACCTGCCGAAGTACCGGACGCTGTTCCCCACCGAGTTCAACTCGGTCGCGGTCATCGAGACCGCCCCGTTCGTCGAGGCCGTCAAGCGTGTGGCTCTCGTCGCCGAGCGGAACACCCCGGTGCGGCTCAGCTTCGAGCAGGGTGTGCTCATCCTGGAAGCGGGTTCCAGCGACGACGCACAGGCTGTGGAGCGCGTCGACGCGGTGCTCGACGGTGACGACATCTCGATCGCCTTCAACCCGACGTTCCTGCTGGACGGGCTCAGCGCGATCGACTCCCCGGTCGCCCAGCTCTCTTTCACGACGTCCACCAAGCCCGCCCTGCTGAGCGGCCGGCCGGCCGTCGACGCCGAGGCGAACGACGCGTACAAGTACCTGATCATGCCGGTCCGCCTCTCCGGCTGATCCGGCGATCGCACCTGTCACGGCAGCATCCGGCGGGCACGCTCAGCGCTGAGCAGGCCCGCCGCGCTGTCCCCGGCCGGGCGTAGGCTCGGTCCTGGGTACGAATCGGCACAACGCTTAAGGAATCTCTGATGGAGCTCGGTCTCGTCGGCCTCGGCAAGATGGGCGGCAACATGCGCGAGCGCATCCGCCGCGCAGGCCACACCGTCATCGGTTACGACCGCAACCCGGACGTCTCCGATGTCCAGAGCCTCGAAGAGCTCGTGGGCAAGCTGAAGGGCCCGCGGGTCGTCTGGGTGATGGTCCCGGCGGGTGCCGCGACCCAGTCCACCGTCGACGAGCTGGCGGCCCTGCTGTCGCCCGGCGACATCGTCGTGGACGGCGGCAACTCCCGCTGGACGGACGACGAGAAGCACGCGGTCGAGCTGGGCATCAAGGGCATCGGTTTCGTCGACTGCGGAGTCTCCGGCGGCGTCTGGGGCCTGGAGAACGGCTACGCGCTGATGTACGGCGGCGACGCCGAGAACGTCGCGAAGGTCCAGCCGATCTTCGACGCCCTCAAGCCCGAGGGCGACTTCGGCTCGGTGCACGCGGGCAAGGTCGGCGCCGGCCACTTCGCGAAGATGGTTCACAACGGCATCGAGTACGCCATGATGCAGGCGTACGCCGAGGGCTGGGAGCTCCTGGAGAAGGTCGACTCCGTCACTGACGTGCGTGAGGTCTTCCGCTCCTGGCAGGAGGGGACGGTCATCCGTTCCTGGCTGCTCGACCTGGCGGTCAACGCGCTGGACGACGACGAGCACCTCGACAAGCTCCGTGGCTTCGCCGCCGACTCCGGCGAGGGCCGCTGGACGGTGGAGGCGGCCATCGACAACGCGGTGCCGCTGCCCGCGATCACCGCCTCGCTCTTCGCGCGGTTCGCCTCGCGCCAGGACGACTCCCCGCAGATGAAGATGATCGCCGCGCTGCGCAACCAGTTCGGCGGCCACGCGGTCGAGAACAAGAAGTAGCCCGAGAGCAAGCAAGATCGGGCAGACCAGCACGGAGCAGGAAATCGGGAGGTCGGCGCACATGCACGTCACGCATCTCTCGCTGGCCGACTTCCGCTCGTACGCCCGGGTCGAGGTTCCTCTCGATCCGGGCGTCACTGCGTTCGTGGGAGCCAACGGCCAGGGCAAGACCAATCTGGTCGAGGCCATCGGCTATCTCTCGACGCTCGGCAGCCATCGTGTCTCGTCCGATGCGCCGCTGGTGCGGATGGGTGCGGAACGGGCCGTCATCCGGGCCGCCGTCACACAGGGCGAGCGTTCGCAGCTGATCGAGCTCGAGCTCAATCCGGGGCGTGCCAACCGCGCCAGAATCAATAGATCTTCGCAGGTCAGGCCGCGTGACGTGCTGGGCATCGTACGGACTGTGCTGTTCGCTCCGGAGGATCTGGCCCTGGTGAAGGGCGACCCCGGGGAGCGCCGTCGCTTCCTCGACGAGCTGGTCACGGCGCGTTCGCCGCGGATGGCGGGGGTCCGCTCCGATTACGAGCGGGTGCTGAAGCAGCGCAACACCCTGCTGAAGTCCGCCGCGATGGCGCGCAGGCACGGTGGCCGTTCCATGGACCTGTCGACTCTGGACGTCTGGGACCAGCATCTGGGCCGGGTGGGTGCCGAGCTGCTGGCGCAGCGGCTGGATCTCATAGCGACGCTGGAGCCCCTCGCGGACAAGGCGTACGGGGATGTCGCGCCGGGCGGCGGCCCCGTGACCCTGGAGTACCGGAGCTCGATCGGTGCCGGGGTGGAGCCCGCGCGGACGCGCGATGAGCTGTACGAGCAGGTGATCGCCGCGCTCGCGGAGGTCCGCAAGCAGGAGATCGAGCGGGGTGTGACGCTGGTCGGTCCGCACCGGGACGATCTGCTGCTCGGACTGCGCGGAATGCCGGCGAAGGGGTACGCGAGTCATGGCGAGTCCTGGTCGTACGCGCTGGCGCTGCGCCTGGCCTCGTACGAGCTGCTGCGTTCCGAGGGCAACGAGCCGGTGCTGATTCTGGACGACGTCTTCGCGGAGCTGGACGCCCGGCGCCGGGAGCGGCTCGCGGAGCTGGTGGCCGGGGGCGAGCAGGTGCTGGTGACGGCCGCGGTGGACGACGACGTCCCGGGAGTGCTCGCGGGTACGCGGTACGGGGTGTCCGCGGGCGGGGTGGAGCGGGTATGAGCGGTCGGAGAGGGACGTCCGGGGCTTCTGTCCCCGGTGCGCGTGGTGGTTCCGAGGCCTCGCTGGATTCCGTGGGTGAGCCGGATGCGCGTGACCTGGTGGCGAAGCAGCCGGAGGTCTCGGGGGTCGATCTGGCGCGGGTGGCCCTGCGGGCGGCGAAGGAGCAGGCGCGTGCGCGTGGTGCTGCGGCGCAGCAGAAGAAGCAGGCCAGGCGGGGTGGCGGTCTGCGTTCGGGGGCGCGGTCCGACGGCCGTGATCCGTTGCCGCTGGGTTCGGCGATCAACCGGCTGATCACCGAGCGCGGCTGGGAGACGCCCGCTGCGGTGGGCGGTGTGATGGGGCGGTGGCCGCAGATCGTGGGCGACGATCTGGCGAATCACTGTGTGCCGTTGCGGTACGACGAGGCTCCGGCCGAGCGGGTGCTGACCGTGCAGTGCGATTCGACGGCGTGGGCGACGCAGTTGCGACTGCTCGCTCCGCAGCTGGTGGCACGGCTGAACACGGATCTCGGGCAGGGAACGGTGAGGCTGATCAAGGTGCTGGGGCCGACAGGTCCGCAGCGCCGCTTCGGTCCGCTGCGGGCACCTGGGAGCACGGGTCCCGGCGATACGTACGGCTGAGCTGGGGTTTTCCCGTTCCGCGGTGGTGGTGCCCCGGCCTGTGCCGGGGCTTTTCATTTGGTCGACCCCTTGATGGGTCTCCGCTCGCGGCACTGCCCGCTGCTACTGGTTTGTGGCGATATCTGGCGAGATGCGGCGGCCGGCCGGTGCGCGGTGTCCCTCACCGTAGCGGGAGGTTGACAGGCCGAAGCGCTCAATGCCCGTGTGAGCCTCTTTGGCCCCCTTCCCGAATATGGGGAGTCGGCAGGCTCTGGTTCAGGGCGGCACATGCGGACTCAGGTACCGGCAAACCCCCATTCATGTCGGCGCTACCGGTAGACTGATGGCTAATCCCGTGCCTGTGCGGGATTCGTCGATACAAGCCGAACGACGCAGCCGCTCCCGCCTGTCCGGAGAACGGCCTGTGCTGTGCCAGAAAGGGCGCTTCGTGGCCGATTCCGGCAACCCCAACGAGAACAACCCGTCCACAGCCGGCGCGCACGGCGAGGTCACCGCCTCGTACGACGCCAGCGCGATCACGGTCCTCGAGGGCCTGGACGCGGTTCGCAAGCGACCTGGTATGTACATCGGTTCAACCGGTGAGCGCGGTCTCCACCACCTCGTGCAAGAGGTCGTCGACAACTCGGTCGACGAGGCGATGGCCGGGCACGCGGACACCATCGACGTCACGATCCTCGCCGACGGCGGGGTGCGCGTCATCGACAACGGCCGTGGCATCCCGGTCGGCATCGTGCCGTCCGAAGGAAAGCCGGCCGTCGAGGTCGTGCTGACCGTCCTGCACGCGGGCGGCAAGTTCGGCGGCGGCGGTTACGCCGTCTCCGGCGGTCTGCACGGCGTCGGTGTCTCCGTCGTCAATGCCCTGTCCACCCGGGTCTCCGTCGAGGTCAAGACGGACGGCTACCGCTGGACCCAGGACTACAAGCTCGGCGTCCCGACCGCCCCGCTGGCCAAGCACGAGGCCACCGAGGAGACCGGCACGTCGGTCACCTTCTGGGCCGACGGCGACATCTTCGAGACCACCGAGTACAGCTTCGAGACCCTCTCGCGCCGCTTCCAGGAGATGGCGTTCCTCAACAAGGGCCTCACCCTCAAGCTCACGGACGAGCGCGAATCGGCGAAGGCGACGGCGGGCGCGGACAGCGTGGACGCGGTCGAGCCCGCCGAGGAGGAGGCCGTCCGCTCGGTCACGTACCACTACGAAAACGGCATCGTCGATTTCGTGAAGTACCTCAACTCCCGCAAGGGCGACGTCATTCACCAGTCGGTGATCGACATCGAGGCCGAGGACAAGGAACGACTCCTCTCGGCCGAGATCGCGATGCAGTGGAACACGCAGTACACGGAGGGCGTCTACTCCTTCGCCAACGCGATCCACACGCACGAGGGCGGTACGCACGAGGAGGGCTTCCGTGCGGCGCTGACCTCCCTGGTCAACCGGTACGCGCGCGACAAGAAGCTGCTGCGCGAGAAGGACGACAACCTCACGGGTGAGGACGTCCGCGAGGGTCTGACGGCGATCATCTCGGTGAAGCTGGGCGAGCCGCAGTTCGAGGGCCAGACGAAGACCAAGCTGGGCAACACGGAGGCCAAGACCTTCGTGCAGAAGGTCGTCCACGAGCAGCTGACGGACTGGTTCGACCGGAATCCCAACGAGGCCGCCGACATCATCCGTAAGGGCATCGCGGCGTCGACCGCCCGGGTGGCGGCCCGCAAGGCCCGTGACCTGACCCGTCGCAAGGGGCTCCTGGAGAGTGCCTCGCTGCCGGGCAAGCTGAGCGACTGTCAGTCCAACGACCCGACGAAGTGCGAGATCTTCATCGTCGAGGGTGACTCCGCCGGTGGTTCGGCGAAGTCCGGCCGTAACCCGATGTACCAGGCCATCCTGCCGATCCGAGGCAAGATCCTGAACGTCGAGAAGGCCCGGATCGACAAGATCCTGCAGAACACCGAGGTCCAGGCCCTCATCTCGGCCTTCGGTACCGGGGTCCACGAGGACTTCGACATCGAGAAGCTCCGCTATCACAAGATCATCCTGATGGCGGACGCCGACGTCGACGGCCAGCACATCAACACCCTGCTGCTGACCTTCCTGTTCCGCTTCATGCGGCCCCTGGTCGAGGCCGGGCACGTGTACCTCTCGCGCCCGCCGCTCTACAAGATCAAGTGGGGCCGGGAGGACTTCGAGTACGCGTACTCGGACCGTGAGCGTGACGCGCTCGTCGAGCTCGGCAAGCAGAACGGCAAGCGGATCAAGGAAGACTCGATCCAGCGCTTCAAGGGCCTCGGCGAGATGAACGCCGAGGAGCTGCGCATCACGACGATGGACCAGGACCACCGGGTGCTCGGCCAGGTCACGCTGGACGACGCGGCGCAGGCCGACGACCTGTTCTCGGTGCTGATGGGTGAGGACGTCGAGGCGCGGCGCTCGTTCATCCAGCGCAACGCCAAGGACGTCCGCTTCCTCGACATCTGAGTCGGCCGTACAAGCAAGCCGCAGTGCGAAAGGACTTTGACCAGCAATGGCCGACGAGAACACCCCTGTGATGCCCGAAGAGGTGCCCGCTGTTCCGGGCATCGGTATGCGTGTCGAGCCCGTCGGGCTCGAGACGGAGATGCAGCGCTCCTACCTCGACTACGCGATGTCCGTCATCGTGTCGCGTGCCCTGCCGGACGTGCGGGACGGTCTGAAGCCCGTACACCGCCGTGTGCTGTACGCGATGTACGACGGTGGTTACCGGCCCGAGAAGGGCTTCTACAAGTGCGCCCGTGTCGTCGGTGACGTCATGGGTACGTACCACCCGCACGGCGACTCCTCGATCTATGACGCGCTCGTGCGACTGGCGCAGCACTGGTCGATGCGCATGCCGCTCGTGGACTCCAACGGCAACTTCGGTTCTCCGGGCAACGACCCGGCCGCGGCGATGCGGTACACCGAGTGCAAGATGATGCCGCTGTCCATGGAGATGGTCCGTGACATCGACGAGGAGACCGTCGACTTCAAGGACAACTACGACGGCCGTAACCAGGAGCCCGTCGTCCTCCCGGCGCGGTTCCCGAACCTGCTGATCAACGGCTCGGCCGGCATCGCGGTGGGCATGGCCACCAACATCCCGCCGCACAACCTCCGCGAGGTCGCGGCCGGCGCCCAGTGGTACCTGGAGCACCCGGAGGCCTCGCACGAGGAGCTTCTGGACGCGCTGCTCGAGCGGATCAAGGGCCCCGACTTCCCGACGGGCGCGCTCGTCGTGGGCCGCAAGGGCATCGAGGACGCGTACCGCACGGGCCGCGGGTCCATCACGATGCGGGCCGTCGTGGCGGTCGAGGAGATCCAGGGCCGCCAGTGCCTGGTCGTCACGGAGCTTCCGTACCAGACCAACCCCGACAACCTCGCGCAGAAGATCGCCGACCTGGTGAAGGACGGCAAGGTCGGCGGAATCGCGGACGTCCGCGACGAGACGTCCTCGCGCACCGGCCAGCGCCTGGTCGTCGTGCTCAAGCGTGACGCGGTCGCCAAGGTCGTACTGAACAACCTGTACAAGCACACCGACCTGCAGACGAACTTCGGCGCGAACATGCTGGCACTCGTCGACGGTGTGCCGCGGACGCTGTCGATCGACGCGTTCATCCGCCACTGGGTGACGCACCAGATCGAGGTCATCGTCCGGCGTACGAAGTTCCGCCTGCGCAAGGCCGAGGAGCGGGCGCACATCCTGCGCGGTCTGCTCAAGGCGCTGGACGCGATCGACGAGGTCATCGCACTCATCCGGCGCAGCAACACGGTGGAGATCGCGCGCGAGGGCCTGATGGGCCTCCTGGAGATCGACGAGATCCAGGCGAACGCGATCCTGGAGATGCAGCTGCGCCGCCTGGCCGCGCTGGAGCACCAGAAGATCACCGCGGAGCACGACGAGCTCCAGGCGAAGATCAACGAGTACAACGCGATCCTGGCGTCGCCCGAGCGGCAGCGGCAGATCGTCAGCGAGGAGCTCGCTGCGATCGTCGAGAAGTTCGGCGACGACCGGCGTTCCAAGCTGGTGCCGTTCGACGGTGACATGTCCATCGAGGACCTGATCGCCGAGGAGGACATCGTCGTCACGATTTCCCGCGGCGGCTATGTGAAGCGCACCAAGACGGACGACTACCGCTCGCAGAAGCGCGGCGGCAAGGGCGTGCGCGGTACGAAGCTCAAGGAAGACGACATCGTCGACCACTTCTTCGTGTCGACGACGCACCACTGGCTGCTGTTCTTCACGAACAAGGGCCGGGTCTACCGCGCGAAGGCGTACGAGCTTCCGGACGCCGGCCGGGACGCGCGTGGTCAGCACGTCGCCAACCTGCTGGCCTTCCAGCCGGACGAGCAGATCGCCGAGATCCTGGCGATCCGCGACTACGACGCCGCGCCCTATCTGATCCTGGCCACGAAGGGCGGTCTGGTGAAGAAGACCGCGCTCAAGGACTACGACTCGCCCCGTTCCGGCGGTGTCATCGCGATCAACCTCCGGGAGACCGAGGACGGCAGCGACGACGAACTGATCGGTGCGGAGCTGGTCTCGGCCGAGGACGACCTCCTGCTCATCAGCAGGAAGGCCCAGTCCATCAGGTTCACCGCGACGGACGACGCACTGCGCCCGATGGGCCGTGCCACATCGGGTGTTAAGGGCATGAGTTTCCGCGAGGGCGACGAACTGCTCTCGATGAATGTTGTCCGGCCGGGTACGTTCGTGTTCACTGCCACCGACGGTGGGTACGCGAAGCGGACCCCCGTCGACGAGTACCGCGTTCAGGGTCGTGGCGGCCTGGGTATCAAGGCCGCCAAGATCGTGGAGGACAGGGGCTCGCTCGTCGGTGCGCTGGTGGTGGAGGAGACGGATGAGATCCTCGCCATCACGCTCGGCGGTGGTGTGATTCGCACGCGAGTCAATGAAGTCAGGGAGACGGGCCGTGACACCATGGGCGTCCAACTGATCAATCTGGGCAAGCGTGACGCCGTCGTCGGCATCGCGCGCAACGCCGAGGCCGGTCGTGAGGCCGAAGAGGTCGATGGGACCGATGATGCCGAAGGCGAGACGGTCGACGCTCAGGCCGAGAGCGCGGTCGAGGGCACTGTCGAGGGCACGGAGCCTTCGGCCGGGTAGTACGAGGAGTAGAGCGTGAGTGGAGCCACGGGCGCCGGTTCGGCCGCTTCCGGAGCTGGAGCGAACGGTGCCCGTGGCCCTGCCACGGACTCCCAAGGGGGCACTGTGACGGACACTCGGGGGCCACAGCCCCAGTACGAGGGTTACGCGACCGGGCCGTTGCCCGGTGAGCGTGAGCCCGCGCAGGGGCAGGCGGGCCCCTACCACCCGCCGCAGGCCTACCAGTCGCCTGTGGGCGGCACGCAGGGCGGTCAGCCGCACGGCGGCGGCACCGCGGGCGGCGGACAGGCCATGCGCCGTCCCCGGACGGGCGCACGGACCACTCCGCGTACACGCAAGGCGCGTCTGCGGGTGGCCAAGGCCGATCCGTGGTCGGTGATGAAGGTCAGCTTCCTGCTCTCCATCGCGCTGGGCATCTGCACGGTGGTCGCGGCTGCCGTCCTGTGGATGGTGATGGACGCGATGGGCGTCTTCTCCACCGTGGGCGGCACGATCAGCGAGGCCACCGGCTCGAACGAGAGCAACGGCTTCGATCTGCAGTCGTTCCTGTCGCTGCCGAGGGTCCTCGTCTTCACCTCGGTCATCGCGGTGATCGACGTGGTGCTGGCCACCGCGCTGGCGACGCTGGGCGCCTTCATCTACAACTTGTCGGCCGGCTTCGTGGGCGGAGTCGAGCTCACTCTGGCCGAGGACGAGTAGCGCGCCAGGTATCGATTTTGGGACTGGCCCCGACGTGCGCTAATCTTCAGAAGTCAGCGCACAGCGCGGCGGGGCTATAGCTCAGTTGGTTAGAGCGCATCCCTGATAAGGATGAGGCCACAGGTTCAAATCCTGTTAGCCCCACCAGTACGACAAAGGCCCCCAACCATTCGTGGTTGGGGGCCTTTGTCGTACGCGGTACGGCGGGGCCGGAGCGCAGCCGGTCCCGCGGGCCCTGCCGATCCCACGGGTCCCATTTGTTGGAGCGGGGGACGTCGGCTCGGGCGCGTGGACGCACGGAAAAGGCCCCTGTCCGGTGTGAACCGGACCTGGGGCCCTGTGTGTCGGTCATGGGCGCTCCCGGGGCGCCCGGGGCTTGTCAGGGCGGGAGAAGCGACGAGTCGCCCGCCGGGGCGCCGTGAGTGCTGCGTGCGCCGTCGGTGGTGACCGTGGCGTCCGTCGTGTCCGCCGACAGATGCCTGGTGGCCGGTGAGGAGCCGTGGGCCTCGGCGCGGATGCGCTGCTTCATCGTGGGTGGCAGCGCCCTGTCACGCGGAAGGGTCCATCGCACGGCGGGGGCTGTCGGAGTTGCCGCGGTGGCACCCGTGTGCTCCTGGGTCGTGGCCGTCGGCTCCGCGGCCGTGGCGTGGCTGGTGGCGAGGCCCAGCGTCGCGAGGATCGCGAAGAAGGCGGTGATGAAGGCGGTCCAGATGCTCTTGACCCTGAAGGTGCTCATGGCCCCTCGCTTTCAGGTGGTCCGGTTTGCTTACCTTTCCGATGATGTGGATTCGGCCCGCGAATTCGGGGACCAACGCCCCGGGCACGCAGTTCTTCGGATGAACACCACTCGTATGGTGCAACCGGTCCGGAAAATGACGGTTTCGGTGGTCGGGCGAGGTGGACGACCGGGCCGCAGTTGGGTTCCAGGCAGGTCACCGATCGGTATCGGCCGGTGTGTATAGTCGAGCGGCAGAAGTCCCTTACGCCAAGGAAAGACGAGGTCGCGCGGTGAAGAAGCTTCTCCTGGTCGCACTGGCTGCCATCGGCGGGCTCCTCGTGTACCGCCAGATCCAGGCGGATCGCGCCGAGCAGGATCTGTGGACGGAGGCGACCGACTCCGTGCCCGCAGGTTCGGGTGTGTGAGACGGATCAGTCCGTTGCGAGCCCCGGTCGCTGAGCGGCCGGGGCTTCGTGCTGCCCGGGGGCCTTGTTGCTGATGCTGTTGCTGTTGCTGTTGCGGGACCGTGACGGCCGCACCCTTGAGTTCGCCTACGCAAATCGCTAGCTTGCGAGAGCAAAGTCGCTGCGATTTCGGCCTAGGGGGGCACGGGTGACGACACGTAAGCATCGGCGCACTGCAACGGCAGGGGTGTTGATCGGCGGGGCGTTCCTCGCCCTGATGGCAGGTACGTTGCCGGCTGCGGCCTCGGCCTCGGCCCCGTTCTCGGCTCCGGCAGCCGACGGTACGGGTGGTTCCGGGGCCGGCAGCCTCGTCATGGTGCTTGACTCGTCCGGTTCGATGGGCGACGACGACGGCGCGGGCAGGACCCGGATGGAGTCCGCACGCGCGGCCGTCGGCACGGTGGTCGACGCCCTGCCCGACGGTCATCCCACCGGCCTCCGGGTCTACGGGGCCGACCGGCCCCGGGGCTGTACGGACACCCGCCTCGTACGGCCCGTCGAGAAGCTGGACCGAGCGGCCCTCAAGGCAGCTGTGGCAGGCGTGCGGCCCCGGGGTGACACACCTATCGGGCTCTCATTGCAGAAGGCTGCGGAGGATCTCCCGGAACCCTCCGGCGGTGCCATCGGTACGCGTACCGTCCTGCTGATCTCCGACGGCGAGGACAACTGCGGCACGCCGCAGCCCTGCGAGGTCGCCGAACAGCTCGGCAAGGACGGGGCAGGGCTGCGGATCGACACCGTGGGCTTCCAGGTCGAGGGCGCTGCCCGTGAGCAGCTGGAATGCATCGCCAGGGCGGGCAACGGGCGCTACTACGACGCCCCGGACGCCGAGGCGCTCGCCAGACAGCTCCAGCGGGCGGCGCAACTCTCCGCCGACGGGTACCGGTTGAAGGGCGACCGGGTCGCGGGCGCCGCCACCAGGGCCAAGGCGCCGGTGATCCGGCCCGGGCAGTACCTGGACACGATCGGGCCGGGCGAGAAGCGGTACTACGCCGTCGATCTCGATGACTTGTCCACCGTGGACTTCGCGGCGACGGCCGTACCGCAGCCCGGTGCGGCGGTCGACACCCTCGACGGTCTGAGCACCGCCATCGCCTACGGCACCGACAGCAACTGCGTCACCAGCACCGAGCATTTCTCCCAGCGGGAGGGAGCGACCCCGCTGACCTCGGCCGTCTCCCGTATCCGCTCGGCGGACGGCAACCGCAGCTGCGACGAGGCGGGCCGGTACTGGCTGGTGGTGGAGCGCAAGAGCAAGAGGGGCTCCGCCGCGGCGCGTTGGCCGGTCGAGCTGCTGTACGGGGTTGAGGCGCCGCTCGCCGGTGATGTGACCCCGGCCCAGTCGCAGCCGGAGTACGGCGAGGGCGGCAAGAGCGCCGTACTGCCCGCCGGAGACCCGCGCGAGGTGCGGGGCGGCACAGGGTTCAACGACGCGAAGGCGCTGGGCAAGGGGGTGTGGCGGGACCGGATCCTGCCCGCGCAGACCCTCTGGTACAGGGTTCCGGCCGGGTGGGGGCAGCAGGTTCGTTACGACGTGGAGTTCGCCAACGAACCGACGGTGAAAGGAATTTCCGCGTCCTATTCGTACGGCGGGACGCAGTTGTTCACCCCGGCCCGCTTTCCCGTCGGCGGAGGGGGTGGCGAATTCTCTTCGACGGCGCTGTACAACGGCCGGCCCGCGGCTATCAGGATGGGATCGGTCCCGGTCGCCTGGACCAACCGTTACGAGCACCGCTCGGTTGTCCAGCCGGTGCACAACAAGGGCGACTTCTACATCGCGGTGACCCTGGGAGCGAAGGCCGCGGAGATCGCCGAGAACCCGCGGATCGGCTTCGTGCTGAGAGTGGCGGTCCTCGGGGACGAGCTCGCCGGTCCGCAGCACGATGCCCCTGTCCTGGCGGGGAAGAGCACCGGCGGGCAGGACGGGAAGGCGGACAATCAGGGCAATTCCGCTGTGGCCGAAGACAGCGGCGGTGCGGGCGGGGCAGGATGGACCGGCATCGCGGCCGCTGCCGGAGCGGGCGCCGTGGTGGCTGTGATCGCGGGGCTCGTGTTCGTACGCAGTCGGCGCGGGGCGGCCACGCAGACGACGAGGGGAAGCGCGTGAAGAGGCAGCGCAACAGGGGCCGGGTGACGCTGGCGTCCATCGCGGCGATGTGCGCGGTGGCGGCGCTGCCGGGTCAGGCGCACGCGGCCGACGACCCGGCTCCGTACGCCTTCGATCCCGAGGCCCGGACGGTACGGGGTACGGAGACCAACGCCGAGGCGTCGGAGCTCAAGTCCGGTTCGGTCTACCGGAGTGCGATCAAGCCGGGCCAGAAGCTCTACTACCGGCTGAACCTCGACGCCGAGACCAACGCCTACGTGTCCGCCGTGGTGGTGCCCCCGAAGGGCGGCAAGGTCGCCTACGGGGACGGCATCACGGTCAGCATCAGGGACGTCGACGATACGCAGTGCAGCTCCGAGGACGCGATCTTCGGTTCGGCGGAGTTCGCCCGCCCGATCGCCGCGTACGCGCACCGGATCGTGGAGAAGGGCAACAGCACCTGCCGAGAAGGCGGTGAGTACAACGTCCTGATCGAGCGGAAGAGCAACGCGACGTCGTCGCCGGGCGAGTGGGCCCTCGAGCTGCGGTACGCGTCGGAACCCGAGGCGAAGGGCGCCGACGCGCAGGGGACCGAGGCACCGGAGAACTGGTCATCGGCCTCACCCGTGCCGCCTTCGGGCAAGCAGAAGCGGGCGGGCGGCAGCAGCTTCTACGAGGCCACGGGTCTGGAGACCGGAGAGTGGCAGGACTCCGTCGCACCTGGTCAGACGCGTTTCTACCGGGTTCCGGTGGACTGGGGACAGCAGATCTTCGCCAGCGCCGCGCTCAGTAACAACAACAAGTCGACGGAGTACCTGGGCAACGCGCTCGCGCTGTCGCTGGAGAACCCGGCCCAAGGCCATGTCGACGACGCGACACTCTCGTACTCGGGTGAGCCCGCGACGGTCGCCCTGGATCCGCTGCCTCCGGTGGACTACCGGAACCGGTTCGACTCCGCTTCCGATGTCAGCGCCATGAGCTTCGCCGGCTGGTACTACCTGTCGGTGACGCTGAGCCCGAAGGTCGCGGAGTTCTACGGCGACAAGGCGATTCCGCTGAGGCTGAAGGTCAGTGTCCGCAACGACCCGAAGGCGTCGCCGTACGCGGGGGCGGCCGGCATCTTCGGCGTCAGCGACGAGGACAAGGACATGGCGAAGAGCGGGCAGAGCGCCCCGCAGGCGGCCCAGAGTGACACGATGAAGCTGGTGGCCGCGGCCGGGATCGGCGCGGGCGCCGTGCTGGTGCTCGGGCTCGGCGCGTGGACGCTGCTGGCCAGGCGCCGCACGGTTCCCGCCACTGTTCAGCCGGGCACGGGCGGGCAGCAGCCGCCGTACGGCGGGCCGACGCAGACCTGGTAGACCGGGGCTGCCGGGCTGTTGGACCAGGGCCCGCCGGCTCCTGCACGTCAGGTCTGAGTCAGCGCCCAGACACCGACCGCGAAACAGATCAGCGCAACGATGAGGACCGGGATCGCCACCTTCGGGGGCGGTCCCGGTCGCGTTTGGCGGGTGGGTGCGCCGTGGCCGGAGGAGGCCGGTGAAACGGCCGCGGCGGGATGGGGAACTTGCGGGCGCTGGGCGGTGTAAGCACGAGTAGGAGACGGATCGTGCTGCACCGCGGTGGTGGGGGCCTGGGCGAGATCCGGCGCGGCAGCAGGGAAGGGGGAGCCCGTATGCGCCTGGAGCGGAGCGTGAGGAGTGACCGGCTGAGCCGAGTGGGGCGGTGTCGCGGTCTGCTGGGGAGGCGGCGCGAGGTGGAAGCTGCCCGTCTCCGACATCGGCGAGGGCGCCGGGGCGGGGATCGGTGCGGGGCTGGAAGTGGGGCTGGAAGTGGGGTTGGGCGTGGGCAGTCCGGACGGCTGGGTGTACGGCTGCTGTGTGTAGGGCTGCTGGGCGGAGTGCTGGGGGGTCTGTGCGTCCTGCTGAGGGTTCTGGGCCGCGTGGTGCGCTGTGGACTGGAGAGGGTCCTGCTCGGGCGTCTGGCGGCCGTTGAGCGGCCCTGCGGGGCCGAATCCGGCCGGCAGTGGCCCGATCTGGTCGAAGACCTCCACCGGCTCCTCGCCCTCGGTGGGCTCCGGCAGCATCTCGGCCGCAGCGGTGAGGGCCTTGCGCGCGCCCGTGGCCGTCCGGAAGCGGGCCTGCGGGTCGGGTTGCAGCAGACCGGCCAGGACCTGCCACAGCGGCTCGGGGATTCCCTGCGGGGCACTCGGAGTTCCGTACGAGGCGAAGTGCTCGACGAGCGCCTGGGAGTCGGGCTTCTTGCCCTGGAGCAGATAGAGCGCGACGAGACCGACCGCGAACAGGTCGGCGGGGAAGTCGGGCTCGGCGCCCATCATCTGCTCGGGCGCGAAGTAACCGGGAGTGCCCACCACGTAGTTGGTCTCGGTCAGACGGGGTTCGCCCTTGCGCATCGAGATGCCGAAGTCGGAGAGGCGCAGATGCGGCCTGCCCGTTCCGGTGGCCTCCATGAGGATGTTGGCCGGTTTGATGTCGCGGTGCACGACGCCTTCCGCGTGCACCGTCGACAGACCGGACAACAGCTGATCGAGGAGCATGCAGACGAAGCGCGGGGGCAACGGGCCGTAGTCACCGATCACATGAGCCAGCGAGCCGCCGCTGACCAGGTCCATGGTGAACAGGACCTTGTCGTCGTCGGCGGCCCAACTGGCGGGAGCCAGCACATGGGGATGCTCGATCCGCAGTGCCTGTTCGCGTACGAAGCGCAGCAGCGTATGAGCGTCGCTCTGCTGAAGGACCTTGGCCGCCACGTAGCGGCGGCGCCGGTGATCCCAGGCGCGCCAGACGGCACCGACCCCACCACGTCCGATCGGATCGATCAGTTCGTACCGACCAGCGAAGACCTCACCCATTGCGCTGCGTCCGCTCCCAGTTCTGTTTCGGCTCGTGCCCGGTTCCCGGGAGATATCTCCCGGCCCGGGTGCTTAGCTCTGGTGTCCTTCGTAGTGCGCGACCGCGTCCGCGGTGCGCCCGGCGCCGTACACCTTGAGGAACTCTGCCAGTTCCGGGTGGGTCGGGGCGAGGGAGTCCGCGGCATCGATGATGTCTCCCGCCGCGGAGACCGACCGCAGAAGGGACTGGATCTCGCGGACGACGCGCCTGACGGTGGGGGCTCCGCCCGTGGTCGAGGTCTGGCCGGTGGAGGTCAGGACCGACCCGCCCTGCGACTTCTTGATCTCTTCCATCCGGTCGGTCGCCTCTCCCGCGCTGACACTGCCGTCCGCCACCTGGCTGGCCAGCTCCTGAAGCGCCTGAACGCGCTGTACGACCGCGGGGTTGCCGATCTTGGCGCGCTGGCCGCTCATCAGCTGGGAGAGCATGGGGGCCGACAGCCCGAGCACCGCGGCGAGCCTGGCCTGGTTCAGGCCGAGATCATCTATCAGCCGGCGGAAGAGCGCCCCCAGCGGCTCTCCGTACCAACTGCGCTGAAGCTCTCTGGCTCTCGCCGTAGCCTCTTGCTGCGCTGCGTCCATTGCGTCTCCCCTTCGCTGCGGCTTCGCTGCTGCGAACCTCGCCGAGCATCTTACGGAGAGTGGTCGGCGACCGGGAGTCCCAATCCTTTTGCAGGATTCAGGGGGTCACCCGGTACTCTGGTCTGCGACGGTCGCCGCGACACGGACGTGTTCGGTGCTGTCCACTATTTCGGGGCCTTAGCTCAGTTGGTAGAGCGCTGCCTTTGCAAGGCAGATGTCAGGAGTTCGAATCTCCTAGGCTCCACAATAAAATGCCCCCTGACCTGCGGAAACGCAGATCGGGGGGCATTTCTTGTCGTGCCCGGGGGATGTCGGGCACGCCTTCAAGCGCGTAGTTCGATCACTGTGACCTCGGGCTCGGCGCCGACCCGTACCGGGGGGCCGAAGAAGCCCGCGCCGTTGGTGACGTACAGCTGTGTGTCGTCGACCTTCCCGAGTCCGGAGACGACGGGGTCGGCGAGCTGGTGATCCCGAGACCGTGCAGTTCCTCGACCCAAGCCTCGGCGCCGTCGAACATGTACTCGTGGTTGCCACGAAGAACGCGCCGTGCGTGGACTCCAGATGACGCAATGGGAGTGCGGCCGGAGCCAGTTCGGAGGGCTTTCCGTCCGCCAGGTCGCCGACCACCGTCACGACGTCGGCCTCCAGCCCATTGATCATCCGGACTATGCGGCTCGGTGTGGGCGCGGCCCAGGAGCGGGCCGACCGCGACCTTGATGCCGGCCAGGCACAGGGAACGGGCGGCCTCGCGGTCGCCCCTCTTCGCCTTCAAGGCGCCCAGACCTCTGGGCTCAGGCGGAGTGCCGCAACGCGGCGGGACGTGCGATGTCCGCACTCGGCTGCTCCCGCGAGTCCGCGGAGCACCACCGCGAGACTCTGCTCATCGCACGCGGCCTTCACTTCCACCGAGCTGAGCAGCATGCCCTGGCGGGCGTTCGCAGCAGCCCCTTCGAGCCGTGGGCGGCTGGGTGAGGGAAGCGAAACAAGAAAGAGGGGCGCCGGAAGACCGTGAGGT